>NZ_JBFTIK010000016.1:0-85665 GCF_056394725.1 Arthrobacter sp. 10N418
GGACGGAAAAACACGGGTAGACTTCTGCATCGAAAGGGTGCTCCCTCGCTCGGCAAATAACGGTCTCGACAACCACTATTTTCCCAGTTCAGAGCACCCTTTCCCTGATTAACACGCCATCCCGACGGACCCGCCATGAAAACCTGGGGCTAGAAGCAGCGGCGCCCGCGCGCTGTAGCCGCGTGGCAGCCGCGCGGCCGTCAGAAAGGCCCTGTCCCGGATTCGTCCGGGACGGGGCCTTCCTGCTTGCTTCGCAGACTGCACCGCCGCCGTTTTTACCACCGGGCGTCCGTGGGCTAACCTTATCTAGCGCCCAGGCGCCGGCCCTTTTGCGGCCAGGTACCGGGCGGCACAGGAATGCCTCCTTAGCTCAGTTGGCCAGAGCACCGCTCTTGTAAAGCGGGGGTCGTCGGTTCGAATCCGACAGGGGGCCCAAAGAACCCCTCCGTTCCGGCGATCTTGTCCGGAACGGAGGGGTTTTTCTTGCCTTGGCGCACGCCACGCTTTTGGCATCACGTGACAGGCCAAAGACGATCCGGACCCCGCACTCACGCGGGCGAAACGATCGAGGCAACTCAGCCACGGGAATCGTTTTCCTTCTTCATGAAGTAATCGACGCCGGTGTACCCGCCGTCGGCGACGATCGACGCCCCGGTGATGAACGAGGCGTCTGCGCTAAGGAGAAATGCGACGACGTTGGCTATGTCTTCCGGATTCCCGTTGCGACCTAGGGGCGTGAGGCTTGCCGCTTCGTAGGATTGTTCAGTCAGGCCATTGTCTACCCAGCCGGGAGTCACGGCGTTCACGCGAATTCCGCGGGGGCCAAGCACGTTGGCGAGGCTTCGCGTGAGAGAAAGAAGGGCTGCCTTGCTGGCCGAGTAGGCAATCCCCCGGAAGGAGCCGATATAGGCATCTGTGCTGGCGATGTTGACAATGCTCCCACCGGCGGGCATATTTGGGCCGATTTCCTGGGCCAGGATGAGTGGGGCAGTGACATTTACAGCAAAGGTTCGATCCCACGCATCCAACGTCAGGTCCCCGAAGGGTTCCTTGTCGAGGATGCCAGCATTATTGACCAGCGCATCGAAGGAAAATTCGTCACGGATCCGACGGGCGAAGCCCAGGGAGAGGGATCTATCCGTCAGATCGAGTTGCCGCATATCCACCCCGTGACTGCGTTCGAGTTCCTTCGCTTCGTCGAGACCGGTGTTGTACGTAGCGACTACTTTCCAGCCGCTCTCTGCAAGGTGCGTCGCGATGGAGCGGCCGATGCCTCGTGCGCCGCCGGTAACCAGTGCAGTGCGTTCGCGAGTCATATTGAGGCCTCCATCGGTGGAGATTCCAGATCCTTGACCGGTCCGCAGCCGGCAGGGGCGGACGGGCCCCGTACTGTCGAATGATGCTCCTGCGACTCCCGTGGAGTAAAGGCACAAAAGCCGCAGGGCCCTGCCCCCGGAATCCTGGGTGCAGGGCCGTACGGGTCAAGAAGCCGGAACCTACTCCGGGATCACCAGCGCAGGGGTGTCCTTGCGGATGGTTTCGCCGCGGAAGAACCCCGGGTGGAACCGGGCCGCCAGGAGCATGACCACCGTGCCCAGCAACAGGATTCCGATCCCGATGATGAACACCAGGCCCACCCCGAAAATCTCGGAGCCGCTGCCGAACTCGGGAGCCCAGCTGTCCACCGCCGTCTGGAAGAACACCACGGTGAGCACCAGGCCGCCGATCACTGGGCACAGCAGGCGCATGAAGAAGTTCCGGACGCTGGAGAACAGGCTGTGCCGGAAGTACCACGTGCATGCGAACGCGGTCAGGGCGTAGTAGAAGCAGATCATGAGGCCCAGGGCCATGATGGTGTCGTTGAGGACGTTTTCGCTGACCGCCTTCATGACCGCGTAGAACCCGCCGGAGATCAGGCCGGCCACGACTGTGGCGTAGCCCGGCGAACCGAAGCGCTTGCTGACCGTGGCGAAGCGCGGCGGCAGCGCCCCGTAGTGGCCCATGGCCAGGAGGCTGCGGGCCGGGGACGCCATGGTGGACTGCAGGGATGATGCGGTGCCGGACAGCACAGCCAGGGACATCAGGATGGCCAGCGGACCCATCACGGGGGAAGCCAGCGCGGCAAAGACGTTTTGCTGGCTGTCCGGGTTGTTCAGCCCGATGCCGTCCCCGCCCACGCCGGCCACCATCATGGTCGCCACGATCACGGCGATGTACAGGCCCAGTACGGCGATCGCCGTCGTCGTGCCTGCCTTGCCGGCAGTTCCCTTGCCGCCCTTGGTTTCCTCGTTCACGGTGAGGCAGACATCCCAGCCCCAGTAGACGAAGACCGCCAGGGACATGCCGGCCGTGAACTGCTCAAAGCTTTCGATCTTCGTGGGGTTGAACCAGTCCCAGCTGAAGCCGATGGCGGTGGGGGAATCCCCGGAGGCGGCGTGGGTGAGCGCCATGACGATGAAGATGGCCAGGACGACGACCTGGAACCCGACCATGCTGAACTGCACCAGCTTGGTCGCGTGCAGGCCGCGGTAGCTGACCCAGACCGCGAGTGCCACGAACACCAGGCAGGTGGCGATGTTCAGCGCCTTGTTGGAGGTCAGGTCCGCGAGCTCGGGGTTGCCGAAGACCTGGGCCAGGAAGAGGTAGAAGAAGTCCACCGCGACGCCGGCCAGGTTGGAGAGGACGATGATGTTTGCGGCCAGCAGGCCCCAGCCGCCCATCCAGCCGACGTACGGGCCGAAGGCCTTGGTGGCCCAGGTGAACGTGGTGCCGCTGTCCGGGGAGTCGGCGTTGAGCTCGCGGTAGGCGAACGCCACCAGGATCATGGGGATGAACGCGATGATGAAGATCGCCGGCAGCTGCACTCCCACGGCGCCGACGGCGGGCCCCAGCGAACTCGTGAGGCTGTAGGCGGGCGCCACGGAGGAAATGCCAAGGACGACGACGGCGAGCAGGCCGAGCTGTCCGCCCTTGAGCCCCTTGCCGGTAATGCCGTGCTTCGAACCGGCGGGGTCGACCACGTCGTGGGGAGAGGATGCGCCGCGTTCGCGGCCGATCGTTTGACTCATGTCAGAGACCTATTCTAGGAGGCAGCCGGTTGCTGTTGTGTAATGCAGTGGATGCCGCCGCCGCGGGCAAAGAGCTCGCGGGCGTCGACGCCGATGACCTTGCGCCCTGGGTAGGCGTCACCGAGGATGCGCAATGCTTTCTCGTCCATGGGGTCCGCGAACGTGCAGGCGATCACGCCCCCGTTAACCACCACGTGGTTGATGTAGCTGTAGTCGACGAAGCCGTCGCCGTCCGTCAAGGTCTCCGGGGCGGGCACCTCGATGATGTTCCACTCACGCCCGGCAGCGTCCCTGGTGGTGGCCAGGTAGCTGATGATCTGGCGGCTGACCTCGAAGTCCGGGTGCTGCGGGTTCTGCTGGGAATGGACCAGTAGGGTACCCGGCGACGGGATGGCGGCCACGATGTCCACATGGCCACGGGTGCCGAACTTCTCCGAATCCCGGGTCAGGCCGCGGGGAAGCCAAATGACATGGGTGGCACCGATGGTCCGCGCCAGCTCGGCTTCAACGTCCGATTTGTCCAGCCCGGGATTGCGGCCGGGATCCAGCTGCACGGTCTCAGTGACCAGCACAGTGCCTTCACCATCGACGTGGATGCCGCCGCCCTCATTGACAAGGGCCGAAACGAGGTGGCGTGCGCCGGACCGTGCCGAGACCTCCGCGGCCACGAGCGAGTCCTTGTCCCACGCCGCCCAGTCCTGGCCGCCCCAGCCGTTGAACACCCAGTCCACCGCGCCGAGCCGGCCTCCGCCGTCCAGCACGAAGCTCGGGCCGGTGTCCCGCATCCAGGCGTCATTCAGTTCGGCGGTGAGCACCTCAACGTCGGGGTGAAGATAGCGGCGGGCGGTCTCGACGTCGTCGGGCGCCACCAGCATGGTGACCGGCTCAAAGCCGACGACGGCGTTCGCGACGGCGGCCCACGTGGACCGGGCGGCGTGGGCTTCGTCGTCCGTCCCGCCCAGGGTGTAGCCGCCGGTGGGGAACGCCATCCAGATCCGCTCCTGCGGCGCCGTCTCCGCCGGCATGCGCCAGCCGCTCATGCGTCCACCGCCATGGCCAGCGGCGCTTCGCCGCCGAGCGGGGCGTCGCGGCGGACCGACTCGGTGAGCCGGGCGTAGGTGTCCGGGCGGCGGGTCGCCAGGAACGGGAACAGCGTCAGCCAGTCTTTGCGCTGGTCCAGGTCCAGGTCCGCGACGAGGACGGCGGATTCATCCCGCGGGGCTTGGGCGAGGATCCGGCCGTAGGGATCGGAGATGAAGGACGAGCCGTAGAAGTTCAGCGTCCCCTCGTTGCCCCAGCGGTTGGGGGCCACCATGAACAGGCCGTTGGCGATGCCGTTGCCGACAATGACCTGCTGCCAGAGCGGCTGGGTGTCGAAGTCCGGGTGGTCCGGTTCGGAGCCGATGGCCGTGGGGTAGACCAGGATTTCGGCCCCGCCCAGGGCGTACAGGCGGGCAACCTCGGGGAACCATTCGTCCCAGCAGGTGGGCATGCCCAGCCGTGCACCGCCGAGCTCCGCGGGGGAGTGGACCGCGTAGGCGTCGTCAGCGGCCGGGCCGGGGCGGAAGAACTTGTCCTCGTAGTAGCCGGCAGTGACCGGAATGTGGAGCTTGTGCGTCCGCGCCAGGAGTTCACCCTCGGGGGAAACCAGAATGGCAGTGTTCAGGCCCAGGCCGTCGTCCGGGCCGTCCGGATGGTCCGCACGCTGGTACAGCGAGGCGTGGACGCAGACCCCGTGCCGGCGCGCCGCATCGGCCGCGAAACGGAACGTGGGCCCGGTGAGCAGATCCTCGGCAGTGCCGGACGGCCGGGGCCGGGCTCCGGAACGCGAGGTGTCGTTCTCCGGAAGGGTGTCCGCGGGGTAGCGGGAGAGCGTGAGTTCCGGCAGGAAGACCACGGTGGCGCCCAGCCGCGCGGCACGCTCGACGCCCTCGTCCAGCTCGGCACGCAGAATGGGGATGTCGGCATGCCAGCGGTGCTGGACCACGCCGATCCGCAGTGCCTGGCGGCCGGACGGCGCCGTCCGGGCCAGGGACGGCGGCGAATGCAGGGAGGTGATTTCGATCATCTGACTACTCCAATGAGACGGGGATCACTAAATGAATGCAATTCATTTAGTATCGGGGCAAGCGGGGCCGGAGGGCAAGAGTTAAATGAATAAAATTCATTTGTGTTGCGGGGGGTGTGTCCTGCGGGCCCGCCGGTGCGCTCGCGGCCGCAGGGACGTAAGGCCCTAGTCCGTGGAAACCGGACAGCGGACTCTGGGCGTATGAGTGAAACGAATGCGGAAAAGACACCAGAGATCAAGTCCACGCAACTCAAGGAACAACCGACGGCGGTGCTGCGCGAAACCGTCCCGATGGCCGAGCTGCGGGACTTCTTCGGCCGCGCCTTCGGGGCGGTGATGGGGGCAGTGCAGCAGCAGCATGTCCAACTCGCCGGACCTCCGTTTGCGCTGTACCGCGGGATGCCCACCGACGTCGTCGACGTCGAAGCCGGCTTTCCCCTGGCCGCCGCCTTTGCCAGGGCCGGGGGCTCCGACGCCGGGGTCACGGCCGGGACGCTTCCCGCAGGGCCAGCCTTCGAGGCCCTGCATATCGGCCCGTACGAATCGCTGCAGCAGACCTACGGCGCGATCCTGGCCCGGATGCAGGCCGAGGGTGTGACCCCCGGCGGAGCGATGTGGGAGTACTACCTCAGCGATCCCGGAACCGAGCCCGACCAGTCGAAGTGGCAGACCCTCGTTGTGTGGCCACTTGCCTGAAAAATATGACTTGATTGCCGCGCAACGTCGTTTTTACACGCCCCGGCGACGCATAGTGTCGCTTTGAACACACTATTCTGCAACTCCGTGCATAATGACCTAAACTGCTTCACTGAGGTGCCTGAAATGGCGCTGCGCAGCAACGAAAGTGAACCCCCGCTATGGCTACCGATTACGACGCCCCACGCAACAAGTCAGAAGAAGAATCTCCCGCTGAATCGCTGGAGGCCCTTCAGGCTTCCCGTGGAGGCGGCGCCCAGACCGCCGTCATCGACGTCGATGAGAACGACACCGCCGAAGGCATTGATCTACCCGGAGCGGACCTGTCCGGTGAAGAACTGACCGTTGTTGTTGTGCCCGAGCAGTCCGATGAATTCACGTGCGCCTCGTGCTTCCTGGTCCGTCACCGGTCCCAGGTGGCCCGCGAAAAGAACGGCATGAAGTACTGCCGCGACTGCGAAGGCTAGGAATCCGCGTCACTGCGAAGCGCCGGACCCGAAGGGGTGCCGGCGCTTCGTAGTTTAACGCTCTGGCGGCGATCCTTCCGCCAACCTCGCCGCGGGCCGCCAAGGCTCCTATTCTTGAGATATCGCGGCACCCAAGGAGGCGGCCCAGATGAAGACGTTCCGGGCGTGGCTACTGGCCATAGTGCTGGTCATAGGATCGGGGCTGGTCTCAGCGGGCCCGGCCGCCGCAGACCCGTACTGCGGGCTGGTGTGGGGCTCGCTGGCCAAGACCGATCCGGCCCTGAGCCAGGCCAACGTCGTCAACGTCCGGACCGGGCAGCACTACTGCTTTGACCGGCTGGTCATTGACCTCAACGGACCGGTTGCGGGATACACGGTCCGCTACGTCCCCCAGGTGGTGCAGGACGGCTCGGGACTTCCAGTCCAACTAAGGGGCCAGGCCCTCCTCCGGGTCACCGTCAACGCCCCGGCCTATGACGACAAGGGCCATGCCACGTACACCCCGACGGATCCGAAGGACTTGGCGAACGTGGCCGGCTACCAGACGTTCCGGCAGGTGGCCTGGGCCGGCAGCTTTGAGGGCTACACCAGCCTGGGCCTCGGGGTCCGCGCCCGCCTGCCGTTCCGGGTGTTCGCCTTGGCGGGTCCGGATGCCGGATCACGCCTCGTGATCGACGTCGCCCACTTCTGGTAACGACGGCGTTTGCCACAGATTCAAGCTGCCAGCCGACGGCGGCCTTTGCTAGAGCGAGCCGAGGTCGGCCCGGAGCGGGTAGTCGCGGCCGTCCAGGACGAGCTGGGTGCAGCGGCGCGTGCCGGGATTGAGCACGATCGGGGCCATGAGGTTGACTGTGGTGGATCCGGGGGAGTGGTTGAGCACAACGAGCAGCTGTGGCGCCTCTCCTGGTTCCAGTTCCAGGGCTTCCAGTGCGGCTGCCGTAATCGGCGGAGCGTAGCTTGGCGCGAATACCGCTGCGTCGGCCAGGAACAACCGCACCGCTGCGGAACCGGCCTCGAGGGCAATCAGCCCGTTGGCGCCTTCGACGCTCCGCAGCGTGAAGTCGTGCACGTTCTCGAAGCCCGGCATCGGCGCGGTGAACGTGACGGGGCTGTTGGTGACGGCTGTGTTCATCGGAGGAAGTCCATCAGTGTGGGCTGCAGGACCTTCGCCGTCGCGGCCAGGGCCACCTGGTAGTTGGTCTCCTGAAGCTTCAGGTCCATGATCACGCTGCCCAGGTCTGCCTTTTCTATGCCGGTCTTCTGTGCATCCAAACTGGCCCCCAGTTCTGTATTGACGTTGCCGGCGCGATCCAGCCGCACTTGCTGCGTTCCGATTTCAGCCCGGCCGGAGATGACATTTTTCAAGGCGGCGTCCACGTCGTTCAACTTAGGAGAGATATCCGAGCCAGCCCGCAGTGCGGTCGCCATATCGCTGACGAGCTTGAAGACCGACGAGTCGCCGGCGCCGAAGATCTTTGAGCCGTCCGCATCGACGCGGATTGTCTGGTCGGCGCTGATGCGGCGTTCCACCGAGCTGTCCGCCACGCCGTTGAAAACCGACGGATCCGCCGGGCCGAAGGCGGTCGCTGTGTCCGAGCTGCCGGCAAAGATGTTGCGCCCGAGGTGCTTGGTGTTCGCGATGGAGAGCAGGTCCTGGTTCAGCCCGTCCAGCTGGATGGCGATGGCGTCCTTGGCCGTTTTGTTGAGGGCGCCGTTGCCGGCCTGGACGGTCAGGTCGCGGATCTTGTTCAACACGTTGTTGGCGTCGCCCAAGGCCGAGTCGGCGGCGGTGAGCCAGCGTCCGCCGTCCTCGATATTTCGTCCGTACTGTGCATTGGCGGCCAGCCGGGCCCGGGTTTGCATCGCCTCCCCGGTGGCAGTGGGATCGTCGGAGGGGCGCGTGATCTTGTTGAGAGTGGCGGCCTTGTCCTGCAGCCCCGCCAGCTTGGACTGCTGGGCCTGCAGGCTGCGCTGGGCCGCCGCGGTCATGGTCAGGTTCGTAACCCGGTTCAGCATGTCTACCTTCCTACCAGTCCGGTGTGGTTAATAAGAACGTCCAGCGCTTCGTCCACCGCGGTCATGACTCTTGCCGCTGCCTGGTACGCGTGCTGGTTGGTGAGCAGGCTGACGTTTTCCTCGTCCAGGCTCACGGAGGCGGAAGAGGCGCGTCCGGCCAGGGCGGAGGATTCGGCCGCCGAGCTGAGCGATTCGTGCTGCTGGGCGCCTCGTGAGAGCACACCGATCCCCGTGACCACATTGGTCCAGAAGTTGTCCGGGGAACTGGCCCCGGCGCCGAGCTGTGAGATTTTGTCGGCGAGGGTGCCGTCCAGTTTCTCCGCATCCTTGACGCCGACGCCGATGCCCGCCGCGTCCGTGGGGACTACGGCCAGGCTGCGGGCGGCATCCGTGGCTGAGAAGCTGAAGAAGTTGCCGGCACCGGTACCGGCAGACGTCTGTCCGCCGGCGTGGAGAGCGTTAACCGCATCGCCGAGCCTGCTGGCGAACTGGTTGAACGAGTCCGCAGCCGAGGCAAGTGGTCCCCCTTTGACGGCCGTGGCCAGCACGGCGAGGGACCCGGCGATTTCGCCATCCGTAACGGCTACGGCGGTCCCTGGCCGGTCCGCCCATTCAAGCTGCACGGAATCCCCGAGTTTGTCGGTCGATTGACTGCCCGAGAGCGCGAGGGCCCTGACCGAGGTACCCATCACGAGGGGGTTGCCGCCCACGTGAATGTCTACGGTGCCGTCGGCTTGGTCCCGAACAGTGGCGCCGGTCAGCCGGGAGATGGTCTCGGTGAGCTTGGCCCGGGCGTCGATGAGCTCGTTGGCCGATCCCCCTGCGGCAAGGGTGGAGCGGATGGTGCTGTTGTAGGCGGCCACCTGCGTGGCGGCGGCGTTGACTGCCTGCACGGCTCCGTCGGCCTGGCTCCGGACGCCGCTCCACTGCGTGTCCAAAGCGGTGTAAGCGGAAGAAATCTTGGTGGCAAGGTCGTTTCCAGCCTGAAGGACCAGGCCCTTTGCGGCCGGGTCGTCGGGCTGGTTGGAAGCGCCTTGCCAGGCGGACCAGAAGCCCTGCAACGCAGTGGAGATGCCGTTTTCGCCGGGCTCCTGGAGGATCCCCTCGATCCCCTGGAGGGCGGAGGACACGGCGCCCGCATAGCCGGCCTGGGCTCCCGCGGAGCGCACTCCCGCGTCCAGGAAGCTGCTGCCCAGCCGGGCGATGCCGTCCACGGACACGCCGTTGCCGGACTCCGGCCGGCCGGAGCCGAAGAGCCCCTGGGCCGGGGCGGCCAGCGCGGACTGCTGCACGCGCTGCCGGGTGTAGCCCTCGGTTGCGGCGTTGGCAATGTTCTGGCCGGCGACATTCATGCCCTGCTGGGCGGCCGTCAGTCCCCGGTAGGCGGCATTCAGGGCGCCAAAGGTGCTCATGGTCGCTTCCTTAGAATTGCTTGTCGAAGAGGCGGGAGCCGGCGGTTTCCCCGGTCTTGCCCTGGGCGTCATACGTGCCGGCGGCCGCGGCGGGCCGCAGATCGGCCAAAGACTCCTGGGTGGATCGGACCGCGGTGCGCAGGTACTGCTCGTTGGAGTCCCGCAGTTCCTTGATGAGGGCCGTCTGGCGGGTTAGGGCAGTCAGGTGCGCGGTCAGGACCTCGGACCAGGCGCCCTCCGGGGCGGCGGCAGCAAGCTCGCCGAGTGAAGCGTCCGAGGGCAGGCCCCAGGTTTCGGCGACGACGGCGGCTTCGATGGTGCGCGCCAGGCTCGCCTTGGAAAGGTGCTCAAGGACCTGTTCGACTTCCTTGGTGCCGTGCGCCAGCCAGCGTGATTTGCCGGAGGTGAGGAGCAGCTGCTCTTCTTCCAGCTTGAAAGTGAGAACGTCCAGAAGTTCACGCTCCCTCCACAACAGGGCTGAAAGTTCGTGGATGGCCATGTTCTGGACGGCTCCCTCATTGTGTGTAGCGGTTGACAGGTGCGGTGGTGCCGGTGCGGCTGTTCAATCGTGCGGACGACTCAGCCAACAGCAGGGTTCGTAGAAACTATCGGCCGGACCGCGCCATGCGTTAGCGGGAATGAAGCGGATAAAAGGGCAGTCCTAGCGCGCGGGACAGGATCTCGTGAACTGGGAAAACATTTTTTCGGATTCCCCTTACCTGACTAGTCAGCCGGGCGATAACTACTCCTGAAGGCCCATGGATGGGCCCTCGCACACTGTCCCACATCATGGAGGAAACATCATGGGAATGCAGATCAACACCAACCTGGCTGCGAACAACGCTTACCGCAACCTCAGCAACACCCAGAACGACCTGTCCAAGTCGCTGGAGAAGCTTTCCAGCGGCATGCGCATCAACCGCGCCGGTGACGACGCGGCCGGCCTGGCACTGTCCGAGGGCCTGAAGTCCCAGATCGGTGGCCTCACGGTTGCCGCTCGCAACGCCCAGGACGGCATTGGCGCAGTCCAGACCGCTGAAGGCGGCCTGAGCCAGACCCAGTCCATCCTGCAGCGTCTGCGCGACCTGAGCGTCCAGGGCGCCAACGACACCAACAACGCCGACTCCCGCAACGCGATCAAGACCGAAGCCGACAGCCTGGTCTCGGAGCTGGGTCGCATCGGGCAGTCGACGAACTTCAACGGTGCCCAGCTGCTCGACGGTTCCCGGGGTGGTGCGGCTAACGCGCTGAAGTTCCAGGTCGGCGCTAACGCTGACGCTGCCAGCCAGATCACGGTCGACCTCACGAAGGCAAACGTCAGTGCTATCTCTTCGGCACTGGGCGCGGGGACCACAGCAAGCACCGGTTATGCACCGACAGCGGCCCAGCTCCTTACGTTCGATGGAACAGGTACTTCGGGACTGACCTTTGCCGTGACGGATAAGAACTCCGCTGGCGCCGTCCTTTCCACCACGTCAGTCACGACCGGCAACCTGGGTGCCACCGGAGGCCTCACTAAGGTCGAAGACTTGGCCGCAGCGCTGAACAACGATTCTAAGTTCTCGTCAAAGATGGTGGCTTCAGTCGTGAAAACGGCGGCAGGCGTATCTGAACTCTCCGTCACTTCGCTTTCGGGGGGAACAGTAGCTGAGGGAGGCACCGCGAGGCTGACGACCCCTGGTACGGTGGCCAATGTCGGACTCGACTTCTCCAGCGCTTCTGGGGCACAGGCGTCAATCAAGGTCCTGGATGCGAAGATCACCGCCGTGTCTACCGCCCGCGCGGAGCTGGGTTCTTCCCAGAACCGTCTCGAGTCGGCTGTTCAGACCATCAACGTGGCCAAGGAAAACCTGACCGCTTCCAACTCCCGTATCCGCGACACGGACATGGCCGAGGAAATGGTCAAGTTCACCCGCAACAACATCCTGTCCCAGGCAGGCACGGCCATGCTCGCCCAGGCGAACCAGACCGGTCAGGGTGTACTGCAGCTGCTCCGCTAGGTCATTGACCAGGGATCGGTCCGCTGATTCCGTACAGTAGGACAGCTCAGGCAGGCTCTTAGCGCCCGGGAGGGAACCTCCTTCCCGGGCGCTATGCAGCACCCCGGCTACCGCTCATCCAAGAACCATTTTTTCGTCAGAGGGGTTGTGAAACGTGGGACTATCCATCGACGGCCTGTCCAGCGGGCTGGATACCACCAGCCTGATCAACTCCCTGATGACCCTGGAAGCAGTCCCGCAAACCCAGCTGAAGAGCAGGGTGGCGGACGTCCAGTCCAGCATCTCAGCGTTTCAAGGCCTTAACGCCAGCGTCGCCGATCTTGCAACCAAGGCCTCGAAGGCCGCGCTGCCGAACGCCCTCGATCTCTACGCCGCGACGAGCAGCTCCGCATCTGTCACCACGACGGTCGGCGCGGGCGCCAGCTCGGGATCCCTGGACTTCACCGTTGATCAATTGGCTGGTGGGCAGGTCTCGGTGAGCCAGGCGATGACGGCGTGGCCTTTCTCCACGATGACCATCAACAGTGGGGGTAAAACCGTCACAGTTACCCCGGCCAGCACCTCGATGGACGACGTCGTATCGGCCGTCAATACGGCCGGCGCCGGGGTGACGGCCAGTAAAGTTTCGGTGGGCGGAGGACAGTTCCGGCTCCAGTTCACCTCGACGACGACCGGCAGCGCCGCCGCTTTTTCGATTGGCAACCCGGACGGCACGACGGCGGCCTTGACCGATGTGAAGACCGCCCAGGACGCCCAGATCAGGCTGTGGGCAGGCGTCCCCGGCCTTGAACAGCCGATCACCTCCTCATCGAATACCTTTGACACCGTCCTGGCAGGTGTCTCGCTGACGGTTTCGGAGGTCTCCGCGACTCCGGTGCACGTCGCCGTAGCCCGAGACGCCAACCAGATCAGCAAGACGGCCTCGGACCTGGTGGGCGCTGTCAACAGTGTCCTGGCCCAGATCTCGACCAAGAGCACCGTCGTGGCCAGCACGGACGGTGCGGGTAACCCCATCACGTCTGGGGGGCCCTTCACCGGTGACAGCACGGTCCGCTCGGTGAACGACGCCATCCTTTCGGCCGCGTCGCAGCCGGTCAACGGACGGTCCCCGTCCGAGATTGGCATTGTCCTGACGAAAACCGGAACCATGCAGTTCGACGCCGCCAAGTTCGCCGACGCCCTGGCAAAGGACCCGACCGGAACCATGGCCGCCGTCGGGGTCATTGCCGGCCGCGTAGCCGACGCCGCCAAGCAGGCCTCCGATCCTACGACCGGGCTGCTGACAACCAAAATCCTGGGGCAGCAGTCCGACGCCAAGGACATCAACAACCAGATCGCCAGCTGGGACGACCGGCTGGCCATGCGGCGAGCTACCCTCCAGCAGACCTATTCCGCCTTGGAAGTCGCGCTCAGCGGCATGAAGGCACAATCATCCTGGCTGACGGCCCAGCTGGGCGGAGCCACTTCAGGAAGCAGCGGAGCATGACCAGCACACCCTTCGGCTACGGCAATGCCGCCCAGCGCAACCAGTACCTCGCAGACTCGGTTCTCTCCGCGCCCCCGGCGCGCCTGCTCACCATGCTCTACGACCGGCTCCTGCTGGACCTCGGCCGGGCCCAAACGGCCCAAGAAGCAGCCAACTGGTCCGTCGCGTCAGAGAACCTCATCCACGCGCAGGCCATCATCACCGAACTGTCCTCGTCCCTGAGGGCTGACACCTGGGACGGCGCGGACGGGCTCCTGGGGATCTACAACTACGCCGCTACGGCGCTGGTCAACGCCAACATCCAGCGCAACCCGGCCCTGACCAGGGAAGCGATCGACCTGCTCGAGCCCTTGCGCCAGGCCTGGCATGAGGCCGCCGCGGCGGCTCCGGCCCCCGCGGCAACGCCGGCATTCACGGCTCCGGCGGCGACGCCTGCCTTCGCGGGAACCGGGGCCTGGAACACCCAGCCCGGAACCGGTGGCGGGAGCCTCGGTTTTGGCTGAGCAAACAGACACCACCTTGGCCGCCTGGACGGTTGTCCTGGACGTGCTCGAAATGGCCGTCGAGGCCGCCGAACGCACCCTGAAAGATCCGCTGGGCCCCCTCGCCGGCCCCGCGGGGTTCGCGGCGGAACCCCGGCAGGAAAAACGCTGGGCTCCGCCGTCGCTGGCCGGCCCCCTCCCCGCGGAAGCCCGCCGTCGCGCCGTCGCCCTCGCAGCCGCGCAGGAACGGGTCGCGCGCCGCCTGGAAGATGTCCGGAACGACGTCTCCCGGCAGCTGCAGGCCGTGTCCGCTGTCCCCGGTGTCGCCGAGCCCTCCAGGGCTGTCTATCTAGACGTGCACGGCTGAGAAGACCGGGCTCCGAAGAACCCGAAAAACTCGTTTCATATTTCCCCTAACGCGGCGCTGACCAGTGCCGATAACCACTGTAAGAGCACGGATCGCTCGCATTTCGGCCACGGATCGGCCACACCCCACCTTTCCCAGGCAGGACACTGTGCTCGAATCCGTGACCTCCGCCGCTTTGACCAGCGCTTTGAACGGGCTGTCACTGCGCCAGCGGACTATCGCGAACAACATCGCGAACGTCAACACGCCGAACTACCACGCGCAGCGCGTCAGCTTCGAGGACGCACTGGCCCAGTCGGTACAGTCAGGCGATGGCCATGTCCAGGCCGCCACGGCAGCGTCCTTGGAACCCACCCAGCTGAACGGCAACAACGTCAACCTGGACACCGAAACACTATCCAACATCGATACGGTGCTGCGCATCCAGTTCGCCGCGCGGGCCGTCACGAACGAGTTCACCGCCGACCGCGCCGCCATGAGGACGAGCTGATGACTTTCGACGCGATCGGCATCGCCGGCTCAGCCCTGACAGTGCACCGCAAGTGGCTTGACGCCGTCTCGGACAACCTCGCCAACATGAACAACGTGTCCCGCACGTCCGGGCCCGCCTTCCAGGCCAAGTACGTCGAAGCCGCCGAAGGCTCCGACGGCACCGGCGTGTATGTCAAAAGCACCCCTCTGGGCAGCGGCACCGGCCGGATCGTCTACCAGCCGGACCACCCCCTGGCGGATGCCAACGGCAACGTGAAGTACCCGGACATCGACATGGCCGAACAGATGGGCGCGCTCATCGTCGCCCAGCGCGGCTACCAAGCCAACGCACAGGTGGTCGACCGTGCCCGCGAGACCTACATGGCGGCCCTTGAGATTGGAAAATCCTGATGCCTATTTCCCCGATCGCCCCCGTCCAGGGCGTTATGCCCACGGACTACATCTCCGGCACCAGCGCCGCCGCCGGCACGGACGGCTCCGGTTTCGCCGCCTCCCTCACCGGTGCAGTGGATAACCTCCAGCAGCTGCAGTCGACGTCGAACCAGCTCGCCGTCTCGGCCGTCACCGGCAACCTGGACGACATCCAAAACGCCACCATCGCGGCCACCCGGGCACAAGTGACCCTGGAACTGGTGGCATCCATGCGCAACAAGGGTGTTGACGCGTTCAACGAGATCATGAGGATGCAAGCCTGATGCCTCCGCAGATTACTGGCTTCTTCCAGCGGTTCGGCACCGGGCTCAAGGGCTTCTCCGCCGGACAACGCACCATCGCCGTGATCGGCGCAGCCCTGCTGGTCGTGGGCATCGTGGCCCTGTCGGCCTGGCTCACGCGCCCTGCCTTGACGCCCCTGTTCTCCGGCCTCAAGAGCGCCGATGCCAGCGGCATCGTGGACCAGCTCAAGAAGGACAACATCCCCTATGAACTGAGCGACGGGGGCGCCACCATCCTGGTCCCGCAGGAGAAGGTCTACGACGAGCGCCTCAAGGCCGCCGCCGCCGGCCTCCCGACGGCCGCCGCCACCGGTTACTCCCTGCTGGACAAAATGGGTGTGACGTCCTCTGAATTCCAGCAGTCGGTCACCTACAAGCGGGCGCTCGAAGGCGAACTGGCCAGCACGATCTCGGCCATGGACGGCGTCAAGACCGCCGCTGTCCGCCTGGCCATCCCGGAAAAGACCGTCTTCGTGTCCAAAACGCCGGACACCACGGCCTCGGTGTTTGTTGAAACTGCCGCGGGGACCACCCTCTCCAGCGACAAGGTGCAGGCAATCGTCCACCTCACCTCGGCCGCCATTGAGAACCTCAAGCCCACCAACGTCTCGGTCGTCGACTCCCAGGGCAACGTGCTCTCCACGGTCGGCGGCGCCGCCGCAGGTACGTCCACGAAACAGGCCACCGACTACCAGAACCGCACGTCCGACGCCGTGAAGGCTGTCCTGGACCGCGTGGTGGGCCCCGGTAACTCCACTGTTGCGGTGGCCGCAGACGTCACCGGCGAATCCGCGCAGCAGAAGAGCGAAACCTTCTCCAACACGGACGGAGCACTTCCGCTCAGCGAGTCTTCCAAGACCGAGAAGTACACCGGATCCGGGGGAGGGGCCGCAGGGGTCCTCGGCCCCGACAACATCGCGGTGCCCGGCGGAACGAGCGGGAACGGCAACTTCGATTCCACCACCGCCACGAAGAACAACGCCGTCAACAAGGTCACCGAAGACCGTGTCATCCCGGCCGGGGCAGTGAAGCGCCAGACCATTTCCGTGGCCGTCAACCAGTCCGCCGCCGGGGGACTGAACCTCGCCTCGCTGACCTCACTGGTCACCTCCGCTGCCGGAATCGACAAGACCCGCGGCGACGTCGTCACGGTTGAGGTGGTGCCGTTCAGCACCGCGGCCGCCGACGACGCCGCGAAGGCGCTCGCCGCGGCGAAAGCCGACGCCGAAGCCCAAAAGCAGTCGGAGTTCATCGGAACGCTGATCACCGCCGGCAGTATCCTCCTGGGGCTGCTGATCCTGGCGCTGATCCTCACGATCGTCCTGCGCCGCCGGCAGAAGCGCGAACCCGTGGACCTGGGCGAACGCCTGGACCTGGAAATGATGCCGGTCATGCCCGCCGTCTCGGCGTTTCCGGCCGCCGCGCCTGCGACGTCGGCGATCCCCATGACTGCCTTGCCCCCGCTGCCGCCGCCCCCGCTGCCGCCGCGGCCGCTGCCGGGGCCCCCGCCCGAGCAGATCGAGTCCGAGCGCCGCCGCTTTGAGATCGACAGCATGGTCGCCGCGAACCCGGAAAAGGCCGCCGACTACCTCCGCAGCCTCATGGAAGACAGGCAGCCGGTATGAAAACAGCCGACTCGACCCTGACCGGCACGCAGCGTGCCGCCGTCGTCCTCATGCAGATGAACCCGGCGAACGCTGCCAAGGTCATGGCCCAGTTGACGGACTCCGAGGCCGAGGAAATCGCGGCGGAGATCGTCAAGCTCCGCAAAGTGGATTCGGACGTCGCCGAGCAGATCATGAAGGATTTCCACCACGCCGCGCTGTCCAGCCCCCGCCAGGCGCGTGGGGGCCGGGAACTCGCCGAGGGCCTGCTCGCTGCGTCCTTCGGATCCGAAAAGGCCGCCGGACTGATCAACCGACTGACCGTCAACATGGCCGGCAGGTCCTTCGAATTTCTCGAAGACATTGAACCCGTGCAGATCCTCGCGCTGATCGACGGGGAGCTGCCGCAGACCATCGCGCTGGTCCTCGCGCACCTCAGCCCCCGGAAGGCATCAGCGGTGATGTCGGGGCTGCCGGGCTCCCTGCGGGCCGACGTCGCCCTCAGCATCGCCACGATGGGTTCCGGCGCGCCCGAAGCGATCGGGATCGTGGCGGAGACCCTGAAGCTGCGCGGCGGCGCCGCCGTCTCGCAGCAGGCCTCCAAGGTGGTGGGCGGCATCCAGCCGCTGCTGGAAATCATCAACCGGACCGACGCCGGCACGGAGCGTTCCGTGCTGGACGGACTGGACCTGCTGGATCCGGAACTCGCCGTGGAGATCCGGGCCCAAATGGTGACCTTCGAGGACATCGTGAAGCTGGAACGCCGCGACGTCCAGCTGGTCCTCCGCGGGCTGGACACGGCCGTGCTGGCCGTCGCCATGAAGGGAGCGTCGGAAACCGTCCTGGAAACCATCACCACCAACGTCTCCGGCCGCAACCTGGAGATCCTCGAATCCGAGATTGCCGCCCTGGGGCCGCTGCGCACCTCGCAGATCGAGGAGGCCCGCGCCGCCGTCGTCCGGTCGATGCGCGAGCTCGACGCCGATGGCCAGATCACCATCCAGCGCGGGGACGAAGAGGACTATGTCTACTGACAGCGCCCCGGCGCGGATCGTCTTCCCCTCGCTGCGCGCGAGCGGTCCGGCCGCCGAGCAGGCCGGCTACACCGAAGGCCATGCCGCCGGCTACGCAGCCGGCGTCCGCGCGGCCGCCAAGGAACAGCGCCGCTGGCGGGACAGGATGGCCGCCGAACAGGCATCTTCCCTGGCCGCCGGACAGCAGGACCTGGACCGCGCCGTGCGCGCACTGTCCGTCGCCCGGAACGATTTCGCGCACCGCAATGTGCAGGCCCTGCACGAGACCGAAGAGATCCTTGCCCGCACCGCATTGGAACTCGCCGAGGCCATCCTCGGCTATGAACTCGCCGACGGCACCCGGACTGCACGCGCCGCCCTGGACCGGGCCCTCTCCGGAAACGATGCCGCGACGGTCCTGGCGATCCGGCTGCACCCGGCGGACGTTGCAGTCCTTGCCAAGGAAGGCCAGGACCTGCCCGCAGGCCTGCCGCTCATGGCGGACCCGTCGCTGAGCCGCGGTGACGCCATAGTCGAATACCAACAGGGCTGGCTCGATGCGAGCCTCGGCAGTGCCCTGGCCCGCGCCCGCGCGGCCCTCCTGGGAGAGCAGTGGGACGACCGCGTAGCCGGAGAACCCGCATGATCGACCAATGGCGCCCCAAACGTGCCGACTACGCCGCCGCCCTCGCCGCCGCGGCACCCCAGCGGGTCGGTGTCGTGACCTCCGTTATGGGCCTGGGCCTGGAAGTGTCGGGACTGGACTGCGCCCTGGGCGATCTGGTGACGGTGGGGGAGAACCCCGGCCTCGACGCCGAAGTCGTCGCCGCGCTCGAGGGCTCCGTGCGCTGCATGCCGCTGGGCCGGCTCGCCGGCGTGGCAGCAGGGGACCCGGTCCGGACAAAGGGCAGCGCCGTGCTGGTCCCCACCGGACGGGGGCTCTTCGGCCGCGTCATTGACGGGCTCGGACGGCCCATCGACGGCAAGGGCCCGCTCACCAGCGGCCCCCGGGTGCCGATCGACAACGAAGCCCCGAACGCCATGAAGCGCGCACGCATCGACACCGCACTCCAGACCGGAGTCCGGGTGCTGGACACCATGACGACGCTTGGCAAAGGCCAGCGCATGGGACTCTTCGCCGGGTCAGGCGTGGGAAAGTCGTCCCTGCTCTCCATGATCGCCCGCGGCACGGACGCCGAAGTCTCGGTGATCGCGCTCGTGGGGGAGCGCGGCCGCGAAGTCCGGGAATTCCTGGAGGACGATCTCGGCGCGGCCGGGCTGGCGCGCTCGGTCGTCGTCGTCGCCACCTCGGATGAGCCCGCCCTGATGCGCATGCGCGCCGCCTTCACCGCCACCCGCATTGCCGAATCCTTCCGCGACGAGGGGCAGGACGTCGTCCTCATGATGGACTCGCTCACCCGCGTCGCCATGGCCCAGCGCGAGATCGGCCTCTCCGCAGGGGAGCCCCCGGCCACCCGCGGCTACCCGCCGTCGACCTTCTCCATCCTGGCGCGGCTGCTGGAACGCGCCGGGACCGCCGAAACGGGGTCCGTCACCGGCATCTACACCGTGCTGGTGGACGGCGATGACCACAACGAACCGATCGCCGACGCCGCCCGGTCCATCCTGGACGGGCACGTGGTGCTGGACCGCAAGCTCGCCGTGACCGGGCACTTCCCGTCCGTGGACGTGCTGGGATCCGTGTCGCGCGTCGCCACAAAGGTCAACTCCCGGCCCGACCTTGAGGCCGCGGCCTCGCTGCGCCGGGTGCTTGCGGCCCGGAAGGCCGCGCAGGACCTGATCGACGTCGGCGCCTACCAGGCGGGCACCAACCCCTTGGTGGACGCCGCCCTGAACCACGAGCAAGACGTGAACAGCTTCCTGCAGCAGCCGATGGAGGAATCCACGGCCCACCCCGAGTCGTGGCTGCGGCTCGAGAACCTCACTTCGATCCTGGGAGCAGCAGCATGAACCGCCAATTCTCACTGGCAGGCCTCCTGCGCCTCCGCCAGCTCCAGCAGGACCAGGCGGCAACCGGGCTGGCCCGCGCCCGCTCACGATCCAGCTCCGTGCGGGCGCGGGAATCCGCGGCCCGCCGCGAGCTGTCCGCGACCGACGACCCCATCTCGAGTTCGGCCTCCCTGCGTGCCGTTGCGGCCGCCCGGTCCTCCTCGCACAGCATGCTCGCGGACCTGCAAAACCTCGCGCGTCTTGCCGAAACCGATGAAGCTGCCGCCCGCGAGGAGTTCATTGCCGCCCGGACCCGCTCCGTGGGACTCGAAAAGCTGCAAGCCCGGCACGACGCCGAGGTCAACACCGAAGACCTGCGCGCAGAACAGTCGGCGCTGGACGAGATTGCTTCCACCATGTGGCACCGGGACGAACAGCAGGTGAAGTCATGAGCATGACCGAAGCCATCGGCAGAATGCAGGGCATCCAGTCCATGATTGCCGAATTGACCCGCCCTCCGGCCACCGAAACAGCCGCTGCAGCCGTGAAAGCTGCCGCGGTGTCTTCCCTCGCGACCGGAACCGGCAGCGACAACGCCGCCTCCTTCACCCAGGCGCTCACCGCGGCCTTGGGCGGCACGACAGGAACGGATGCCTCCTCCCTCACGGACGGGCTGGGACTGGGAAACACGACGTCATTGGCAGCCGCACTCAAGGGCATTACCGCACAGGCCACCGTCCCTGGCACCGCCCCCGCGGCTGGCGCGGCCACGGGTAACGACGTAGTGGCGATGGCCAAGAAGTACATCGGCGTGCCGTACGTCTGGGGTGGCACCAACCCGGCGACCGGCATGGACTGCTCAGGATTCACCCAGCGGGTCTTCAAAGACCTGGGCGTCGATATTCCGCGCGTGGTCAGCGATCAGATGCGCCAGGGCACGCCCGTGGCCTCCCTCGCGGAGGCCAAGCCCGGCGACCTGCTGGTGAGCTTCGGCGGCAACCACGTTTCCATCTATCTGGGCAACGGAAAGGCGATCGACGCCCCGGTGCCCGGCAAGACCATCCAGATCCGTGACGCATGGGAGCAATACTCCAACCTGACCTCCATCCGGCGCATCGTTCCCGCAGGGACGGCGTCGTGATGGGCGCGGCTCCGATGGACGTCACCTCAACGCTGGCCTCTGCACCGGCTCACGCCCGCGCGCAGCACGGCGGGCGCTCGCGGCCGGAGACCGGGACCGCGGACGCAGGCTCCTTCGGCGCCGTCCTGAGCGACGTCCAGGGCGCACCGGACACGCCTGCGGGAAGGACGGCCGGCAGCGCAGGGCACGCCCGAACGCCGTCGGCTGATAAGAAAGCCAGCCATGATTCTGCCGTTCAGGCTCCCGACGAGGGCCCCGCTTCGGCCGGTGACGGCACGGCCGTCAACGCCGCGGCCGCCGGAGCCGGATCGTCTGTAACCGCCGGTCAGACGGGTGCACCGCTGGCCGCCGCCGGTCCTGGGACGCCTGCCGTCCTGGACGGGCCGGCTTCTCCGGCGGTGGCGACGACGCCCCCGACGGCGGCTGTCGCACAGCCGCCCGGGCCGACCGATCCGCGTCTTTCGCTGCCGGGCGCCACCCCCGCCGGAGCCGGGCAGCCGGCCACCGCGCAACAGGCCGCCGCTCAGGGAAGCGGAGGTCAGGCGGCCGGGGCTCAGACAGGTGCTGCCCCCGTCGGGATTGCCCTTCCAGCCGCCGCGGTCGCGAAGGGGCTGTCCCCTGCTGAGGGTTGGACCGATGTCCCGGGCGGCGCATCGGCTGCGCCGCGGTCCGATGCCGCGCAGTCTTCTCCCGCACAGTCCGCTGCCGCGCAGTCTTCTCCCGCCCAGTCCGTCGCCGCGGAGCCGCCGGCGGGAACAGCTTCCATGAGCCCCGCTTCCACCAGCCCCGTGGGGGCCGGTTCAGCCGCCCCGAACACGTCGCCGACCGCAGTGCTCGGCGCCGTTGGTGGGCTGGGTGCCGCAGTCGTCCCGGGGACTGCGCCGGGGCGGGGCGTTGCGTCGGCCAGCAGGACGTCGGCAACGGCTGCCGAGGCCGTCGGCGTCGCGAACGCCTCTGCGCCCGGCCTTCCCGGCATCGCTTCGGTGGAAACCAAGCCTTCCACCGGCTCAGCTGCCGACGCCAAAACTGCTGTCGACAACACGGCCCCGACACCCGCTGCCGCCTCGCTCGCCGCAGGCACGGCGGCCGCGGCGCCGGCCGGCCAGCCGCCGTCGGCTTCCGTCCCGTCAGCAGCCCCGCCGCCGGCCCCCCAGACCGCCGGTACCCTCCAGCCGCAACTCGCCAAGCCCCTCTTCACGCTGGCCGGTGCACCCCACGGCCAGCACATCATGACCCTCAAAGTCAGCCCCGAGGACCTCGGGCCGTTGACCGTCCGGGCGCATATCGACGCGACGGGTGTCCGGATCGAGCTCTTCGCCTCCGGCGACGCGGGCCGCGAGGCCGTGCGGGGGATCCTGCCCGAGCTCCGCAAGGAGCTCACGGACGCCGGCTTCGGCGCCAGCCTGGACCTCTCCGACCACACCGGGCCGGGTGGCGCAGCGCAGGACCGTGCGGGGCACGGAACGGCAGGCCAGGACGGCGCCGGCAGGGACCCCGGAGGGAACAACACAGGCGGAGGCAGCCGCAACGGATCGGCCGAACCGCGCCCGGGTAGCCGCTGGGAGGCCCTGGCCGACGCCGCCGTCCGCAACGCCAGGACCCTGAACGGCCCCCAGACCACCCTCGACATTCTTGTCTGACACGAAGGAACGCGACTCATGACGATCCAGCCCATCGCAGCCCAGCCGATCGCGCCTAAGCCGGTCACACCCCAGCCGGTCGCCGGCGCAGGGGCCACTCCGGCGGCCTCCACCTTGCGGACACCCGTCCAGAGCATGGACGCAAACGTCTTCATGACCTTGCTGGTGGCCCAGATGAAAAACCAGAACCCGAGCGCCCCCATGGACACCAACCAGATGATGAGCCAGACCATCCAGCTCTCCATGATGGAAAAGACGACGGAATTGACCACCAACAGCAAGGAGGCATTCTCCCTGCAGATGCGGTCCGCCGCAGCCCAGCTGATCGGCCACACCGTCGACTACACGCTCGGTGACGGCACCACGGGCACCGGCCTCGCCGGCTCGGTGTCCTACGCCGGAACAGTTCCGTCCGTCAAGGTCGGCGCTCTTGCCATCCCCCTCGACTCCATCACCGGGCTCACCGCGCCGGCCGCTTCCTGACCAGTTCTCCACCCGCAGAAAGGCAGTTCCCATGCTCCGCTCGCTGTACTCCGGAATCTCCGGCCTTCGCGCCCACCAGGCCATGCTCGACGTCACCGGCAACAACATCGCCAACGTCAACACGGCCGGCTTCAAGGCCTCGACCACCCAGTTCCAGGACACCCTCTCGCAGATGACCCAGGGCGCTTCCTCCCCGCAGGCGCAGTCCGGCGGCAGCAACCCGGCGCAGATCGGCCTCGGCGTCCGCGTAGCCGGCGTCAGCACCAACTTCAGCCAGGGCTCCTCGCAGAGCACCGGCCGAGCCACCGACATGATGATCTCCGGCGAGGGTTTCTTCGTCACCAGCAAGGGCGGCCAGCAGCTGTTCACCCGTGCGGGATCGTTCAACTTTGACGCGGCGAGCCAGCTGGTCAGCCCCGACGGCGGAATCCTCCAGGGCTGGACCGCGAAGAGTGGTGGGGCGATCGATACGGCCGGAGCCATCGGCGACATCACCCTGAACCCGAACAACATGGTCGCCGCCGCCACGTCCGCTGTGACGCTGGACGGGAACCTGCCCGCCGAGGGCGCCACCTTGAACCGCGTCGTCAAGGTCTACGACGCCACCGGCGCCGAGCGGAGCCTCAGCCTGACCTTCACCGGCGCGGGTGACAGCTGGAGCGTCTCCGGTACGGACGGGACGGCCAACGCAGGGCCGGCCACGCTGACGTTCGACAAAGGAAGATTCGTGTCCGCGGGAACCCTGAACATCGGTGCCGTCGCCGTCGACCTGTCAAAGGTCTCTGCCTTCGCCGGTATGACCTCCCTCATTGTCAGCGGTCAGAACGGCTCCGCCACCGGCAAGCTGGAGTCTTTCACCCTCGGCAACGACGGCTCCCTGATCGGCTCGTTCAGCAACGGCACCAAGCAGGTCCTGGCCAAGATTGCCCTGGCCAAGTTCACCAACCCGACGGGCCTGGAAAAAGCCGGCGGCTCCTCCTACGTGGCCACCGCGAACTCGGGCGGAGTCCAGCTCGGCGGCGCAGGCGATGCCGGCATCGGCACCCTGGCCGGCGGGTCCCTGGAAATGTCCAACGTGGACCTGTCCCAGGAGTTCACCAACCTGATCGTCGCCCAGCGCGGCTTCCAGGCCAACGCCCGCATCATCACCACCTCGGACGAGGTCCTGCAGGAACTGACCCAGCTGAAGAGGTAACGGTACGGAACTACTAGCTGTCTCCTAGGCGAGTACCGCCCGCGACTTAACAGCTATTCAAAATACGGATCGGGGCTGTCTCTCGAGCCGTTGCCCGGACCTGCGAAGCAATTACTGCGGGCCCGGGCGGGGAACTGGCTTGAAATTACTTTGAGCTGAGCTGACGCCTGGGCCCTAGCCTCGGTTGAGACCGGCCCTACCCTAGTGAGCCTGACTTCCCGCCTTACTTCGGGGACAAATGGCAACCGATTGAGGACAGCATTGACAAGCGCTCAGGGAAACTTTTCGAGGGCGGGGAATCTTCGTGAGAGTTGACAACCGATCGTGGACAACGATCACTGGGCTGGAGGAAGACCTAACTACCGAAGGAGCAAGGCGCTTTCAGACCCAGACGGGCCAGATGCTTGACGCATAAGATACCCTGACTCTGTCACCACACCCTTCCGTAGTTTCCTCTGAACTCTCAGGGGGAGGAAGGATGACAAATGCTGGCAGAGCATCGAAATCTGGCCCTTGAACTGAATAGCAGCGATGCTGTCCGTCCCGTCTGCGGGTTCCGTCCGGCTGAAATCCGTAGTAGCCAGTTGGAGCCAGAACGCAAACATTCCTTACGAGGGCGGTAAGGTGGCACCCCGGAACCCACGGGCCAAGGTCACTTGGGGCGGCCGGTGGGAACCAGGCTCCCTCGCAGACGTGCTGGGCGAGCTACCCCACGACGTTCACCCGGTTCTTTCGCCGATCCTGACCGTAGATGGTCTTGTCGAAGAAGATGCCACCGCGTGGCTGGCCTACGTCTGCGCCCGAACCGGTGGGACTAAGACCGCGAAGACTTATGCAGAGAGTCTCTGTGTCTATGCCTCGTTCCTTCTCGGCAGAAATTGCTCACTCCGCGGTGCCACCCGTGACCACGTAGTTGAATACGTCAACTACCGGACAGTCGATGAGGATACTCGAGTTTCCGGCACTACTTGGTACAAAGATCGCACCGTAATCAGAGGGTTCCATGAGTGGCTGCGCGACACTCATGGCATCGAATTGCCTTTCACCCTTGATGTCGTTCCTACTCCCACTGGGCCAAAGCTATCAATGCGGGAGGGTCGAAACGTCGCCCGCAAGAGTGCCGACGGTACTCCTCTGACTCCTTCCTTGGTATCGGAATTGCTTGCTGCCGCCTGGCGCGCGGGATCCGACGGCCGTACGTCAGCCACCAGCCGGACCGGGGCGCGGGATGCAGCTTTCATAAGTCTCGGCCTAGCCTGCGGCGCAAGAGCATTCACCTTGACGCATCTGACGATTTACGAGCTTCCGAACTTGAGTTCGCCCGGCGATCTGATTGAAATGTGGCTTCCCGGGTCAATCATGAAACGAGGCCGGGAAGTCGTTCTTCCGGCGTTCCGCCACCATCTGCAACGAGTTCAGGACTACACCCGTGGTGCGCGCCGGATGCTCTTGCAGGATTGGAAACCCCGCGATCCGATCTATGTCGCTGAACCCCCGACGCCTGGCTTTCGTGGAATCGTGGACACCAATGGAATTCAGCGCCCGTTCAATAACATGAAAGCCGAGGAGCGCCGACGCCTTCTAACAGAGGACGGTGAACCGGCTCTCCTGTTCCTCTCAACAACCGACGGGGCGCCGGTGAAATACAGGACAGCTCAGGAATTTACGAGTGACGTGTCCCTGCTGGCTGAAGTAAATGCTTTCTCCAAAGGGCGGGTTTTTCCCCACGTTCATACGCATGACCTCCGCCATACGTACTCCACGCACTTGGCGGCTCTCTTCATCCTCGGAGTTCCCACCAGCGCCGCCCGGGACATGCACGGGAGGCCGCATCGCGTCGATATTCGGAGTGCAGTCCAGATGGCAAGCATGGCCCTCGGGCATGCAAATGAGGCTACAACCAGCCTATACATCCGGCAGGTAGGCATGATGATTCTTCGTTACGGCATAGACGATTTTCTGGGCAGAACATGATGGCCACCCGTAGCGACAGACACGTGCCGCGGCGAAGCACTGCCGATGAGCGCGGGGTCCAGGTCAGCTATATCACCGGCGCTGAAGTACACGAGTCGGGCGCGATCTCCATTAGAACGCGCGGGAGTAGAACTCCATTTGTGCTGCGTACGCTCGGCGTGACTGCGGCCGCCGAACAATTAACCGGGGGGCTTCTTTCACAGCTACACATAAAGGGTGGAACATGGACATCCATTGAAACACTCAGATCCAGATTGTGTTCGACCCGGGCCTTTATGCGCTGGCTCGGTACAGAACATGGAATCTTTGATTTGCAACACCCGTCGCTTTCCCCGGATATCGTGTGGATGGGCGTTCTTGCCGCGAGCGTCAGCGCGTCCGTGCAGAGAAATCTCCGCACTTTCCTGGCGGACATATTCATCCACATCCGGAGCGACGGCCAGATGTACCGCGAATACCTACACGCGCATAGTCTGGCCGCCGAGACAAGTCATGTGCAAGGATACGCTCCGGATGTGGCTGATGCTATAGAGAGCGTGGCCCGACGATCCGTAGGAAAATGGTATGTACGCCATCAGGAGGCAGTCAGCGAAGCACTGGGGGGCCTCCCCGACAATTGGCTGCGCATCGACGCCGCACTCCTAGTTCCCAATAGAACGGACGAAGGATGTCCGCCACAATTCGAGGTGAAGCAATCCGACTTGGCGGCGGCCATGGTTCTATTGGCCCTAATAGACAATGAGGGGCCAAACCTAGCGACCATCCAGTCCTACACCTGCGACTCGGTCGAGCGGGCCGGGGACGACACCAGTTTCGTAACCGGGGTGAAGGCCAGAAATCGCCAGATTCTGAGGACACCGGCCCCCGCGGGAGGACTCTATAGCTACGGCGGCCTGCTGGAGTTTGTCACCGCCGCCACCAGGGTCGACCGCTTATTCCGCCAGCACAGTCGTAATTTTGACGGGCTACTTTTTGTGGCGACCGGTGCTACAAGAGTCGTGAACGGGGCTGAAATTAATAAGTGGTGGAGCAACAACTCTCAAGCAGGCGTTCTTCCGGGGATACCGTCCTCGACACTCTCCTTCCGACGCCTGAGGAAAGCCGCATTGCTGCGCGGCCGCCACCGTGGGCACGGTGTCATCGGCCAGTCGGCTCAGACGACCAGGTTGTACCTCAAGGATGCCGTTCCAGACGTCATCCTTATCCCGGGACTGTTGAATACGCAAAGCAGTGTGGCGGATCACTGGCGTATGAAAACGGCGGCAATTGCGCCAGCTGGGCACGCCTTGGAGGGGCAGGTTTATAGCCTCGCCCAGAACGAGGCGCTGGTGCCTCTCCTTTCCGCGGAGGCGGTGATGGACGTAGGGGTCGCGGCGTGCGCAAGTAACGGTAGAGCGCCTGATGGCGGGGACAAACCCTGCGGGCTAGGGCCGGCGGCCTGTTTCGTCTGTCCTAACGGCTACCGCATACCCGAGGTTATCCCGGGCCTTCTGGCCATGGTGGACTTCACCGAGGACATCCGCAGACGGGAGCCGCAGGAATGGGTCTCAAGTGAAGCTCCCCTTCTTAACCGCCTGGCAAAGAAGGCCCTGGCTCAGTTCCCAAGTCACTTGGTTTCGGCTGTGTCGAAAGAGGAAATCAGCAACAGTCGAGTTCTCATCGCATGTGTCTATCTGGAAGGTCGCAGCATTGCCTGATTACAACGCCAAAGTTCGAATGCTTCCTGTCCCCGGCGCGCGGCCGGCTTTGGCCAACAGCGTGGATCTGCGCGAACTGATCCCGCGAGGAGCCAGTGTTAAGAGACCAATCCGCTATAGCGATTCCGTGTGGAACTTTGACGGATACCCGCTGGTCAACACAACCGACTTCGTTTTGGATTTCGATCGGCTTCCCGCGCGCTGGAGAAACACAGTCAAGGATTGGACCCTCCTCCGACTCGCCCCGAAACTGGCAGAAAACGGAAAATCTGGACTCAATACGACGGACGTGATGGCAGCCGCCGCGGCCGCCGATTCTCCGCTCAAATTCCCAAGCCTCTTGGCCTACGTCACCGTATTAGGATTTACACTCCCGATCATCGAGAGAGACTTCGGGGACCGACTTGACTCCGAAGACTGGCAATCATTCGCTAGGACTCTATCCGAAGAGAACCCACGAGCTCAGGCCGTCACCTTGGCCAACTACGTCAGACCGCTTCTGTCTCTGTGGTTATACAGAGGATTGCTAGGGGTGCCAGGTATGTTTGGGGGCAGACCCTTCGGTGGCGTGACCCCGGAGGAAGTATTCCGGGTTCCGCAGCGTGATCTAAATGTTGAGCGTCCCGCCCCGGAGATTTGCGGGCCACTCCTAGGAATGTCGTTGTGGATCATGGACCACTGTACCGAGGACATCATCCTGCGCTTAGAAAAACTCGCCAAAGTGCCGGACTTGGGCGCCCGGCCCAAAGAAGAGCAAATAGAGGCAGTCGGGCAGTTGTTGTTGAGGTGGGAGACGACAGGTCGGCCACTTCCGGGGGTGGTCAGTCTTCGCGGCAAAAACCTTACGCCAGCATGGGCAACGTTCGTGAAGCTGGCCGGATGCTCTTCCATGGTTCTGAAAAATCCTTCTGGTGACGCCAAGAAAATACTCGACCGACTGCGCCAGGACTTGGGAGTCTCTGCCTCGGTGGATGGGTTCAACTTGCCGATAACCGAAGTTCAGGGGGGCGACGGCAAGATGCGCCCGTGGACCGACAGCCTTGCCCCGACGCGCTACGGACTCGAACTCGATTACTGGGCAGGAATGCTGGCGTATTGCTGCGCGATGGTCATCACGATGCTGACCACGGTGCGTGAACGTGAACTCGCTGCGATACCCGATGATTGCCTGTTCGAGGCAACATACGAACGGGGCGATCTAGATGTGCCTGTGACCAAGATGCGGGGATTTCTAGTCAAAAATAGAACTGAGCCAGTGCCTACATCATGGGTGGTTGGCGATGACGTGGTCCGTGCTGTCGCGATCATCCACCGATTGAAGGCTGCTCTCGGGCTTGATGGCAAAAAACATCCCCAGACAGGAACAGATGTCCTGCTCCACCCTGGGTTGGGGCGCCGGTTTGCTGAGGAGCGTCGCAACACGCTCCAGCTCACCGCGCGATACCTGGAGAAGTTTGCAGGCACGGGCACCTACCTCGCCCGGAGGGGGCTCATCTTACCGTTGCCACCCCTGCCTAGATGGCTTGCGCATCGAACACTGAGAATAACCGCATTGGAAGCGTACGCCAGCCAAGCATGGGGGGATGCGCTGGCCGCTGAGCAGGGAAAATGGTCAAATCGTACCGTTGCCGAGGGGTACCTGGGACACCTTCCTCGCTCCATTTACATCGCCGATCCGGCGTCTCTGGTAGAGGCGCGACAGCTCGGGATCGGCCAGGCCTTGGTTGAGGTGGCGCGAGGGATCGATCAAGACCCCGCGAACGTCGCGGGCAACGGCACGGCTCGCCTTGAAAAGGTGATAAACGATGAACATGACCTACTCACTGGGCCAGTGTCCAATCGCCAACTGATCCAAATGGCCAAACGCAACCGAAATATCTACGTCGGAGAACACACAATCTGCGTTTTTGGGCCTGGTGGGATGTGCGGGAACAATGACCAAGCCGAATTCAAGCTCTGCCACCCGTTCGCATGCCGAAACTCCGCTACAACGCGGTCCCAGCGAGCTCGGTTAGAGCTACGCCGAAGAGGTTGGGAGCACTTTACGGGCGTTTTTGAACGGGCTCGTCTGAAGATCGAGTCAGATCTCCCGGGTCTCGTCGAGGAATTTGCTGCGATGAGGGACAGCGAACTCCGAAGCCTCATCCTTGCAGATCTGCCCGGCCGTGCCGTGCTCGGAACCGAATAAGTGAATGACTATGAACAACCTTGACATGGCTCGGGCTATCACAAGCGTACTGAGGCCGAATGAAAGTCTCCCCGTTCCAATCCGCGCGCTCATCGCCGCCACACTCATCTGTGAACGAGGCGGGGCACCCAGCCGCCTCGGCATGTCCAAAGTCGGAGGTTTTTCATACGGAAGCTCACAGAAGCACTATGCAGAATTTCTGACTGCTCTAGTTGAAAACTTGCCTCATGTCATAGGGCCTATGACATCTGAGAGCGTGGATCCAGTACTAGCCTCTACCCTGAGGTCCGAATTGAATGAACGTGACGAAACCATCCGCAATCTGCGCAAGGATATGTCGGCGTTAGCTGACAAGTTTGAGAACCTTCGCCGCTACGCACTTGCCATGCACGCGACGATCCGGGAGATCGACGCCAAAGCCGCTGCCGAGTCTGGCGCGAAAGTCAGACCCTTACATCCGCTCCTGTAGCAAGCGGGTAGTTCATATATCCCCCCGTACTGGGCTCACAGAACTCCTCGCTGACTTCGGTCGGCGGGGAGTTCTGCCCGTTCTTGGCACTGTCCATCCCGGTCGCGACGGAATCGGGGCATCGACATTGTCGCCGGGGGTGCTTCTGGGAGGCCCGGTGGCCGGGTCTAGCCTGCCTCGGTTTCCGTGGGCGGCCCTCGTTTTACGAGGGTGCAAGTCTCATCGGCGGTTGGCTTGGTGTCTTCAGTTCCTGATCAGGTCTCTGAGCTGTCTTCTTCGTGGGGCCCGGGTTCGCGGAGGCTTGATACCAAAATCCCAGGGTTCTTCATCGGGTTGTGTGAACCAGGGGTCTTGCTCGTGTCGGATGAAGTGCCAGTCGCGAAGAATGATCGCGGCGAATCCGAATGCCATATGTATGGTGTTCTTGGACAGTCCGAACACGTGTGTGTAGCCTCGTTTCATGTCGCCCCAAATCCCCGCGGCAGCTCAAAGTTGGCAGACCAGCTGACCCCAGTCATCAGAGGGCCACGTCGGAAAATCTTCCGGCGTCGGGTGATGTTAGGTTCCTGCCGGATTCGATCTTGACCTTGGCGATTTGCAGGGCGTCATGTAGCCGCTTTCGGCTTTCCCAGTTGTCATCCAGATCTATCCAGTTGATACCGAGGATGTCCGAGATGTCGCGAGTCTCTCCTACGCGAACAAAAATCGTCCTTTCAGGTGCCAGAGCCATTGCCATGCCCGCTTCGAGGGTGACGTTTTGGCGGGCTTGCCCCGTGGGCTTCCGTTCTTGTGGACCGTCGCCCGGCTGATGAAAATGGGATTTGAGTCTAGCTTCATCATCGGGGCTGAAGAGAACGACAATTGCTTGGGCCATGTTCATGCCGGCTTCGATGATGTCGAGTGTGTAGGGCCGAGTCTTGCCAGTTGCTGCCGCCGCGTCTGGCCAAGAGATGGGCTTCGCATCGAGGTGCCGGAGGAACTTCACGAGCTCCTCTTTGGCTGCCGTGTTGCGTCCGTGCACGATGAAGATGGCGCGCTGGTCTCCTGCTCGTTGCGTGGCCCTCCTTGGTCTCGGCCTCCGCTCTGCAATGGCTGGCGTTAGTATGCTGGTTGCGTCATCCGGTGCGGATAGCGTCAGCGTGCCGTCAGGTGGCTGGATTCCGTGGTCTTCGTCAATTGGGAAGTTTCGCCTCATCAGTTCCACAAGTAGAGGTTTGAACGATTCCGCGTGATTCCGCCGGGCGTTACCACGCGCAGAGAAGTAGAAGACTTCGTTGAGGAGCTCAAGTAACTGCTCATCAACGTAAAGTCCATCGCCGATTGCCTTCACCAGTGCATCAGCTCTGACTAGTTTGTTGGCATCAGGGCTGGGCTTACCTTGACCATAACTTGTCCACAGAATATTCAAGTCAGCTTGAGTTATTTCGGGGTTGCCACCAAGGGCGTAGGCTACCTGTCCACGAAGACGCGGGGGAAAGAGAGAAGAGACCATCCGCCAATAGTAGGCAGTGAGAGTGGAGATGACAGCCCCTAGGTAAATTGTCAAGGCTCTAATACGTGCCAGGGCTTCAGTGGGGCCAGTAGTTCTTGCAGTAGGTCGACTGGGCAGCGCCGTCCGCCGTGGCCGGAACCTCAGTTCGGTTTGCACCTATTTGTGTCCAGATCGCGGCGCGTACGAAGCGGAAATGTCAGCAGGTAGTTCTATGCTCTTCGAGAGATGCCCGCAACAGCCGCTGGCGAAATAGATGGAGCCCAACCATGTCGCAGTTGACGGAATTCACCCGACGGAAGTGTTTCATCTCGTATCACCACGATGATGAAGATGAAGTCCAAAGGTTCATACAGACGTTCGACCACGACGAGAACGTACTGATTTCAAGGGGTATCGGCGCCAGCATGGCGGGCGACATAATCAACAGCAACAGCAACGACTACATCATGCGACGTGTCCGGGAGGACTACCTGCGTGACAGCACAGTCACGATTGTTATGGTGGGGCGCAATACCTGGGGACGAAAATTCGTCGATTGGGAGGTAGCGACTTCATTGCGTAATACCGCTTCTTACAATCGAAATGGCCTCCTGGCAATTACGTTGCCGTCAATGGCTGGATCGGCGGGTCGCCAGCTGCCGGCTCGCGTCAACGACAACGTGAAGGGGGACGACGGCTATGCCCGATGGTGGACCTACCCCTCCACTACGTCGGCATTGGCCAGATGCATTGATTTGGCATATCAGTACCGGACTACCCGTAGTCATCTCGTCGACAATACGCGTGCGCTTCGTTCCCAAAACGGGCCCGTGTCATGAGTTTGGGACTCACGGACGATGATATGCCAGGTTTTTGGCGAGATGCGGACACCGCTTCGCTCGTGGGACAAAGGTGGGCGCTGCGGTACTCACGCGCTCGGCTGTTCGGCGCTCTGGTAGCTGCCTTGGGCGGATCTCTGACCTGGACGATGGGCAAGATGGACGTTGCCGCAATTGTCATCGCGGCTGGCTTCCTGATCGCGCTTGCCAGCGAATTGGCTGCTTGGGTCCATCAACCTGAGAGAGATTGGTACTCCGGCAGAGCCCTCGCGGAATCCGCTAAGACCTTGGCATGGCGTTACTCTGTTGCAGCCAATCCTTTCCCTTACGAAATGCCGGAGCCAGAGGCTCGATCGATCCTACGTCGGCGCCTTGACGAAGTGTCAGCCGAAGCTCGAGATCGGGTGACCCTAGGATCGGGAAATGCCGTCGTGACGCCAAGAATGACGGAACTTCGCACTTCTCCATTCGGACGTCGAAGGGCTGCATACATCGCCGGACGCACAGAGGAGCAGCACCGCTGGTATGCGCGCAAGGCGAGGGCGAATCGAAAATCGGCGACGGTGTGGCGCGTGCTCCTGATCCTCAGTGAAGTGATTGCCCTGGTATTAGCCGCGTTGCGTATCTTCGGCGGATGGGCCGTCGATTTCGCTGGACTCCTCGGCGCTCTGATCGCCGCGGGGGCCGCTTGGACAGCATTGAAGCAATACAGTCCGCTCGCCTCGGCATACTCGACGGCTGCAGCCGAGCTGGCGATTCAGGCGGACCGACTCGTCGACTTGAACGAGACGGAATGGGCCGCGGTTGTGGCCGACGCCGAAGAAGCCATCAGCAGGGAACACACCCTGTGGTTGGCCTCTCGAACTGGCAAAAAGCCGGTGAATTAAGCGAATTGGACACCCCTGACGGTGGACATCTTGAGAGTTCAACGCGGCAATGCCAAGCTGGCGGGGCCGTGCCTACTCCGCTGGGTATCTTGAGATAAACCCTCTGCGTCGGTGGGTTGCGGATGTACCCTCGCACTGAGGACGAAGACCACTGACCCGGTCTCGTCGCAGAGGTCGCAAATGACGGGGAGAAAAGAACCGGTATGCCAGCGAAAAAGACTGAAGTCGGCGAACTAGAGTCCACTCTGATGAACATACGTTGCCCTGTTCACGGGCGCATCGATCTCACTGACGTATGGGGACCGCAAAATGTCATAAAGAAATTGGTAGTCTCGCCGAGCTTTCAACGGCTTCGCAGGATTAAGCAGCTTGGCTTCGTCTCGTGGGAATATGCGGGCGCCGATCACAGCCGTTACTCACACGCGCTCGGCACGATGCAGGTTATGCGCGAGATTCTGGCGAACACCAAGGAGACGGGTACGTTCCTCCGCTCGCTTGCGATGGAGGTGCACAAGCAAGGCAAGACGAACGAGGACGCCATGAATCGTGCGCGTCAGCATTTGTTAGTCGCCGCGCTTCTCCAGGACTGCGGCGAGCTCCCGTATGGGCAAGCCACCGCCAAGCTGTTCTGCGCGGATCCGGATGTATACACAGCGGTCCGGGAGTCGACAGGACAAGACGTCAGCGAATGGTCCAACACCAAGGCGGTCTTCACGCTCGCGTGCCTCGCTGAGTTTCGTTCGATCCTGAAGGGCTACGACATCCCGTTGCTCGCATATCTCATGACCGGTCGCCAGTGGGGTGAATGCGGGGAACGCATCGAACTGCGCGCGGTCCTGCACCTACTTGATGGAGTCTATGACGCGGATCGTCTCGACTATGTGGCTCGAGATGCACACCATACCGGGGTCGGGCGCGTCGACATCAAAGAGGCTGTCTCGGCCCTGATCGACGTCGACGCGGATGGTCCGATCTGCTCCTCGCCCGGCACCGTCGGCAGCCTGCTCGCACTGCGGTCTCACTTGTACTCGACGGTGTACTCGTCCGCCCCGAACCGGTTCCGCGTCATGCTCCTTCGTGAAGCCCTGGAAGCGGCCTTCACGAAGGACACGAGCGGCAGGATCAAGCAAAATATCGGGGTTCAGCGGACGCTCACCATCGACCTATTCCTCCTCTTGGACGATGTCGCGATCGAGGCTTTCATCACCCGCGCGATATCGGTGAAGAGCAGCTTCCCCAAAAAGGGTCAGATCGCCCTGGACCTGCTGAACGGCGAAGCCGACGGATATCAGGAGCGCTGGCTTAGTACACGACAATCCGTTGGATCGAAGACCACTCTCGATATTCCATTGGCGGTGTTCGCCGAATTTTACGAGGATGACACGTTCGCCACCCAGAAGAACGTCCGCATCGGAACAGCGCAGTCCATTCGGGCGGCCAGACCATCACATATAGGCGGTGTGTATGATCTTCCACAGTTGCACGATTTCAACGGCCCGTACTCGCAGGTTCTCAACCACCCTGGTTCGATTCTCCCGACGAACGGTGACGTCCTGATCTTCGAGCCAGATGAGGGCCTTCTTTCGTCGGCCTACCGCGAAGCTCGGGACAACGGGACTATCGCTCTCGCGATCAGGGACGCTCTTAAGCAGAGCGCAGTTCTCATCAGTGAGGACACTAGGACCCTCGCTGGGCACGTAGGACCGTTGATTTTCCTCTCCTGGTGCACCGATGATAGAGCCCTCGCAGCTGCGGTGGCTAACGAATTGCACAGACGCCATCGCCGATACTTCATGATTTGGCGGGACTATACCGGACTGGGGACGGCGCCCGGAGACAACAGCGTCAAAGCCGTCCTCGATTCAGACGCCACAATCGTGCTTGCGAGTCCGGCCTATGCCCGTCGGTTTCAAGAGAATTCGGGCGGAAACATCGGCCGAGAAGTGGTCGAGATGGGGCACCGACTGCGCGAGAGCGCCGGCAAGTTCCGGGTTGTCGTGCTCGCGGGGGCAGCGTTCGAGGAGCTTAGCGAGTTTCCTTGGTTCCCGCTCCTCGGGCAAACCGAAGCATCGTGGACGGGCCCAGCGCTGCGTCCCAATGCCGCTTCGACGGTCTCGGATGCGGTCGGTGCTGCTCTAGCCCTCATCGACCGAACGTTCGAGTCTCCGTCGGCCGGTTGATGGTGCACCGCATCGCTGTGTGTGGCCCGCCCGGCTCAGGCAAGTCGTCCTTCCGCAGAATGTCAGCAATGATTGCGATCGAGCGCGGCTTCACGCTCCATCATCTGCGCCTCGCCGACCCGCTTTATTGGGCGCAGGCCGACGTTTACCGCCGGGCAGGGCGCCAGTTGGAGAACCCGGACATGCAAGATGGCCGATTGCTCAACGTGCTCGGTTCCGAGATGCGCCGAATCAATCCGGAGGTCTTGGCCGACCATGCTCGTGAGACCGTCGGCCGACTGCAGCGTCGGATCGAACTCAGTCCGTCGCAGCCGCACGTTATCCTCTGCGACGACATGCGACCGGCTGACGCTTGGTTCCTCGAGGAGTTGGGCTTTCGGTTCGTCGGAGTGAAGGTAGCTGCAGGCGTATCAAGCGCGCGACGACGCCTCCGCGGCGATTTGTCGCTCGGGGCGCTGGACGACGTTACCGAGCGCGGCTTCGACGAGCTTCCGCTCATGGACTCGATCGACAACGACGGGTCGCTGGCGGATTTAAAAGTGTGCGTCGAAGAGTTTTGGCAGAAGGTAATTCGTGATTCTGACCGGTGATGAGATTCGAGCCTACGTACGCTCGGGCGAAATTGAAATCGACCCGTTCGATGAGACGCAATTGAATCCGAACAGCTACAACTACCGGATCGGTGGTGAACTTTTGGTGTACGACGACAATATCCTCGATCCGGCAGAGACTCCGATCTGGCGTGCCGTGCGATTTCCGGAGAGTGGCTATGCGCTTCGGCCCGGGCGCCTCTACTTGGGGCACACTTACGAACGGATCGGCAGCACGTCACTGGTTACGAGCCTCATTGGGCGATCGTCGATGGGGCGACTCGGGCTGTTCCTTCAGATCTCGGCAGATCTCGGACACACCGGCGCAGTGCATGGCTGGACGCTTGAACTCTCAGCGGTGCAACCGCTTATCATCTATCCGAAGATGACGATTGGACAGGTCTCGTTCTGGAGCGCCGAAGGGCGCTCAGTAGGCTACAACGGATCGTATGCGGGTCACTCGAAGCCCATCGGGCATCGAGCCTCGATTATCGAAGGGACGGCGATGTGATCCTCACGGGACCAGCGATTCAGGCTGAAGTCGAGGCCGGGCGCATTCAGATAGATCCCTTCGATCCGAGTCGGCTGAATCCGAACAGCTACGACTTCCGGCTCTCCGATTCCCTTCTGGTGTATGACGAATCCGTCCTAGATTCGGCGCGAGAGAACGCTGTCAGCAAGATCCCGATCGACCCAGCGGGCATGGTGCTGGATCCAGCCCGCGTTTACTTGTCCGCCACCGTTGAAGTGATGGGGAGCGACCACTACGTCCCGATCATCCGTGGGAAGTCATCAACTGCCCGCCTGGGTCTTTTCATCAATATTACGGCCGACCTCATCGATATCGGCTCGCACAACCGCTGGACCCTCCAACTGCACTGTGTCCAACCGGTGCGCATCTACCCGGGGATGCTTATCGGACAAGTGACCTTCTGGGTTCCGCAGGGCGAGATCGCGCTTTACGCCGGCAAATACCAAGGTTCGATGACGGCGCGGCCGTCAGAATCGTTTCGCGACTTCCCGTGAATGGCCTGCCGCCGACCGGAGCTCGACCGTCGCCCGGACTCCGAGCCTCCTAGCCACGTTGGAAGAACAACGTGGGAGTTCTCATCGTCTTGTCGACGTTCGAAGACTGAAGCAAATTCGGTCAGGCTCCTTCGAGAACTATCTGGCGTACTCTCATCCGAGAGTCCTGTTATAGGTGCCGGGAAGTGTCTCCCGCTGAAGCGATGACCGGTGTCGAGCGCGGATGTGAGCCGTGGTGGCTATCGTGGTGGCATGACCATGGAGGATGAACATCGGCTCAGCTCACGGAGGGTTGCGGCAATCATCGGGCGCGAACTGGCCCGCGGTGACTTGGATTTCGCGTTCCGGGTCCTCGTGACGGCCGTCGCAGACTTCCGGGATACCTCGCCGGGCAACCGGGAGGATTTCCTGTTGCCCCCTGCGTCCACCGGGTCAGTCCAGTGGGACACCTTGCTGGCCGCAGTCGTTGGGCTTGAATGTGATCGCCTCGGCATTCCCCGGCCTTCCTGGACGAGGCCTGAACCTCTGGTTGACGAATGGGTCGTCACGACCCTGCCGGCGCCGTCCGAGCGGTGGTTGGCCAGAATCAGGGCAGGGACACCTGAGGAGTTCTCACGTCTGGGCCTATGGGTTCATGCCCGCGACCTCGAGACTCTTTAGAGATCGCAATGGGCCTCACGTCAGGGGCGGCGCTGGCCTAGGCTGGCCGGCATGACTGGACGCGAAGACCTAGATGCGGTCGTGACCCGGGCAGCCGGCCGAGGGGGGCGCCTTGTTGTGCCGCGGCTGCTGTCCCTAATGGTGCCAGAGACGGCGATTCTCTGGCTTGAGGGATCTGAGCCGTTCCTTGGCGGGTCACGCCCTATTGACGTACTCGCCATTGACGGTCCTGGCCCGGTTTTTGAGGTCCTGGACGCCATTGAACAGGGCGGGTTCGCCTGACCGCAGAGGCGGCGCGCCCGAAACGAGGGGCGTGAGGAGGGCCGGTCCCCATCCCTTCCGGCGCTAAGAGCGAGCACCAATCACGCGATTCAGGGGTTCGCCCAATCCCCTCGGATGCGGGGCGCGTCCCCGGTGCCCAAAGCGGGAATGGTACCTTCCTGGCACAGCCAAATCTTGATGGCTCCATAGCTTTCGGCCACATTGCACAAAAAGTGCCGATAAAGGAGAAGGAGAACCCACGTAGGCCCGCCGCCCCTCTAGCCGTGTGGGTCTGCCTTGCTCTCAGCAATGATTGCCGCCCGCTGCTCCTCAACGGTATTGCAACGTAGGTAGTACTTTGGACCGCGTCGTTGTGCTCCTGGCGTGCCGGGCTTCACCTCGATCGATACTTCTAACCTTTCGCTGTCATGATAAAACCGTCCCGAATACTGACGGTCTTGCACCCTCCATGAGACGTTGACGGCGTCTGGAACGGTGAATTCCTGTCGTGCAAACCAAGAGTTGACCGCCTTTCCGAGACTGGTAACACCCGACTTGGGTTCCTCTTTCTGCCGATCAAGTTCTTTCTGGATGGCATTCCCGTAGTTGGACGCTCGCTGTCGAAGTTCGGAGATGCTTTCCCGCTCTTCCTCGTCCCAGTGTGGAGTCTTGTTCCACTTCTTGCCTAGCTCTGCGTACCACCTGTTGGCCTCTCGCTGCCGGTGGATCAACTCTCCATTCGACATATTCCGATAGAACTCGGGGTCTTCTTCGTTCACTTGGGTGACTCCTTCCGCTGAGTGCCCTAGCCCTCGGCCCGGCGAGGCCCGGTCTTGCGCGGCGGCGATGCCGTATTCGGTCGATGGCTCTCAGCTATGCGCCCGGCTTTCTGCTCCTCGAAGTTGTTGCACGGCATCAGGTGTTGGCCGTCTCGCTGAGTTGCTCCGGGTGTTCCTGGCTGAACGACCATCCAGACTTCAAGTCGCTTGGGAGCGGCAGTCCAATTGGCTACAAATCTACGTCCGTCCAGCTGCCAGGATATTTCGAAGTGCTTCGCCGGTTCGTACCGTTGGCTCCTGAACCAGGCGGAGAGTGCGGTATCAAAAGGTTTGGGCCCTGAATCATGCCGGGGAGTGCCCGCAAGGTTGCGCTGGTTTTCCTGGGCTTCCTCACGGCGATTGCGTACTTCAGTCTGACGGTGAATCTCGGCCTCTATCTCGTCGATTTGGGCCTGATCGCCGGCGATGTTCTCCTCTTCCGCCTGCCAGGCTTCCGAATCCATGTTTCGCCACCCGATCATTTCCTGTTCATGCTTAAACGTCTTGATCCGCTTCTTGTACTCACGAATAAGGTTGCGCAGATCAGAGTGCTGCATTCCTCGATACGGGCTGTCTCCCACGACCGCGCCTCTTCCGCTAAGGCAGCTCCCCAGCCCGCCGCGGTGTAGGGACATGTTACGGGTTTCGGTCTGGCGAGCCAATGGGCAAAGCCTGTGATTCGCGGCGGTAAATGGCGGGTTTTTCACGGCGCTCCTTGGCGTATCACCCGCTCCGGAAGGTGTGATGCTTTACCCGGAGGGCGCGGCCGCTGTGGTCGGCAATGTAAAGATGGGATATGAGCATCGTCTTCCTAACCGGCCAACTTGTTTGCAGTGACCAGGAGCAGACCGCGGTGGTAACGCAGCACCTGCCCCTACACATCGAGCTGACACGCGCCGAGCCAGGATGCCTTTCATTCGAGGTGAACCCTACTCAGAACCCGCTGATATGGCAGGTCGACGAACAATTCCAGGACGGGGACTCATTCCGGGCACATCAGCAACGAGTCGCCCGGAGCGAATCGGGCAGGGCAACTACCCACTTCGCTAGACACTACGAGATTGAAGGCTTGTCGCCGGTCCTCTGATCGCTGGAAAGCAGTCAGCGCTGCGAACGTCGGGTGATGTTCCATCGAAGCGCACACCTAAGCTGAAGGGCATGAGCAGCAAGGTGGTCGTCATCACCGGTCCTCCAGGAGCGGGCAAGTCGACGATTGCACAAGAGCTCGTCCGCCGCCAGCCCAAGGCTGTGCATCTTCACACGGACGACTTCTGGCATTACATCGCGTCCGGTGCCATTCCGCCCTATGAGCCTGCCTCGGACGCGCAAAATCAAACGGTTATGGAAGTGATCGCGAAGGCCGCGTTCGCGTACGCGGCGGGTGGCTTCCTGACTGTGGTCGATGGGATCGTCGGGCCTTGGATGCTCGGACATTTTCGGGCGGAAGCGCTGGAGACACCCGGCGTGCCGATCGATTACGTGGTCCTCCGGCCGCGCCGCGACGTCGCCCTCACCCGGGCGCAGGCACGAACGGCGCCGTCTGCCCTCATTGAGGAGGCCCCGATCCTCGCTATGTGGGACCAATTCGCGGATCTCGGAGCGTTGGACCACCATGCGCTGGACACCTCAGGCGAGGAGATGGCTCGCAGTGCCCAGCGCGTCACGGACGCCATGGTCGACGGCCGCTTTCGCTTAGCGTTCTGACTTGCTGGATTCGCTGGTTTGAACTCGCCGGGCGGTATGGTGCGTTGGTGAGGGCTTTGCTTTTTGATGTTGACGGCGTGCTGATTGACTCGTATGCCGGATACAGGCTGGTGTGGAACAAGTGGAGCGACGCCCAGGGTCTGGATGCCGAACTTGTGTGGGCCGCAACTCACGGGCGCCGCCCCGTCGACACGGTAGCCGGCATCGCTCCGCATCTGGACGCCGTCGCTGAATACAGCTCTTTGCGGCAAATCATGGACCGGGTTGGAGACCGGTTTCCGCCAATGCCCGGGGCCTCCGAGCTGACGGCCGGCCTGCCATCGGAACAGTGGGGTGTTGTCACCAGCGGGCAGAGACAAACAGTTCTTGCTCGCTTCGCACGCTTAGGTATCCCGGCGCCTACCGTGTTGGTGGACGGTGGCGATGTCGAGTTCGGCAAACCGGCCCCAGATGGTTACCTGCTTGCAGCAAGCATGCTGGGCGCCGTCCCCGCCGATTGCCTCGTCCTAGAGGATGCCCCGGGCGGGGTGGAAGCCGGGAAAGCGGCCGGAATGAAGGTGCTCGCGATCGCTTCAACTCATCATGTTCGAGACCTCGGTGCTGCCGATCAAATCGCACCGGATTTGATAGCAGCAACACCGATCATCAAGTCATGGCTCGCGGACAATCACGGGGATGACACCTGACCCCCAACTTTAAGTGCCGGGCGGAAGCCCATCTCGTCGCGTCGGCCTGAGCGTGTGACTTTCGGCGGTAAATGGCGGCGTTTTCACGGCGCTCTTTATCGCATGGCTAGCCAGGTAAGGGATTCGTCACCGGACGCTATCCCTCTCGGTTGGTCACTCCATAGGGACCAGAGGGTCGAAATGATGACTCGCAGGGAGTTGCAGAGCCGCTTCCCGAGTGAACAGCTTCCGGGCGTCAAACCTCCTGAGACGAGGGTGGTCGGCAAGATCCGCACGGTTTCACCGGCTAGGGTGGCCGGCATGGACATCTTGATCGGGACGGTGGCGGTGCTTGGGGTGCCAGCCGCGTTAGCGGGTATCTGGGTGTGGACCTCGCGTAGGAACCGGCGGCTGGGCGTGCGGCGCAGAGGTAGTGGAGATCTGCTCGGAATGGCGGATGAAATCTTCCGTCCTCAAACCCATCAGGCACAGCAGATACAGAAGATCCAACATGAGCTTCCAGCGCCGGCCCCGTCTCCTGGAGAGCCTCCGGCAGCCGAGCTCTAGGGAGGCGGCGAATCGTGATTCTGTCTGGCCTGCTGCACTCGGGATAACGCATCAACGTTCCGCAGGACCCTTCCCCACGGTTCTACGTGACGGTCCCATTCTGGGTCAGTCGAAAACGACCCATATCTATAGTCCTGCTGGATCACAGCCGTGATGGCGGGGCTTGTCCGTCCTGGACAGTGTCCAGAACGTGGATAGTGGGCGCTCCGGGGTCCTTCAGCGCTGGGAAGAATCGTGATGCACTTGAGATGCTCACGGTGCCCCCTCGTAGCTGAATGGCTGCAGCTTTTGGATGACGTGATGGTTGAGAATGTCAATCTCATTTGAGCCCATTTGGAGAGGGAATCGCGGTCTGATCGGGACCCATGTAAGGGCGGGTCCGGATTCGCCCTGTTGAGTGGTTGGGACGCCCCCAACGCTTTGCTTTCGCTCGGATGCGCAACCGGAGCTACGCCCGGGATTGCCAGTCTTTGGGGACGCTAAGCGGCACCCGTAGGATCGAGGTGTCACACCGGCGAGCACGGCCTTGCCGTGACACAACTGCAAGGGGAACCACAGTGACTGACCTGAAACTAACACTCATCATTCTCTTCATCATCGTTTCCGCAGCAGTCGTCGGTGCCGTCCTGGGTCAGCTATACCCGCGGTCGGGCGTACTGTATGTGGTTCCCATAGGGATCGGTATCGGCATATCCGTTCGCTTATTTGCAAGGCATCTGGCGCGCAAACGAGAGAATCAAAACCGCGGGTGATGGGCTCAACTGAAACTGCGATTCATCAACCGGCGAGCCGCGAAGTGGGCTCAAGTCAGACTGCAAATCCGGTCCCCACTCAAACTGCCATAATCAGATGGTCAAGATCCGCCGATCTGAACGGTGTCGCCGATATGCGTCAGATTGCTGGGGTCCGCCCGCTGGATTTGCACCGAACTGAGTGGACGGTAATGCCGATACTGACAGCGAGGCTAAGGAACAGTGCCAGGAAGCCGGCGCCGGCGGCGACATAGTAGCTCGCCGGGTCGGGCACTGAGTCGACGACAGGTTCCATGTAGAACCATATGGTCGCTCCGGCGCTGATTCCGAGTAGCGCGATGAGGCCAGTCACGACCCATGCGGCGATTGCAAGACTAACCATTGTCATATCTCCCCCAATTGAACGGCAGTCCCGTTCTACCCAAATCCTAGTCAGCGCGCGACGCGGGAGGCCGACTGTGCCGTTGAGGGGTTCCCTTAGAGTCCTCTGGTGTTCCGACTCCGCGAGTGTCCCAGTGCAAGCGCCAACTGGTGTCTGAGGTGCTCGATTTCTGCGGAGAGCTCGCGGTTCCGCTCCAGCGATGCATTGAGGCGGGCGCGCAGGGACTCCGTACTGGCGCTGCTTCGACTCGCTCTGGGTTGTTGTGGGCGGTCCTCGCGCAGCCCGATGATGACGGTTCGCAGATCGATCTGGGAGTAGAGCCAGGATCGGGAGACTCCGGCTGCCGCGGCTACTGCTTCGAAGGTGACGGGGCCGCCCTGGTTTTGGAGATCGCGGAGTGCGGCGACGGCTTTGGAGCGGGTGAGTTCGTGCCGGCGTTCCGCGGCCTGCCGGATATGGCGGCTGTTATCTGCCCGCACGGTTGTCCTCCTCGATTAAGTGGCTGGGGCCTTCTCGCGTTCCGTTGTCGAGTGTTTGGATGATGCGGTCCAGGTTGCCGAGGACCCGTGTGTTCATTTCGGCCAGCCGCTGCTGGCCTCGGGCTTCGGCGGCGGAGATTATCTGCACGACCTGCGTCCGGTGTTCGCGGTGTTGCGGGAGGAAGTCGGCGGTGGTGATGAACATGGGACAGGTCAGGCAGGCGTTGGCGTGCGGGCAGGTTTTCTGGACCGGGAGGCCGCAGTAGCCGTTGGGAAGTGCCTGGGTGGCCCTGCCGAGGCGTTGTTTGGACCAGGCGGCTTCGGCGAGGGGGCCGTCGGGATCAAGTTCTACGACGCTGCCGGATGCGTTGACTTTCCGTGCGGCTTCCCAGTGTCGCCGGATTGTTGTGTCGCTGAGTCTGGCGTAGTGGGCCGTCATCTGGTGGGAGTCGTGGTCCAGGATCCGGCGTACGACCTCTTGAGGGACGTCGAGGTTGATCAGTCTGGTGCCCAGCGTGTGGCGAAAGCGGTGTGGGCTGACCACGGCAGGGGTGCCGTTTTCGTCGGTGACGTTGCAGTCCTTGACCCATCGCCGAAGAGCGGTGCTGTAAGAGCCTGGGCTGAGGTGTCCGGCGCCGTAAACGTCCACCTGGTCATGGGCGAAAAGCTGGCGTGTCCCGGAGTTGCCCGTGCCGTTGACGTAGAGGATGTGCTCCGCGATGGCCCGTTCGAGTTCCTCATCGATGGGGACGAGTGCCTCGCGTTTCATCTTGTGGTTCAGATAACGCAGATACGGGGCACCGTCCTTGTCGCGGGTGATGCAGTCCTGGGTCAGGGCCACGGTGTCGCTGATCCGCAGCCCGCACCGGATCAGAATCACGGTGATCAGCCGGTGATGCGGGCTGGCCATTTTGGCGAGATTTTCCGGGTTTTCCAGCTGGGCCATGACGTGTTCGCTCAGTGCCCGGGGTTGCCGGACCGTCTCTTTGGGATAGTCCTCGGTGTAGATCTGGGCCGTGCTGGGCAGATCGGTCACCCATCCGTGACGGCGCATGGTGAGGAGAAACGTGTTGAACTGGCCGATCCGCATCCGGTGCGTCGTCGTCCCGGCGGCATGGGTGTGCAGGTAGGCCAGGAACCTCTCGATCAGCTCGCGGTCAATATCGGCGGTGCCAGTGACTGGGATCCTCGTTGAATCCAGAAAGGCGTTGAAGCTCTCCACGGCTTTGGTTCCCAGCACCGCGGATTCGACCGTTAATCCGGTCGTCAGCCGCCAGCGGGCCCATCGTTTGGCCAGCTGTTTCAACCAGGGCCGGGTGATGTTTTCGAAGTGGACCGTGACCTGGCTGCGGGCGACGATACCAAGGGCCCTGGCATGCCAGATGTCCTTGGGGAACTCGGTCTCCCACGGCGCTGCGGCGCCCAGCGAGGGCCCCATCCGGACCGGCAGTGGGTCGTTTCGTGAGGGCACGGGATGCAGGGTGGTCATATCGTCACCGTTCTGGAGGCGAACCAGCCCGCATCGGCCAGTGCGCGGCGGGCATCATCGCTGGAGATATGGGCATAGGTGTTGACCGTCGTCGTCAGGCTCGCATGGCCCAGCAGTTTAGAGACCACCTCGATCGGGACGTTCTCCCGGAGCATCCGAGTGGCATAGGTGTGCCGGAACCAGTGCGGGTCAAACCCGATGCCCGTCTGCCGCCGGAGCCGCCGCACCAGGTCGTGGACGGCGGCATATGTCATTGCCTGCCCGTAGGGCCGGCCCCACAGGTTGACGAAGACGTAGTCGGAATCCAGGTCACCGTATTCGACGTCGAGGTAGTCGGCATACAGCCGGATCAGGTCGGCCGTGACCGGGACCGTGCGCGAGTGAGGCGATTTTGCGCGCGCACCGTTGGTGTTGTCGCGTCGGCGGACAGTGATTTCCCGTTCGGCCACGGCGATGTCCTCATGCCGGAGCCCCAGGGCCTCACCGATCCGGATACCCGCGTCATGGAGCAGCGCGAACAGCAGCCGGTCCCTGAGGTGCCCGCACGAATCCAGAATGCTTTGGACCTCGTCGGGGGCTAGCAGGCGGGGAATCCTTGCAGTCACGGGAAGCTTCACCACCCTGCGCTGTTTCGCGGTGCCCTTGCTGATGTGGTGCAGGAAGGGTTTCCACCCTCCCGAGCGGGCGCCGGGGTCCCAGCACGTGATCAGTTCGCCCAGGTCAAGGCCCTGGCGGGCGGCATGCTGATAGAAGATCGACACGGTGGAAAGCTTGCGGTTCACCGTCGCCTCGCCGCAATGGTGCCCGATCGACGGAAGAACTGAAAAGACCTGCCCGCGCATGTCCGGCGGACGCCGTAACCACCTGATGAACGCCCCCACGTCTTCCAGCTTCACCGACTGCCAGTCGAGCCCGTGTTCGTCCAGGAAGACGAACCAGTCCTTCAAATCGTGGGCGTGGGCTTTGATCGTGTTCGGTGACCGCTCGGTCTCGGCCAGATACCGTAGATACCGCTCTGCCGGTTCCACCACCCCGGTCGCGCCAATCAGCGTGAACGACAACGCATTGCTTGCCGGATCCAATACCTTTGATACCCGCATCGCCGCTCCTGTCAGCTGCCTCGTGGACGGACATGACGCTAACCCATCCACAACGAAGCAACCAGAGCCCCAAACCCCCGTGAACTACATGACGGACAGCCTGAAGACGACTAAAGATATCGGCAGTTTATGATCCGGCGTCTTGGAGCCTGTCTGCTTGCATGGAGTCATGCCTGAGCAGCTGCCGGCAGCTGTCACCGAAGACTTAGACCGACCCCGAACAGCCCTTGGACGCCGCTATTCCCGCCAGGGCGGACACCAACCTGCTGGTCGGGACGTGGAACGTCCTGGCGCTGGATGATCTGACCGCCAAGTGGCCAGCCGGGCCAAAGGATTCACACAAGCGGACATCAGCGCGGATTCCGGGCAGTCTCCGGCCGGGAGTTCCGTCAATCACTTCGAAAGAAGATTCCGATCCACCAAAAAATGGGATGAGCACGCAGGCGCGGTGAACAAGGCAAAGATGACTTCTTGACTGCGGTTAAAGCGGAATTGGGAACAACCAAATAGTCGCACGGGCATCTAGCAGTGAACCTCTGCAGCCCGGGTCCGTCTCGCTCGGCTCGCCCAGCTCGGGAAGGTCGGTACGACGTCACATATCCCTTAGCTTTCGCGACGGATTGGCGAGAGCGTGTAAGGGACCTCATCAAGGGCTGGCTAATTGCGGCGTCGTTTGAGGAAGGCGCTGTAAGCAGAATCCGACGTGGACTCTGCTGCCCGGCAACGTCCTGAGAGAGATGACTCGCTAGTCTAGAGCTTGCTCCTATTGGCCTGGGCCGGAAAGCCAGCCCTGTGACCTTGCCCGGGAGTTCCCTTAGAGCCACACGCGAGGAACCGAGAAAATGAGCGATCGTGCCACCAAGCTGCTGCGCGATATTCAGAGCGGGGCGCTGGATAGCTCAAGCTCTGTCTCTGACCTTTTGCGGAAATGCGTAGCACTCGGGGGAGCCTCAGGTTCTCGCGACCTTGTGGTTTGGGCGTCATCGGAGCTTAACGGTTTCAAGGGGAACAAGGCTGAGCTGCCGTCGTACAGGAAGGTTGCCGCCCCCCTGGTCATCGATGGCATAGCGGGATGGACGCAGTTCCGTCGGCAACACATTGCGCCCAGTTCCCTGCCCGAGTTCGCCAGGGACGCCATTAGCGAGGAAGTGCCCCTCGTCCAGGGTATTGGGACGTTGGAGGAGCTGGCAGCCCGTTCGGATGATGACGCCGTAACTCTATCCCCCGCTGGATCCGCCGAACTGGTGCGCCTCTGGAACCATGAACTACAAAGCGATACTCAGGAGATCCACCGGCTGTACTGGCTAATATCCAAGAGCGAAATAGCGGGCGTGATGCACCAGATAAGAAATCGATTGGTTACCCTGATCGCTGAATTCGAGATTGAGTTCGAAACCGCAAGTTCAACGGGTCAAGCCGTAGACCGCGCTCTTCAGGTCACGATGGGGGATGGCGCCAGAGTGGCAATCGTTTCCGCCGAGGGACGGGGTTCAAGGAACAACGTGGACTTGAGTAACGGAGGTAGTCCGTTAGACCAGCCAAAATGGTCCATCCCAGGGTTCTTATGGACGGCCGCAATCGGAATAGCAACGATCGCTGCCGCGTGGTTCGGGTATTTAGCGCTCCTGAAATAGCCCCACGACTGGCCGGAAATTCAGGAGCGCATGGGCGTGAGCCGCTGAGAAACCAGCTCTGAGGACTGATGTCGCCGTCGTTCATGCGCCGTGAGCGAAAGGGTTTCTCTCTTCCCGGTTCATTGGTCGGCGATAACGCGACGGAACCTGGACCCAAGGACGTGCGAGCGGGGAGGGCAACTCCCACCGGGCCGCGGACAGCGGTGCCTTGATGATGAAGATCAGAGAAGCAGTGGAGAAAGCCCCGGTGATGACTGCCCGCTCGCGGGCGTCGTCACCCCCGGAACGGTTGCTCGGACTTCTTGACGTTTCCGCTCGCCCGCGTGTAGCCCATCTGCGTCAATAGACCTTGAATGGTTCGAACGATGCCATCGGGCGCCACAGGAGAACACCCAACGCCCCGAAGAGGCAGCAGAGAGTCTCCATCCTGTGAAGCGGCCCTTACATGAAGGACAGGGACTATACTCGTGCGCCCATGCTCGTAGTGGACAGGGTCGAAGTTAGTGAAGTTGGTCGTCATCCATCGCACCTCCTTTTCATCCTCAAAAGCATCATGTTTCATCACCGATGCCAGGATGACAGCTTGCTTCCTCAGTTCCTTGACCAAGGTTTCGTGGTCACTTTCGCCGGCCCGGTCGATGTCTTCCACGGCGCTCTGGATAAACTCCGTTGCCAAGCGCTCTTTCTGACGCTTTTTGTAGACGACTCGATACCAGCCGCTTATAGGAGGCACGTCGGCCCTGTAGTTTGCGGTTCCCTCGTGGCCGTCCATGGCGATGCCGTCCGCGGACAGTTCCACGCTAGTGCTGAGTCCGAGTGCGAAGCCGTCACCATTGGCATAATTTCTCCACAGGGTGAGGCTGTCAGGTTGGCTCGAGGCGGAGATGAAGTAGACCTCGTTCAACATAGTGTCAAAGTAGGCGTCATCTAGGACTTCCTTCATCAGCAATTCGACGGTCGCCCAATCGTCGGGATCGTAGTCGCCTTCTTCCTTCGCCTCGACTAACAGGCGCTCAAGGCCCTCACGAATGAGAGTAAGTCCGTGTGTCATTTCGGAAGCGTCGTTAAGGCTCTCAGGGCTTGATGCCCAGAGGCTTCCGCTCTTGATGATGGAGAGGCAGGCGTATCCGTTGGTGTAGTGCCATACATAGTTGTTGCTTCTGTACCTCAGGGTCTCTGTCGTGGTCAACCACTCCTGAGTTTTCGTGGCGAACCCCGCAAATGTGGAATGGCGGAGGGAGTTTTCCAGCAGGGTCTTGAGCGCGCCTGAGATAGACGCTGGTTGCAGCATCTGTGTGAGGGGTAGTGAAGCCGCCTCCATGATGTGAGAAAAGTCCGGGGTAGATGCTTTGAGCATCTGATTGATGGTCTCAATTAGGTGGGGCTGCGGATTTAGGGCTTCGAGAGAGTGCAGGAGCTTCACTGAGTCTCCCATCTGGGCCAGGGGTAGATTTGCGGCTGCGTAGGACTGTAGCCAGGGCGCCGAAACGATCCGTTGAAGGCGTTCCAGGCTCTCAGGTGCAACGGCGTCGGGGGCCGGGTAGTTCGATCTTTCAGTTGCCCTCTCGCCGTCGCTGCGGCCCATCGCAGTGGGGAGCTTTTCTGCGGCCGGCATCCCCTGACCATTCTGTTCAGGGTCGGGCTGATGGCCACTGGCGTGACCGGAACCGGATTCGGCTGCCGCATCCGAGGCATATGGCTCACCGATACCAGATCCGTTTGGCTCAGTCACCGAGCTATTATCGTTCACCACAGAATCCCCTTGCGTTCCTGTTTCTGGCGGCACTCTCACGTTTCGAGGTGCCTGTCTAAGTTTTCATAAAGCCTTTGAGCCTTGGCATTCACAGCTCAAAAAAATCGTATGTGCGCCGAGCCCACGGCGGACAAAATGTTTGGGCTATGGGTGAACGGAGCCGCGGTTAACTCTAAACGTCGCTAGGCAGCAGTGCACGGCCGCCGGCTGCACTGGCGGGTCTCTCGGAAGAGGTAACCTGGCGATTGTGCACAGCCAGCCAGCTGGGGTCCCGTCGTCCTCATGGGCACGGGAAAAGCCCGGAGGATTTAGCTTTGCCGTGCCCATGATGCTCCTATGGGCGTCAAATTGCGTTTGCCTGATTCGAGACCGAGCTTCTTGAGCACGGGGCCCGTCATCTGGGCCAGCCGGAACTATGGGTTGGCCGGCGGAGGCATACAGTCTGGCTTGACTAGTCCGCATCCCAAGTACCTTGACGACCGCGGGTTGGGCGGTTCGCCTAGGCTCAGGACCGATCGGCCGAGCTCTCCCGTTGAGACGGGCACTCGCGAGGAGTGATGGAGTGAACTAGAATCACAGGGGTTCGGGTGTGTCGAGACGGTGATGCCTACACACTGTCGCCTAACCTGACCGCGCTATTGTCAAGACAATAAATCAATCGAAGGAACCCACCGTGCCCGTCATCGCTATCATCGGAGCTGGACCGGGACTTGGAGCGGCAGTTGCGCGAAGGTTTGGTCGCGAAGGCTTCTCGATAGCCCTGATCTCGAGGAACCAGTCCAAGCTTGACGTCATGGCCGCGGAGCTCGAGGCCGGCGGCCTGACCGCGCGTGGATACGCCGCGGACGTGCTGGTACCGTCGGAGCTTGAGGCCGCCCTCGCATGTGCCGCGGCAGAGCTGGGATCCATCACCACGTTGCAGTACAGCCCGCTCCCGTCGCGTGAATACCTGAAGCCGGTGCTCGACATGACTCCTGAGCTGGCGCTGGAAGCATTGCAGTTCTCGGCTCTCGGGCTCATTCACGCGGTGCGTACGGTGCTACCAGCGATGCGGCAGGCAGGAGGCGGCAGCGTGATCCTGATCAACGGCGGAACCTCGGTGAAGGCACGCGCCGACTTCGCAGGCACATCGGTCGCGTTCCCGGCCGAGAGCGCATACGGTGAGATGCTCCACGACGCACTCTTGGATGAGGGCGTCCGTGTCGCGCAACTCGTGATCCCCGGCGGCATTCCTAAGCTTCAGCTTGTCAACGGCATCGACGACGTCGCCGATCGCGTTTGGGGCCTCCATGCCGTTCCGGGTCCGTTCCGCACTATGCTCATCCCGCTCGAGGACGGCAGGGAGTAGGGGCGCTATCGGCGTTGGCCATGTTGCCTCGCTGATCTCCGGGGCCAGGACGTGGAACCGGCCGTCGCTCAAAGCAGGCGCCGGATCAATTGTGGGCCGGTGTCGAGCCCGTGAAAGCCCGTCACACAGACGCCCGGCTTCGACGCGGGTGCCCACCAGTCTCACATGCTGATTTCTCGTGTCAGGCCAAAAGGAACGCCCGGGTGGACGTCCGCCGTATACAGCTCGTGGCTGTGGCGTGTTATGAGAATGCCGCAGTTGTTGGCAACTGCTGTTCGGAAGAGGATGTCAACAGCCTTGTTAAGGGTCTCTTCCAGATTGGCTGCAGAGGAGATCGTGACGTGAACAGAGTGGGCGCTGGTCTTTACGAGCATTGGGTCCTTCCGGATGGGTCTTGGACCGCGGGTATTGGAGGAGGGAGAGGGGGAGACTGATTGATCAGCAGTAGCTCGACGCCTTCGGTGTTTCCGATGACCTGCCGGGTCCTTGTGTCATCACGGATGATCCACACAGCACGCGAATTACCGGTCCTCGTTTCGATGACGGCGACGAAATTCTGCCCGTTGTTGTCCTGGACGCGGACTGGCTGACCCGGCCCGAGGTTGGTCCAGTCTTGTGCCGGGAAGGACAGCTCGGTTGGGCGTGGCAATGTCTTCTTCCCCACGGGTCGCCTCCATTACTGCGCTGGTTCATGGTATCCCCCGCGGGGGCGGGCCGGTCGCCCGGTGATGGCTTTTAGGCGTCCGAAGTTGCCGCAGAAGTCACCCTCCGATGTGCTGGGCACTGCCGATCCGGTTTGACGTCGCCGTGATCTGGCTGGCGAGGTCGTCATCGAATCCGTAGAGGACGCCGGGTTCGGCCAATGTCGCGTCGTGCAGAGCGTGTCCGGTGTGGTCCGGCGGCCGAAGTCAGCCCGGCATCACCGCCGCTCAGGAAGCCTCTTAGGTTGGGAGTCATGTTAACCACCGATCTAAGAAGTCTTTACCTTTTCACTGTGAAACCGGCGACCCGACCGAGTAGGCCTAGAAGGGAACTCCTGAGATCAGGAGGATGTTGGAATAGGGTGTGAATTCGCCTGACCGAACGACCGCGCGAGCTAAGTGTGTTCTCTGTTTGAATTCGGTGTGAGGCTCAAATTCAATCTCAACGTCAGCCCGTTCCAGTCGCTGCCTGATGGCGTTCAGCATGTCTGGGCTGTTCTGGACCATCTCGCTGGAAACAACCGCCTTCTCAGGAATGAATTCGGCCAAAACGGTGTCGAGTACGTCCAAGAAGGCGGGTGCGCCCGCGCGATATGCCAGATCAATTCGTTCGACCGATGCGGGGATGGGTAGGCCGGCATCCGCCACGACGATCGAGTCGGTGTGCCCGCACTCAGATATGACTCGCGAGAGTTGCGCATTCAAGGTGCCGTTGTTGCGTCTCACTGGTTGCCTTTTGCTCTCTAGGCGTTATGGTTTTCTGGCCTTGATCGACAGGATTCAGTTGTTGCCTGGGGTTCGGGCCGCCGAACGCGGTCCGAACCCCCGGCGACGGGGGCGAACTCTCTCAGCCTCGCGGAAGTGCTTTGCCGTCGGAATCCAGGTAGTCGCGCCACGACCGCTTCGGGCTCCAGCCGAGCATGCGCTGGGCCTTGGCGCTGGAAATTCCTGAGGCGTCCGGGCGTGCGGTGGGGCGGAGTTCGATCTTGTCCCCGTAGTAGGTGTTCAGAATCTCACCGAAGTTTCGTCCACCGACGTTGTCGGGTGATGCGATGTAGAAGACCTCATGTCCGGGCAGGTCGGACTCCGTTGCAAGCACAATTGCGTCCGCAAGGTCGTAGGCGTCGATGTAGCTCCACAGGTTGGGGCTGAGGACCGAGGCGTCGCGAACTTGGGGGCCGAGGTTCTGCTCATAATTTCCCTCGTACTGTACCCAGCTTGGGCGCAGCGAGATGCAACGGATGTCCGAGCGTCGGACTGCGGCGTCCATCAGCTGCTCGCCGAAGTGCTTCGAGATCGCGTACGGATCCTGGGGGTGGATGGGGTGTTCCTCGTCAACGGGAGCGTAGTCCGGCAGGAAGTCGCGCTCCGGGAAGAAGAAGCCCGGGACGGTCTCGCTCGAGATGTTGACGAAACGCTTTACGCCGAACCTCACTGCAGCCTCAAGAACGTTGAAGGTTGCCATGAGGTTTGTGTGGAACACGACTTGGGCCGGGTTCCCGGTGGGCTCGGGAATCGCGGCGGTGTGCACAACCGCGTCTGCGCCGCGGACAACGGCGTATGCTTCTCCGGCGTCGGTGAGGTCCGCCATCTGATAAGAGGCGGTTCCCTCTGCGCGGCGTTCAAATCCCGGGCGGGTCAAGTCCACCGCGAGAACATCGTGGCCGGCATCCAGCAGCGCCTGGGTCGCTGCGCGGCCGACTTTTCCGTGGGCTCCAGTAATTACTACCTTCATGATTGCTCCTTTGTTTTTGTGCGCCCTTAGTGAGGCGTTGGTCTTCACGTTCTAGTTACGTTTTCTTCGCCACATGTTCAGTGCAACGGCTCCGACGATGATGACGCCGCTGAATGCTTGCTGCCAGTAGGCAGAAATACCCAGGAGGATAAGCGCATTTTGGATAAGCAGGAGCAGGGAAGTACCCAGAGCGGTTCCCAAGATCCCGCCCACACCACCGAACAGGCTCGTTCCACCGATGACGGCTGCGCCGATGGCCAGGAGTTCGTATCCGTTTCCTGCAGCCGGTTGGCCGACGCTCAGCCTTGCGGTCTCAAGGATGCCTGACACCGCGGCGAGAGTGGAGGAAATAACGAAGACGGAAATTTTCACGCGGCGCACCCGGATGCCCGATAGTTTGGCTGCTTCCTCGTTGGAGCCCACGAAATAGATGTGGCGGCCGAATGTAGTGCGTGTCAGCACGAAGTGGCTCAGAATCGCAACGACCGCTGCGATCCAGACGGGAACGGGGATGCCGAGGAATGCTCCCTGGCCGATGTAGAGGAAGCCCGGGGGGAAGCCGCTGATCGTTGAACCGCCGGTGATACCGAGCGACAATCCGCGCGCCACGGCAAGCATGCCCAGAGTCACAACAAATGACGGTAGTCCCGCAAAGGCATTGATCGAGCCGTTCACCAGTCCGACAAGCGCACCGGCGCCCAGCGCCAGAATCACAGCCACGACCGGCGGTAGCCCGGCGTTGACCATGGCCTCACCTGACAGGACACTCACCAATGCGACGACGGAGCCGACAGAAAGGTCAATCCCGCCGATTAGGATGACGAACGTCATACCCACGCTGATCAGCAGTGCCAGAGCAATCTGCCGCCCGACGACCGTTAGGTTACCCGCGGTAAAGAAGTACGGCGAAGCCCACGAAAGGTAGATAACCAGGAGAATGACAACGCCAGCTAGGGTGGACTCACGTGCAGTGATGATCTTCAACAACCTGTGGCGGATCTTCTCGCCCAACGATGTTCGAGCGGCCGCCGGCAAGGCCGGACCACTGTCCAGCGTCGTTTGTGTTTCTCGTTTCACGGTCTCTCCATTGATTGTCATGAGACGTCTTCCTGTACTCCCGTTGCCATAGCCATAATGCGCTTTTCGTTTGCTTCCGTTGCTGCCAGCTCGCCTACGCCGTAGCCCTCTCGCATGACGAGAATGCGATCGGCGATACCCAGTACTTCCGTCAGCTCCGATGAGATGACCAAAATGGCGACACCTTCGCTGGCGATCTTGCGGACCAGTTGGTATATCTCCGCCTTTGCGCCCACATCAACGCCGCGAGTTGGCTCATCGAGGATGAGAAGCTTGGGGACTCGCGCCAGCCATCGGGCGAGCACCACCTTTTGCTGGTTTCCACCGCTTAGAGTGCCTGCGGCGACTTCAATCGCGGACTCCCGGAGGCCCAGCTGCCTCGCGTAGCGGCTCGCAAGGTCTCGATCACGGCGTCGCGACACGAAGGACAGGCGGCTGATCTTGGACAAAGATGCCGAAGACATGTTTTCCCGGACCGGCAGTCCGAGAAATAAGCCCTGGTGTTTACGGTCCTCGGGAACAAAACCGATCCCGGCGGCCATGGATTCACTCGGCGTGCGCAACGTCATCGGCTTTCCTTCTATGAGGATTTCGCCACGACTGCGTTTCGCAGCGCCGAATATGGTCATTGCCGCGTCGCTGCGACCGGCACCGATTAGCCCTGCCAGAGCAAGTATTTCTCCGGGACGCACCGAGAAGCTCACATCGTGCAGCAGCTTGCCGGAGCCGAGGCCGCGGACTTCCAGGGTGGGGGTCGCGGTGCCGTCCACGGGTGAAGTGCGTACTCCGTAGAGATCTTCCAGCTCCCGTCCCACCATCATCTGAACGAGATCGTTCGGGCTCGTGATCTTGGCATCGCGGACGCCCACTACCGCCCCGTCCCGCATGACTGTAATGCGGTCTGCGATCTCGAAAATCTCCCGCATACGGTGTGAAACGTAGATAACGCTGACGCCATTGGACCGAAGCTGACGGACGAGTTTGAGAAGTGTTTCTACTTCCTCCTCGGTCAGCGACGATGTCGGCTCGTCCATCACGACGACGCGTGCCTCTATCAGCAATGCCTTGGCGATTTCGACCATCTGACGGAGCGCGATGTTCAGGTTCCCCACGATTTCAGTCGGCGCGATATCGATGCCCAGCCCGGACAGGAGGTCAGCGGCACCCCGCTCCATTGCCCGGAAATCCACGGTTCCCATCCGGGTTTTTGGTTCCCTGCCGACGTAAATGTTCTCGGCTACGCTCAGATCATTTGCAAGATTCAGCTCCTGATATATGACCGCAATTCCTCGGGCCTGGGATTCCCGGGGCGAATGTACCTGAACTGTTTCTCCCGAGACCTCAATGACGCCTTCGTCAGCATGTGCGGCACCGGCGAGTATCTTCAACAGTGTGCTCTTGCCCGCGCCGTTCTCACCGACGAGCGCCATGACTTCGCCGGGCTCGACCGACAGGCTGACATCGCGGAGAGCGGTAACCCCGGGGTATCTTTTGACGATACCCCGCATGGCAATGAGCGGATGCGTAGCCATTGTTACTCCTTCGTAACGGTTGCGGGTTGCGGGGCCAGCGTGCTTCTACGCGGACCCCGCAACCCTTGGACAGCTAGTGGGCGGTCTTCTGGAACTCGGCCAACGTGTCCGGAGTGACTGTCACGACGCCGGTGTCGACGACGAAGTTCTTGTCAAGCTTTGACTTGTTGTTGTGGAAATCCGAGAGGATCTGGAGGGCCTGCGCGGTCATTCCGAAGGGCTTCTGTGAGATGAGGGCGTTTACGCATCCTCCCGTCATGCCTTCAACGCCTTGCGGGACAACGTCGAAGCCGACTGCTTTGACGGTCCCGCATTTGTTGCCGGACTTCAGTGCCCCGGCAATGCCGGGCAAGTCCGAACCGCCGATGCCGATGAGTCCGGCGAGGTCGGGATGGGCTTGAAGGATGGTCTCAGAGGCCGTTTGTGCCGTGGCAATGGATTCACCGGAGACCTCGGTGGCGACAAGCTTGATGTCCGGGTGGCTGGCGAGAGCCTTCTTGACACCCTCCAGACGCTGATTGAGGTTCACCGCGCTCAGGCTGCCGATGACAACGGCGACGTTGCCCTTGTTCCCGATGCTCTTGGCGAGGGCTTCTCCGGCCTGGACGCCGGCCGCGACGTTGTCCGTACCGATATAGCCCAGGACGTCGCTGTTTGGAACGGGTCCGTCCCATGCGATAACGGGAATGCCCGCCGCCTTGGCCTTGGCGATGTCGTCTACTACGCTTGCGGGATCGTTCGGCGAGATGGCGATACCCGCCGGATGGGTGGCGAGGACGGAATCGAAGATGGCCACCTGCGCGGCGGCGTCATCCGTGTCCGGACCCAGGAACTTAGCCGTTACACCCATCTTGGCGGCTGCGTCTTCCATTCCCTTCCGGGCGTCTACCCAGTAAGGATTGTTGAGCGACTTCGGCAGGAAGACAAACGCACCCTGTGAATCGGAGGCCCCGGAGGCCCCGGAGGTCCCGGAGGCGCCGGAGGCGCCGCCGCTGCAAGCGGTGAGGGCAAACGCCGCTGAGGCCAGCATGGCGGTTACGGCTGTGATCTTACGCATTACTACTCCTTTGTAATTATTGCAAAGCGACTCTGGGTAAAACTGTGAAGATCTTGATCTATGTATGATTTCTGAATTGCACTGTGCCGTGACTTGAAACCTTCATGCTTCTGGCATGCATACTCCCAAGCCCCGTCAGAGCGTCCGACGAATGCCCTGGTCGAGGGTCATTCCTTTTCTGCTAGTCAGTACGGCCGATCCCCGCAGAATCCTGACCGCCTCGGCGAGGCTCGTTTCATCTCCAACGTTCCCGGCAAAAACGACATAGGGAAGCCCCTTGAGTTCCTGACTGTCGCCGCCTTCGTTAACCCAAACGGAGACGATTCCAGGAAACATTTGCCCAGCGACTGTGGCCCGCCGAATCTTGAGCCCTTCAGTGGCGACGTCGCTTGAGGTGATTCCTCCCTTGGCGAGCACCCACTTGGTTGCTACTTCATTGACCGCCCGCGCGGTAAGGGTGACCAGCGCGTGAGACACAATCTGCGCAATCAACAGGCTTGAATGGCCCGTGTCGCCGACGATTTGCTCTCTGCTCGAGACAAGCAGTGCGTCAGTCCGCTTCAGGGCTGCTGCGAGCGCGTCACCGCATCGGGCCATTTCGCCCGCGCGCTGATCCGGATCGAGCAGTTTCGGGACATCCAATTCGACGGCCGCAATGTCCGGGAATTCGTTCTTCAACCGCGATACTTGACGGGTAGTCAGCTCAACGTGCGAACCCACAACCACCAACCCGTGGCCAGCGCGCTCGCCCTTAGTGAAGAGTTCATCATGGGACAGCGGGTCACGCCCCGTGATGCCCAGGCGCGCCGCCACGAAGGAGGGTCCAGTGCGGCTAAGCACCCGGGCGCCGGCCTCTTCCGCTAGGATCAGGCCCAGAACGACCACGTCCAGGTCGGCCTCATCAAGCGCGTTCACAACAACGGGGGTGGCGTTCCTGCAGGACAGGAGGACATCACGTACCCGCTCCACACCGCCTATCCGGATATCTTCAAGGCTGAGGCTCACGACATCGTTGGCGGATACGCCACCGTGTGTCTTTTCCTCGACGTAGTGTCGGAGATTTGAGTTGGTGAACCCGAACGTGGCGTCCTTTGCGTAGTTTGTCTGACCAACCGGCGCAAATGAGTTTCCACTGCCGACGTAGTGTACGTCGCCTTCCGTCACCCTCCCCGCTGCGATGTATGCGGGGGCAAGGAGCAGCGCGTCATAAGGTTCGCCTGAAGAACGGGACATGTCGCTGAGCAGGTCGGTTTCGAGAGGGTAATAACCGCGCAGAGTGGAGTCACTGCGAGTGATTAGTGTGTAGCGTGCACCCAATTTGCTGCTGACACGTCCGATGGCCTCTGCGACATCTGTGACCGTGGACCGCGCTTCCTCTTCGTTGAGTCCTCTGGTGTTGGTGAGGACGAAGAAACCGTTGCCCGGCTGGTCAAATGCCCAGTTCAGATCTTCGTCGTCCCATCTTGTAAGCACCGGGACTCCCTGGACAGACTGGCTTCCGGTAGGGTCGTCGTCGAGCACGATCACCCAGATCTTGCCGGCAGCGTTTGCTTCCCGAATCCGCAGTCTGGAGTCCGGGACGCGCAGGACTGCCGGTCCAGAGGAAAGCAACTCATCTGAATTCCGAGTTTCCACGGTCAGATCCGGCCCTTCGACGCAGGGAGTTCTGCGGTACGTCGAGCCAGGTGTTCCACGCCAATGCGGGGGCTCGACAGAACCGGCAACTTGGTGTTCGCCTGGAGAACGCCGGCCAGACGGGACATTGAGGCCTGCGCCAGGACGATCATGTCGACGTTTTTCGCAAGGTCGGCAGCCTGTGCAGTGACCATCGCGTCGTGCCTTTCACGGTCTCCCGACATGAGGACCTCGAAAGCGCCTTCGCACAGCCGCTGCTGAAGCGTGACGCGACGCCCGATTTCGTCTGCTTTTGTTTGGATAAGATCTGACGTTGGACCGAGGGTGGTGGGCACCGTGGCCAGGACGCCAATGCGTGTTCCTTCGCGGGCGGCTCGCATCGCCATCGCATCGTCAATCTTCACCACCGGTGTATGAACGCTGTGCGCCGCGACGTCCAGAGCCGGTCCCAGCGATGAGCACGCAGAAAAAATGATGTCGGCGCCGGCTGCTTCTGCTGCCTGCGCAAGATGCGTCATTCGTGCCTCGCTTGCGGACGATATCCCCTGCTCGCGCACGACTGTCGCCAAAACGTCGGAGTCCACAAAATGGATAACTTCAGCTTCGGGTATGAGCTCGGCAATGAGGTCGTTGATTACAGGCTCGACCGAAACAAATACGAAGCTTGTATGCAGAATCGCGATCTTCTTTGACACGAGAATCATCTCCTTTTGGTAAGACGCCGGATGTCTGATGACTTATGAGTTATCTTTGCGGAGCGGTCCAGGCATGTCAATACCCTTCGGCCCAATTTGTAAGCAAGGTTCACCAGAGTCTCAGGCCCACCCAGCCCTGGAATGGAACCGTGAGCTGAAGGCGGCGGCTAAAAGCCGCAGGTGTGCCCGGCTTCTGCGCGACGACGAGCCGCACACTCGAGGATCGACACGGCGATCACAGAAATTTCTGCCGGCTGTCTATGAGGGCGGCCAAGGTCTGCTGCTGATAAGTGACTGACTCGTTCGGGCGGACTGTCGTTGAGCTGGTTCCAGACTGCCGCCGGTTGTGGACTGCCTGACACGGCGGGCGTCGGCTCGTGGAAGGATATTGACGATGCGCGCGGCGTATGGGGCTGAGTTCCGCCAGGGTGCTATTGATGTGGCCCGGAGGGGTGAGGCGTCGGTGACGCAAGTCGAACTGCTGGACCAGGTACGCCGGGTGACCCGGGCCGACCTTGCGACACGATCTTCGACTACATCGAGACCCTCTACAACCGCTGACTTCGTCAGTCAGGATCCGGATCAAGCGGCCTGAGACTCAGTCTTCAAGAGCTGACCACTTCTTCGGGCAGGTCAAGCTGTCAAGCAAACCGTCCGCGGCCCTAATGGACGTATCGGCCAAGCAGACTGGCTGGCGCTGGAGTCAGGGTTCAGCGCGGTCCACGACAATGACTTCGATCCCGTCGGCAGTGAAGGGTTCGATGTCTTCCTCAGTCGCGGAATCGTCCGTTACGAGAATCCACGGCAACGGGAGGTGAGCCCACGCATGGAATGGGCTCTTCCCCAGCTTGGTTGCATGCGCAAGCACATAGACTTTCTCTGCTCTCTGAGCCATCAGTTCTTTCAGCCTGGTTTGTTCGAGGTCTGCTTCGCAGATGCCTCTGCCTGCCATGACGGCGTCGGCACTTAGAAAGGCGCGATCAAAGGTCATTCGTTCCAGTGCGGCTTCTGTCAGCGGGCCGAGGAGACTCTTGCTCAGCCGGCGAACTCGCCCCCCCAAACAGTCAAGTTGGATACCTTCGGCGTCGGAGAGTTCCTCGAGCACAGTCAGCCCGACGGATGCCACGCGAAGGTCTTTGGCGGAACGTAGCTCACGCGCGACGGCGGCAACGGTGGAGCCGGCATCCAGCAGCAGACTTTCGCCGGGCTTCACTTGAGCCGCGGCCCATCGTGCGATGGCCTGCTTTTCTTCGTATGCCACGCCCATGCGCTGTCGTAATGAAGATTCGGGATGCGCGATCAGGCCGAGCGCGCCACCGAAGGTTCGCGCCAGCCTGCCCTGTGCGTCCAGCGCGGCGAGATCCCGGCGAATTGTTGAAGGAGTGACACGGAAGTGGCTGGACAGATCCTCAACGTTGGCGGTGCCCGCCCTGGTGGCCAAGCTGACGATTTCCTCCCGGCGAATGTCCGAGGATCGCATGCTATCTTTCCTTTCCGGTATGGCTTTCGGGAGTCTCTATCCATCGGCCGGCGGACGGGTAGCCATTTCGGCAGCCTGATGCAACGCTTCGACCATGCTCTGCGGGTCCGCGATGCCCTTGCCAGCGATGTCGAAGGCGGTACCGTGATCAACCGATGTCCGGATGACGGGCATCCCCACGGTAATGTTCACGCCGGCTTCGATACCCAGAACCTTGACAGGGCCATGACCCTGGTCATGGTACATCGCTACTACAAGCTCATAATCGCCGCGACCTGCCAAGAAGAAAAGTGTGTCTGCCGGCAGCGGACCGTAGACATCGATGCCGGATTCGCGCGCCGCACGGACACCTGGTTCGATCTTTTCCGCTTCTTCCCCCTGACCGAATAGTCCGCCCTCGCCGGCGTGCGGGTTGATGGCACAGACACCGATTTTCGGGTCAGGGATGCCTGCCCGCACGAGTGCCTGATGCCCCCGTCGAATCGTGCGTTCCACCAACCCGGGGTTGATCTTCTTTACTGCGTCTACCAAACCAATGTGTGTGGTCACGTGGATGACCTTGATCTTGCTGGTCGACAGCATCATGGATACCTCGTCTGTGCCGGTGAGGCTGGCCAGGAGCTCTGTGTGGCCCGGGTAGATGTGGCCGGCCGCGTGTAGTGCCTCTTTATTCAAGGGAGCGGTGCAGATCGCCTGGACGTCGCCGGACATGGCCAACTCTGCAGCGACTCTGATGTATTCGTATGCCGCGTTCCCGGCGGGTGCGGAAAGCTGTCCCCAGGGAAGATCTTCCGGAAGCAATGCGAGGTCAATGACGTTGATGCGACCCGGAGCGAATAAAGCATCGCTGACGCTGTCGACCCGCACGATTGTGGCCTTGACGCCAAGGAGACCAGCGGCTTGCCGCAGCCGGAGGGCATCGCCAATGACGACGGGCCGGCATTCCGCATTCACATGCGGGTCCAGGAGCGCAGCGACCACGACTTCAGGTCCGACGCCTGCGCCGTCGCCCATTGTGACGGCAATGAAGGGAACGTCTTTTGGCTCAAGGGTATTCATGCGTGTGCCTTTCCTGGCATGCGCGGGCTTGCCGTCTCGGATGCTAGATGTGAGTGAATGTAGCCAAGAATGGTGCGCAGGCTGTCAGGGCCGCCGAATGTGCCGGGTCTAGTCACGACCATCGTGCCGTGGTCGGTCCGTGACAGCACCGCACCGTGTTCGATTTCGGCGATTGGTTCGAGCCAATGGACGGACAGGGCGTTCAAGACGGCACGCGCTGTTTCGCCACCGGTGAGCACCAGGGGAAGCCGTTCGGCAATCGGAGCGATGAACCGTGCGAGGGCTGCGGTCAGTAGCGTGGAGGCCTCATTGGCGGTCTCCGTCGCGCTGATACTCACTGCGACCGGCCCGGCCAGCAACGCCGTGCGCAGGGCGGTGGAGTCGGCGGTGCCGGTGAGAAGCTCAGCCGGGGTCACTGTAAACAGCGCAACTCCGGAGGAGGCCAGGGTCTGCAATTGAGTTCGGCTCTGCGTGGATGCTGTACCGACAACCAGGAGTACCGGTTTCAGTGCCGGTTTCCGGCGCAAACTGGCCCCGATGGTTAGGGAAGAGTCCGGCTGGTGACCCTGATTCTGACCGATCTTCCGTACTGAAGGGGGCCGTGTTGAGTCCACGGCGCGGTAGAGTGCCGCCGCGAGGGCCGAAGCGCCGACTAACTGGATTCCCTTCCGCCTTAGGGCTGCCGCGGCGATAATGTCGAGATCTTCCGTGGTTTCGGCATCGCAAACTGCGATTGCGTGCTTATTTGCTAGCTCACTGAGAACCCTGTCCAGTTCTCTTATGTCGCCGCGGACGGTTTCCAACCCGACCAACCCGGAGGCCAGCGGTGCCAATGCGTCCGCAATTGTTCCCGGTGCCGCTTTCCTTTCGGCAGACCATAGCGAGGACTCGCTAAGGGGAGTGCCGGCGCTGTGAACGACTCCGCCAACCGTGCTGCGGCCCAGCACCGGGAGTGCGGGAGCGAATATAACCGGGCCTCGCTTGAGGAGTACTCCGAGCTCGGCGGACATGTGACCGCGTAGAAGGGAGTCAACTTTGAGAAAGACGAGGGGATCACGTCGCCTGCCTTCATATATGCGCCGCAAGAGCGTTTCCAGCCGCACGGACGCCTCGTGGGCATCCGCACTGCGGCTGTCCGAATCAAAGACCACGCACGAAGGCCCGGGGTGCTCGAACTCGGCGACCTCAGGATCTTCCGGAACCAGGACGATATGTGCTGTATTGAAGCTTTCATCGCCCGCAGGTTGCGGCATCTCCGCAGAGAGCCGTGTGAGGGCCGCTGCTGTCTCGGCAGCCCCCGAAAGATCATCCGCGATAGCAATAATGCGCTTCATTCCGACCTCTTCGCACTTCTCGTATCAGTTTTCGGAAACCGTGTAGTCATCGGCTGACACGCCGCCCGGAACGATTCTTTCCACGACGACACCCGAAGGCAGCATAACGACAGGACCTACTCCTGCGCGAAACACGCGAAATGGTATTGCGCGGTTCACGCAATACTGACAGGCTTATAGTCCCATAAGTGAACGCACCGCCAAAGGAAGAGTCGCAATGCACGGAACGCGTGTTCAAGGCCTTGGTCTACCCATCTCGCAAATGGTTCTCGGCACCATGGCTTTCGGAGACACCGTCGACGCGAACGCGGCTGCTTCGATCGTGGATGCTGCGTTGGATGCGGGGGTGACCGTCATTGACACGGCCAACGGCTATGCAGGCGGAGCGAGCGAAGAAATACTTGCGTCCCTCCTGCCGAAGCGCCGGAATTCCTTTCTGCTCGCGTCCAAGGCAGGCATCCCGCATCCTGATGCGGGCGGCTATCCGCCGCTCTCGGCTGCCGGCCTGTCCCGGTCTGTGCATGGCAGTCTTCGCCGGATGGGTGTGGACCGCATTGACCTGTTCTATCTGCACCAGCCGGACCGTGCAACGCCCATGGAGGAGACAATGGGTGCCATTGCGGAGTTGGTGGACCAGGGCACCATCGGTGCCCTGGGTGTCTCAAACTTCGCAGCATGGCAGATCAGCGAACTGAACCATGTCGCGGACGCTATCGGCACGCCGCGGCCCGTTGTGGCTCAGCAGCTCTTCAACCTGGTGGCCAGACGAATCGAAGAAGAGTACGTCGAGTTCGCTGCGACAACCGGCCTGCTGACCATGGTCTACAACCCCCTGGGCGGCGGTTTGCTCACGGGAAAGCACAATTTCACGGAGATGCCCGCTGAAGGACGGTTCGGAAGTTCAAAACTGGCCGACATGTACAAGAAGCGGTATTGGGACCAACGGCTTTTCGCCGCAATCGATTTGCTTAAGGAAATCTCCAAAAGTTACGGCATCACGCTCGTCGAACTCTCGTTGCGTTGGCTGATAAGCCAGCGGGCTGTCGGCGCCATTCTGCTGGGCGCTTCTCGCGTCGAGCAACTGCAATTCAACATCAGAGTTGCGCAAGAGGGCCCGCTGCCTGCCGACATAGTGGCCGCCTGCGATGACGTCGGAAAGATGCTGCGCGGCCCCATGTCAAGCTACAACCGGTAGACCCGTTCCCTCAGGGAGCCCGGACGCTCCTGGCCTCGGGCAAATTCGACGCAGGGTTAACAAGTGGAAGTACCAGCGCCGTCAGCCCACACGGTCCTGACGAAGAGCACCAACCCAACCGAAAAGAGAACCAGTGTCAACTGTTCCATCAATTGTCCTCAACAACGCCGTAAAGGTCCCGCAGCTCGGCTTCGGTGTCTACCAGATCGAACCGGACGAAGTTCGAGGTGCCACTGAACTGGCACTGGATGCCGGGTACCGCCATATCGACACCGCAGCGGCCTACGCCAACGAAGCGGGCGTCGGCCAGGCAGTCCGGAACAGCGGAATCCCCCGAGACGAAATCTTCATCACGACTAAACTACGCAACGCCGATCAGGGCTATGAAAGCGCCCTGGCTGCTTTCGAGAACAGTCGTAGGGAGTTGGGAGTCGACGTCATAGACCTGTACTTAATCCACTGGCCCTACCCGCGTCACAACCGTTTCGTCGACAGCTGGAAGGCACTCGAGAAGCTCTACGCGGAGGGTACCGTTCGGGCTATTGGCGTGTCCAACTTCCTGGAACCGCACCTTGACCGCATCCTGGCCGAGGGCGAAATCGTCCCGGCCGTAAACCAGATCGAGCTCCACCCGAGCTTCCAGCAAGCGGAGCTGACCCGCTACTCGGCCGCCCGCGGGGTTGCCGTTGAGGCCTACAGCCCTCTCGGCCAAGGTGAGGACCTGAACAGTGCCGTCGTACGGAGACTCGCCGAAACGCATGGAGTCACGCCAGCCCAGATCATCTTGCGGTGGCATCTGCAACTTGGACACATAGTGATTCCCAAGTCGGTCGCTGCTGAACGCATACAGGAAAACATCGACGTCTTCGATTTCTCCTTGAGTGAGCAGGAGGTTGGTTTGATCTCGGGGCTCGAGTCTGGTCTGCGCACCAGCGGGGATCCCGCTACATTCGATTTTCCTCAGATCTAAGGACTTTTCGCGCCGGGGTATTACGGGCGGGGTAAACGGGCTAAGGCATGTCTGGCGCTCCACATTTTGGACACTGACGCGCCTACGATCGTAGCCTCCTGCCCGATGCGTTCCCCCCATCGGGTAGTCGTCGCTGAAACTGAGCGATGACTACCTTATGGCCGCGCGTCCCGACAGCGTATCCAGAGACGCCCCAGTGAAGCCCCTCACGGTTGCCTGCCATACTCCCAATAGTCCCAGCAGGTTCTCCCCGTCGCTGCGGTGGGACAAGATTTGCCTTTCCAGAACAGATAAAACGCCGGTGCGCAGCTCTGTATTAAAGTTCACCTTCCCCACCCCCATTTCGGGAGTAGCGGCCAGATCTTCTGCAGGCACCCCGGACGCTCCATGGAGTACTAAAGGAATGTTGGATCTGGTGGCGATGTCCTGAAGGAGATCCCAGCGGATCTCGGGCGCGCCCACATATTTTCCGTGCACGTTACCGACGGCAACGGCGAGCAACTGGGCACCACTGCGGGTCACAAAGTCAGCCACCTTGCCGGGATCGGTTAGTCCGGCGGCCTTCATGGCGAAAGCTCGGTCCTCGTCCCCGGCCAACCCGCCAAGCTCAGCCTCCAGCACGATGCTTGAGTCGCCGATAGCATCCCGTGCGGACCGGACCAGCTGGATGTTCGCTTCATAGTCCATGGCCGACCCGTCCACCAAGACCGCGTCCGCGCCAGCCGCCACCGCAGCCCTGATGGCTTCGAGGTTGCTTGCATGGTCGAGCTGGACGCAAACAGGAACCGCGGCAGAGTCGGCGAGCCCACGCAGGGCTCGGATCAGCCGAAGCCCGGATGTCGAAGCGGCGGTTTTTGGAGCAACAAGCAAGATGACCCCCGCGTCGGCAGCTTCAGCGGCCTCCACGATGGCCAGCGCCGTGGTGAAGTCATAGCAGGTGAATGCCGGCACGGCTGCTCCGCAGGCCAGTGAAGAAGTGACTAGAACGTCGAGTTGAGTGCGCATGGTTTCTTCCTCTTGTTGGTCAGGAATGCCTGGCAGGTGCGACGACCCTGATGACTGCGGAATCATCCGCGGCGCCCAGGCCCTGTGCCTGACCCAGCAGGTAGAGCTGCTCGGCCGCAGCGGCCACTGGTGACGGCAGCCCCGCGGTACGTGTCGCCTGGCCCACAATTCCCATGTCCTTAACAAAAATATCCAGACGGCTCAATACTTCGGCGCCGTCATCGTCATAGGCCTGAATCATCCGCGGACCCCGGTTGGACAACATGAACGACCCTGCCGCCCCCGCTTGAAGTGCCTCGAGCGTCTTGTCCAGATCAAGGCCGAGGGCATCTGCCAGCGCCAGAGCCTCGGCCGCCGCTGCAATGTGCACCCCGCAGAGCAGCTGGTTTACGGTCTTCAGGGCCTGGCCGTCCCCGGGCCTATCTCCGACGACGGTGATAGTGGACCCGAGCAGTTCCAGAACAGGGCGGGCACGCTGCAACGCCTTGGGCTCTGCGCCTACAACGATCAGCAGATCTCCTGCACCGGCGCGCAGGGGGCCGCCGGACAGCGGGGCATCCACCAATGCGACGCCGTACTTGGCCAGTCCGTCCACTGCGGCGGGGACTGAGTCTGTGCCGACGGTGCTGGTCAGGATCACGACGGAGTCAGGGGTAAGGATCTCGGCAACCCCGTTCGGGCCAAACAGTACTTTGTTGAGTTGGTCGCCGTTACGCACGGCGACCAGAACCACGCTCGCTCCGGCCGCTGCTTCGCGAGCGGAATCAAAAGTTTCTATGCCGGCGTTGTTGCCCAGCCTCCGGCGGCCTTCATTAATATCGAAGCCGCGAACCGTTAGTTGACCGGCTAGGCGAGTCGCCATTGGCAAGCCCATAGCGCCAAGCCCCAGCACTGCGATAGTCGAAACGCCAGCGTTGTTTGTCGGTGCCATGGCTTGCCTCCTAGAGTAACTACTTCGATCGCCCTGCTTCATCACGGTCGCTAGTATTCTAGATCATACGTCTGACATCGTATATATAGGCCCGGAAGAGGGTACTCCGCCGTATGATGAACAGACAACACTCAGGAAGGTCACCGTGGCACGTCAGTCTCTGGTCGGAATGGTCTACGATGACCTGTTAAACCGCATTCTGTCCGGCGAGTTTCCCCCGGGATCAACCCTCCCCGGTGAGCTGGAGCTCACGACGCAACAAGAAGTCAGCCGGTTGACAATCCGCGAAGCGGTCAAGACTTTGGAAGCGCAAGGTGTGGTGCGCATTGAGCGTGGCCGCGGAACGTTTGTGAATCCGCTAAACCGCTGGACGACAATGGAGGCTGTTTTGCGCGCAGTTTCCGAGGGCGGAAATGATGCTTTAGCCTCTATCCAGTTGATCGAACTGCGGCGGATGCTCGAAACGGGAGCGGCGAAGCTCGCCGCTGAACGCATGTCAGCTGAGGATCTCGAGAGTATCCGCAGGCACCTTGCTGCGATGCGTTCAGCCCACCAAGCCAACGACGTCGCCCACTTCGTTGAAGCGGATCTCGCGTTCCACGATGTAATCCATCATGCCTCCGGAAATGTCTTTCTAGCGGTTCTCTTCAAGCCCCTGTCCGTTGTGCTTGCCGCCCGGCGCGCAGAGACGTCAAAAGTGGTGCAGATTCAAGCCAACGCGATCGAGGAACATGGCCGCATCGTAGAGGCCTTCGAATCCGGAGATCCCGAACGGGCACGACAGGCGATGGACAGCCACATGACGCAAACTATGAATGATCTAAAGCAATACATTCTGCACGTCTGATCGGCGCCCGAAGGATGGCGGCCAGCGCCCGAGTGCGGCGAGCTCCCAGCACCCCCGGCCCGCCATCCACTCAGCTCGAAGCTCATATAGGGGTCAAAGGCCGCGGAACCGGTGCGGGAAAGCGGGCGGAGCCCAACCTACCGAAGATCCTTGCCGGGTGCCTCGCCGCGTCGAAAGTGTTTGTTTTGACCGGGTCTCGGACTATACCCGCCTCCACGGCGACTCTGCGCCGCCTCTGAACGGCATGTCCGACTCCTGCTACGAGGGGTTCGGTTCTGGCCGACGCCGCAGTCCGCACGCGTAGCACCAAGGCCGAACGAATCATTAGAAACCACAGTGCAGGCTTCCAGTGCGCGACCTCCCAGGACAGTGACATTCAATGGAGATATAGGGTCCAGCCCGTCCATTTGGCAAGGACGCCGTGCCATTATTTCGACACAATCCCCTCCCGGTAAACCTGCGAATGCAGGAAGCGGCGGCGCGCGGCCAGGCAGCCGCTGCCGCTGCCGCAGAAGTTTCCCAACGAGTAATTCCGCTGGTACAACAACGAACTTGTCTCCACAAAGCTCAAGGGCCTGAGCCCGGTACAATACCGAGCCCAGGCCCTCGCGACCTAGGATCTTACTCGGCCAGTCCAACTTTCGGGAAGTAGTTCATCTGCGCCTGGCCCGCTCGTTGCGAGATTTTCATTATGCGGGAAGTTCCAGTTCCCAGTCTTTGACGTCCGCTACCGGAGCGAAGAGCCTGGTGTCGAGTTCGTCGAAGGCCAGGTTATTCCGTGCTCTGTGCGGCCAGTTTCGGTTCGCGAGGGCTGCTTTGCCCAGGGCGACGACATCGGCGTCCCCCTCACGGAGCAGGGACGCGGCCGTTTCTGGGTCGTCGAGGTTACCGTTGGCGATGACGGTTGTTCCGGAGTGCTTCTTGGCCAGGGCGGCGAGGGACTCTGTGCCGCCTTCGAATGCCGGGGCAGCGGCCCGGTATTCGGTGGTGTGGATGAAATCAATCCCCGTGGCGCCGAGGGTTTTAAAGATGGTCTGGGCTTCTTCGGCGCCTCCGCTCCACCGGTGGTCATTGTCACTGACCTTGGCCTGGGAGATACGGATCCCCACGGTCATTTCTGGACCCACGGCTTCACGTACGGCGCGGCAAATTTCGGCGGCGAACCGCACTCTGTTCTCGGGTGAGCCGCCGTAGTTGTCGGTCCTTTTGTTGAGGTAGTCGGTAAGGAACTGGTCAAGCAGATACCCGTTGGCACCGTGGATTTCTATGCCGTCGAATCCGGCTGCCTTGGCGTGCAGCGCGGCTGTGACGAATCCGTCCCGGACCTCGTCCATCTGGGCGGCGGTGATCTGCGCGGGAACGGGGTAAGGGCCTTCTCCGCGGTAGAAGGCCAGCTGTTCACCCTTGGGGGCGATGGGGGAGGGGCCGATGGTGGAGTCGACGAACCGGTTTCCCTGGGTCTGGGCTCCTGCGTGCATGAGTTGGGCGAATATCCGGGCACCGGCGGAGTGGACTACCTCGACGACCTTTGTCCAGGAGCGTTCTTGTTCCTTGGTCGCGATGCCCGGCTGGAATAGGTAGCCCTGGCTGTACGCTGTGTCGGGGTAGATACCTTCGGTGATCAAGAGCCCGAAGCCGCCGCGGGCATAGGCCTCGTAGTAGGCGGCCATTTTCTCTGTCGCATGCCCGTCCTCGGTGGCACTGATGCGCGTCATGGGAGCCAGAGCAACACGGTTGGTCAGCCGGGTTGGGCCGATCTGAACGGGGGACCAGAGGGGTGCGAAATCCGGCATGAATATCTCCTTTAGGTGTTTCGGGTAAAGAAAGAGGGGAGCCGCCGTTGAGCGTTCTCCCCGTAGTGCAAACGACAGACGCGGGGGTTAAATTTCAGGCGCGGGCCGGGTCAGGTCCGCGGGCTCTGGGTGGAGGCGTCAGGCGAACGATGACGGCTGAGGAAGGAACCTCATGAAATCCAGGGTCTGGGCTGTCACGAAAATCTCGCCTACGGCGGGCGAAGGGGTGCCCGGGCGGCCATCGGAGCCTAGTCTTGTGTTGAAACTGGCGGAAAGCCTCCGATAACCGGACGGATCCCTAGGTAAGTCCGGATCCGTCACTCGACAGTTAAACAGCCCGGACTCCGATGGCAGCCCTCGCGTTGGTCTTTCGTTCACCGAGTTCCTTGCGGGCTGCGATGGCTTCGTCCATGCTCACCGCAACAAACCTGGTGGACGTGCCGGGCGCGGCCCGGGCCACCAGATCCATGTCCGCGCTGATGACGGTTCCCACCATGGCGTAACCGCCGCCGGAGACGGCATCGCGGTGCAGGATGATCGGCTGGGTGCCACCGGGAATTTGGATCGACCCGACGGCGTAGCCGGCATCCACGATGTTGGACGGGTCCGAACCCGCCCCGAAAGGCTGCTCCCGTTCCTTCCACTTGACGCCGGGACCGGAGTATCGCAGTCCCATCCTGTCTGCGACCGGAGTCACCTTCCACTCGCCGTTCAGAAGGTTGTCCAGTCCCTCGTCGGTGAGTCGGTGGTCATAAAGCCCCAGCACAATCCGGACGACCTGCTCCTTGCCGAAGACGGGGTGGAACTCTTCCGGAACAGTATCGGCCTCGGGAACCGCGCCGCTGTTGAGCGGGCTGCCGACAGGGACGTGGTCGCCAGCCTCTAACTTGCGGCCGTGGAATCCGCCAATGGCGCCCAGGCTGTAGGTGGACCGGCTGCCGAGCACCTCTGGCACATCGATGCCGCCCTGGACTGCGATGTAGTATCTTGTGCCGCCCTGGATGACGCCGAAGCTCAGTTCGTCGCCGGCCTTAAGCCGCAGCCGGGTCCACTGGGGTCGCGCTTCGCCGTTGACCCTGACCTCAACCGGTGCCCCGGTGACGGCCAGAACGACGTCCTGGTCGGTGGTCAGCGCCGGGCCCAGGTACGTGCATTCAAGGACCGCTTCCTTGGCGGTGTTGCCCACCAGTGCATTGCCCAGTTCGGCAGAGTATTGGTCCAGGGAACCGCTCTGCGGGATGCCGACGTTGTAGTGGCCGGTGCGTCCCTGGTCCTGGACCGTGGTGGCAAGCCCGGGGCTCTTGATATCAAATGCCACTGAGGGCCTCCATGAGTTCCTGGTTGTAGCCTTCGGGATTCGCCAGCGCCTTGGCCAGGTCAAAGGTCACGGGCGCTTGACGGTAGCGGAACGTCCCCGCGGCGATCTCGTCCTGGATGCTGCGGTATTCGGCCTCGGTCACGGGTCTGAACTTTACGATGTCGCCCGGCCGGAAGAACACCATGAAGTCCTTGAAATCGGAGAGGGCCTGCGCCGGATCGAAGATTGGCGCTGCTGCGATTCCGAACATCTGATACCCGCCTGCGCCCCTCACCGAGTAGATGCAGCCGAAGCAGCCGCCGTGGCCCACCGTCAAGGCGGGGGTGTCCGTGCGGGGGCTGAGGTATTTGGGGACTTCCAGCTGTTTTTCGCGCTCGACCAGTTGGAAGAGGAACGGCAGGCCGGCGACAAATCCAACCATGGACACAAGCCACGGTTGCTCGTGATGCCGCTTTATGAACTCCGCGGCATCCTTGAGGTTGTTGACTTTGGCAGCGTAGTCAATGTCGCTGCCGCCCGGCTCCTGGTGGAATCCTTCGCGGAAGCGCTCGGCTACTTCGGCCGTGAAGGGATCGTCGTACCAGACGGGCACTTCGATGATCCGGGTTTCGAGGGCCTGCTGCTGGTGGTGCGCCAGGTCCCCTTCGATGGTCCGGACGGTCTCTTCAAGGCTCGACGGCGGCAGGACGTCGGGGTCGAACCTCACCAGCAGCGAGGCGTTGGCAGGGCAGATGTCCACGATGCCGGGCAATTCCAGCTCTGCAAGCTTCTCGGCGATCGACATGACCCTGAAATTTGCGGCCAGGCTCATGGACTCGGAGACCTCGACGAACAGGAACTCGTCTCCGCCCCAGGTGTAGCGGGCCTCCCGTTCGGCGGATGCGGGGCTACTCATGGTGCCTCCATCAGATTGTCGACGGTTTCTATGAACTTTGAGTGGTGCTTGACGGCGGCGAATTCGAGCCGGTCCAGGAGCTTCTTGAGCACCGGAATGGTTGTTTTGACCCCTTCGATCCGGGTCCCGGACAGGGCCTCCAGCGCCCCTTCGATGGCGGCTTCGCGGGTGTCCTTGTGGACAATGAGCTTCGCGAGCATGGAATCGTAGTAGGGGCTGACCATGGACCCTGCCTCCACTCCGGCATCGATGCGGATCCCGTCGCCTTCAGGCCATTCCAGGGCCGTGATCAGGCCCGGGCTGGGGAAGAAGTTGTTGTGCGGGTCCTCGGCGTTGATGCGGCACTCGATGGCGTGGCCGCTGAATTTTATGTCCTCCTGCCGGACCGACATGGCGCCGGTGGAGGCGATGAGCAGCTGTTCACGGACCAGGTCGACGCCGGTGATTTCCTCTGTGATGGGATGCTCCACCTGGATCCGGGTGTTCATTTCGATAAACGCCGCCTCCTGGCTAACCGGATCGTAGAGGAACTCGACCGTGCCGGCGCCGTTGTAGCCGCATTCCCGGGCAAGCTCCACCGAAGATTCCCGGATGGTCCGGCGGACGGTGTCGGGAAGGTCAGGGGCCGGGGCTTCCTCGATGACTTTCTGGGAGCGTCGCTGCATGGAGCAGTCGCGGTCGCCGAGGTGGATGAAGTTGGTTCCATCCCCAAGGATCTGTACCTCCACGTGCCGGGCGTGCTGCACAAAATGCTCCAGGTAGACGGTCGGATCCCCGAATACGGACGCCGCTTCGCCGCGCGCCATCTCGATGGTTTCCAGCAGTTCGCCCTCGTTGTGCACAAACCGGATGCCACGGCCCCCGCCCCCGGCTGAGGCCTTGACCACCAGCGGGTAACCGATGCCGCGGGCCTCTTCCACGGCGTCGGCGTCGGGGTCGAGTGGCCCGTCGGAGCCGCGGAGGATTGGCACGCCTGCCTTGCGGGCGGATTCCCTGGCTAGGGACTTGTTGCCCATCATTTCGATCGCGTCGGCGTCGGGACCCACCCAGGTGAGGTCCGCCGCCGCGACCTTCCGCGCAAATGTGGCGTTTTCGGAGAGGAAGCCGTAGCCAGGATGGACGGCGTCGCAGCCGTTCTCAACCGCTGCGGCGATGACGGCGTCCTGGTTCAGGTAGCTGGCGGGGGCGGGGGCCGGTCCGATCACGACAAAATTGTCGGCTGTGCGCGCGGCCAGCGAATCGGCGTCGGGCTCGCTGACCACCAGGAGCGTCTCGATGCCCATTTCGCGGGCCGTGCGGGCGATCCGCACGGCGATTTCACCGCGGTTGGCGATGAGCAGTTTCTTCATCACTAGCCTTCTCGGATGACGATAATGGTGTCGCCCGGATTGACCATGTCGCCCTCGTCGACGTTGAAGGATTCAAGGGTCCCGGCGACATCGGACTGGATTTCGGTGAACTGTTTCATGATTTCGATGATGCCTACGGTCTGGCCGACTTCGATGCTGTCGCCTTCGTTGGCGAACGGCGGCTTGCCGGGGCCGGGCTTGCGGTAAAAGACGCCGGGGAGGGGGGAAATAATGTTTGCCATGCGGGGGCTCGCTTTCAGATGGTTGGAGTAGTCGGCTCTAGCCCAGGACCGCACGCACGGCGCTGGCTACGGCAGTGGAATTGGGTGCGTCGGAGTGGACGCAGATGCTGCGGAACGGGATAGCTAGTTCGGTTCCGTCAACGGCCAGCACCGGCTCTCCCGCCAGGGCGCGACTGACGCGCTCGGCGGCGGCTGCGGGATCGGTGGGAACCGGGCGACGCTGGATCAGCAGCTCGCCTGCCGGGCCGTAGTTGAGGTCCACGTAGAGTTCCGGTACGAAGTCCACCCCCATCGCCCGGCACACCACTTCGTGGGCGGTTCCGGCGAGCCCGTAAAACGGAACACCATACTGCAGCGCCGCTCCGGCGGCGGCCGCCATCAGCTCCTCATCACCGGCCAGCATTCCATAGAGAGCGCCGTGCGGCTTGATGTGGTTGAGCGGGAGCCCGTGCTTACCAAGGAATGCCGTTAAGGCCCCGGTCTGGTACAGGATGATCGACTCGACCTCGTCAGGGCTCAGTGCCATCCGGCGGCGACCGAAACCCACGACGTCGGGGAGCCCGGGGTGCGAACCGACAGCCACCCCGTGCTCGGCGGCCAGCGCCACGGTCCGGTCCATCACGTCGGGATCGCCCGCGTGGAACCCGCACGCCACGTTGGCAACATCGATGACGCGCATGAGTTCCTGGTCGTTTCCGAACTCGTGGAGGCCCAGGCCCTCGCCCATGTCGGAATTCAACAACACACGCCCTTCAGCGCGAGGAGAAGTGTCGGGAGTCACATTTGTTTGCATGCTGCAACGCTACTCAGCATCCGGGAGCGGGGATATTGTGCGGATAGATGAATTGGTGAAGCTGGCTTATGCTGCTTGCACTACCTGCGGGGGTTCGCCCGCCACTCATTGGAGGCTCCCCTGAGAATCTCAGACCTGGTTGACGACGCCGATCTCAACATCCGGCTCCGTGTTCGCGGCGCCGAAGGCCGCCTGGACCGGCCGATCACCTGGTGCGCACCCGCCGAACACATGGACCCCACGCCTTTCCTCAGTGTCAATGCGCTGCTTCTGACCAACGGCATGGGGCTGAACGTCAGAGACTTCAGGACCTGGGACGCCTACGTCGAACGCCTGTTGACTGTTCCGGTTTCCGGGCTGGTATTCGGACTCGGCGCCGCGCACCGCGAGCTGCCGACTGGTCTGGTTCAGGCCTGCGAGGCGCGCGGCCTGCCGCTGCTGGAGCTCCCGCCGGAAGTGCCGTTCGTGCTGATCATGCGTCATGTGGAGAAGGCCATCGCCGCCGAACGCTATGAGGAGTTGCGAAAAGGCTGGGAGCTCGCCGACGAATGCACCCGGTTGGCAGCCGACGGGCATTCCTTGGCCGAGGTTCTCGGGCGGGTGGCGGACGCCGTCCACGCCAGGGTGGCTGTGGTCGACGAGAACGCGTTCGAGCTTGTCTCCGCGGGTGCGGCTCCCGCCGGGCCCACGCGAACTGCGCTGCGACTGCCCAGCGGCGAATCCGGGCAGTTCCGGCTTTCCATCGAGGGGATCGGGAGCAACATCGTGCTCCAACCCATACTCGGCCCTGTCGCCGCAGTCATTGCGATGCAATTAGGCTACACCCTGGGGTCGCATTCACCGCTTCATTCCCGGGAGGCCGCACGATTTATGGAGGCCCTCTATGAGGATCGCGGCGAGCCCTCGGCGCCATTGCGACGCTTAGCCCAGGAATCCGGGTTTGATCCTGACGGCGACTGGGGCGCGATGCTCATCGGCAGTTCAAAAGAAGGAGCCCCCGCAAGACTGCGCGCCATCGCATGGCGCGCACGTGTGGGCCTGCAGACTGGTTTCAGCACGGTGAGGTATATGGAGGAAGCCGGGCTCACGACCATTCTGCTTCAACACAAACACGGAGTAGTCGACCTGCTGGATGCCGCACGCGGGTTCTTCACGGATGCCCCGGAACTGTCCGTCATCGTCTCCGACTCCCTTAGCCTCGGCGAATTGCCGCTGGCGCTGCAACTTGGCCGTCGTCACATGGGCCGGCCCGGCGTGCACCCGGCACCGTTAGCTGATCTCGCCGGTATTGTACGGGGCCTGCCCAGCCCCGGCCTGGTGGCGATGTGCCAGCGGCTGCTGGCCCCGCTGGCCTCAGGCGGGGCCACGGCCTTACGGGAGACGTTCGAGGCCTATCTGCGGCACAGCGGGGATTCCGCGAAGATCTGCGAGGAACTCTTCATCCACCGGAACACCCTGAGATACAGGCTGAAGAAGATCGAGGATCTTCTTCAATTGGATTTGTCGGACGGCCAAGTCCGGGCCACGTGCATGCTGGCGCTTAGCATCGCCACGGCGTTGCAATAATCCATGGGCTGACCGTGGTCCGGTGCAAGGGTGTCTTCTGACCTGGCCGGCGTTTCCTGCCCGAGGCATGTCCTGGGACGCCGGCGGCGATGCTCTCAACGGCGGACGCTGTTACGTGGGTGCGCCCTCGAGTCGTCGCAGGCCAGGGTGCGCGAGTAAGCGGGCGCGGTGGCAGGCCGTGGGAACTGTGAAGCCCGGGCGATTACGCCTGCGGCGGCGAAATCCAAGGGGCGCGCGTGCCTCACTCCCGTAATACGCGGTAGGCGGGTCTTACGGTTCAGCGGGTCAGGGTCGGCAATTACCTTCCGCAGGTGCCGGTCGGGCGGCCCATTTTCTGGGGGCTGGGTCAAATGCTGCCGGCTGGCCCCTGAACTGCAGCCGCGGGCTCGGTCCGGGCGCTGCTTTCCCGCACATACAGGGTCGGTTTCAACCTGATGGATTCGACGTGTTCGCCGTCAAGGACCCGCTGTAGGAGCTGAACGGCCATCCGTCCGATGTCCAGCATGGGGGAGCGGACTGAGGAGAGCGGGATGGGAAGCTCCGCCGCCAGGGATATGTCATTGAAACCCACTACAGCCATGTCATGGCCGGCGGTGAGGCCGTGGGACCGTAGTGCCCCCATGGCGCCGATCGCCGCGAAGTCGTTGACGGCAAACAGGGCCGTCGGACGGGGACTGCAGTTGGTCAGGATTGTCTCGGCTGCTTCCCGTCCTCCGGCCGTGTCAAACCTGGACCACACCACGGCGTCCCGGGGAATGCTGCCACCGAAGGATTCCCATCGGTCGAGAAAACCGGCTGTCCGGTCAACGGCTGTGCTGGCATAGGGCTCTCCGGCAATCACGGCGACGTCTCTGTGACCCTGGCTCCACAGGTGATCGGCCACCAGCTGGCCGCCGAGGACATCGTCGCAGATGGCGGACGGATAGCCGGGTACGCGCCGGTTCATAAGCACGAAAGGAACCTTGCGCTCGGTCAGCTCGCGCAGCTGGCTGCCATCCAAGTGGGCGTCTCCGATGATCAGTCCGTCCACCCGGCGGGCCAGCATGGTGTCCGTTTTCCGACGTTGTTCCTCCAGGTCATCGCGGGAGTTCATGACGAAGGTGGAGTAGCCGAGCTCAGCCGCCGCCTCCTCAACGCCCTCGTACATGGTCGCCAGAACCAGGTCCGAAAGCCTTGGCACGATTACACCCAAGAGTCTGCTGCGCCGCGTCCGCAGTCCGGCTGCCTGCGGATCCGGGGAGTAGCCACGCTTCCGCGCCAACTCACGCACGCGTTCGGCGGTCGCTACCGAAGCCGCCGCTCTCGCCCCTTCGGAACCGGAGTGCAGAATCCTGGATACCGTCGAGGGGTGAATGCCGAGCTCGTTCGCGAGATCCCTCAATGTGACCGTGCGCCCGCCCACCATGCTGTCGTCCATTTCGGTCCCTGCCCAATTCAGTAAGTGTTCGTTAACAAGCATCCCCGATGGCTCCCGATTCATTTCACCGGACCCTTGACGTGTCCTAGATCACATTCTATAGTTTCACCATTGGCTTACACAATCGATTGGGCAACCGGAGTTCCGGATTCGACCAGAGGTATCTACCTTGGTGAAACGCCAGGACATGGCCGCAGGAATCACCGCAAGAATATTTTTTTACCAACTAACCCAATCGATTGGGTTAGTTGGACCCACAGGTAGTGCACAACACATGGAGTGGAAATGACCGTCACCGAATTGCGTGAGGCCCACGTAGTCCTGCTGGCCACGGGGGGAACGATCTCGTCCCGTACGTCGAAGCCAGGGGGAGCAGCGGTCGCATCGGACTCGGGGGAACAGGTGTTGGCAAGCATCGGAGTCCCGGCCTCCCACCCGGTTCGTGTGGTCGATGTCTTCCGGAAGGGTTCATACCTGCTGACGGTCGATGACATGATCGCCCTGTCCGCCCGGATCAGACAGGCCCTGGCCGACCCCCAAGTGCTGGGTGTGGTCGTTTCCCACGGTACGGACACCATGGAGGAGACGGCTTACCTTGTCGATCTCGTTCACGATGATCTACGCCCGGTGGTTTTCACGGGTGCGCAGCAGGCCGCCGACTCCGAGTTCCCGGACGGGCCGGACAATCTGTCCCATGCCATCGCCGTAGCCGGTTCCCCGCAGGCTCGGGGCAGGGGCGTGCTGCTGGCGTTCGGCGGAGCTATTTTCCCCGCAGCCGGAGTACGCAAGAGCCATACAACCCGGCTCGACGCGTTCGGTAACCCGGATTTTGGGACAGCAGGATCGGTCTCCGACACCGGCGAAGTCAGGATGCAGCAGGCACCGTCCCGACTGGCACCGCTGCCTCTTCCTGTCCCCGGCGCGGCGTCACCGCGCGTAGACCTGATAGCTGCCTACCCGGGTGCGGACTCCACACTCTTGCGGGCCTCCCTCCAGGCCGGCGCGGTCGGGATCGTGCTCCAAGGCACAGGGACCGGCAACGCCAACCGCCAGATCTGCAAGGAGGTCGCCGCGGCCGCCGCGGCAGGTGTCGTGGTGGTGACGAGCACCCGTGTGGAGGCCGGTGCCGTCGTCGCCCGATACGGCGACGGCGGCGGTGCGGACCTCCGCGCGGCCGGCGCTATACCCTCCGGGCTGCTCAGGCCGTCCCAATCGCTGATCCTGCTCAGTGTTCTGCTCAGACTCGAGACCCCTGCGGCCCGCATTGACGAGGTCTTCGCCCACCGCGGCAAGCTCCCCTGATCCATTCCCGCTGATAACAGAACGTAAACAATCCAAACGCAGTGAAAGGTTGATCTCATGACCAAGGACATCCAAGTCGCGTTCGGCGTCGACGTGGACGCCGTAGCCGGAATGCTCGGCTCCTACGGAGGCGAAGACTCCCCATGCGATATCTCCCGCGGCCTGTTCAGCGGGGAAGTCGGTGGCCCGCGGCTCATCCGGCTCTTCGAGAAGTACGGACTGCCGGCCACCTGGTTCGTGCCGGGCCACTCGATCGAAACCTTCCCCGAGTTGACCCGGATGATCGTGGACGCAGGGCACGAAATCGGCGTCCACGGGTACTCGCACGAGAACCCCATCGCCATGACCCGCGAGCAGGAGACCGCCATCCTGGACCGGTCGATTGAACTCATCGAAAAGGTCTCCGGCCGCCGACCCACCGGCTACGTAGCTCCCTGGTGGGAATTTTCCCCGGTCACCAACGAGATCCTCCTCGAACGCGGTATCAAGTACGACCACTCCCTGATGCACCGCGACTTCGAGCCTTACTATGTCCGGGTCGGCGACACCTGGAAGAAGATCGACTACACCAAGGACGCCGAAACCTGGATGGAGCCGCTGGTCCGCGGCAAGGAAACGGACCTCGTCGAGATTCCGGCCAACTGGTACCTCGATGACCTGCCTCCCATGATGTTCATCAAGGCCGCCCCGAACTCCCACGGCTTCGTCAGCCCCCGCGACATCGAACAGATGTGGCGGGACCAGTTCGACTGGGTCTACCGGGAAATGGACCAGGCCGTCTTCACCATGACCATCCACCCCGACGTCTCAGGCCGGCCTCAGGTTCTGCTCATGCTCGAACGCCTCATCGAACACATCAACTCCCACGACGGCGTCAGCTGGCTCACATTCGACCAGATCGCCGACTCCTTCCTCACCCGCAGCCCCCGAAAGGAAAACCAGTCATGACCATCCAGCAGCAGAGCGGCGTCGATCTGACAACGCCGGCCCTCGATGAGAAACGCCGATTCCCGGTCTTCTCCAAGCGCCACACCACCACCGCCACCGTTCTTGCTCTGTTCGCCTGGACCGTCGCCGTTTTCGACTACGGACTTTTCGGCACCCTCCTGCCCGCAATGCAGGAGGAATTCGGCTGGAGCGCACCGGAGGCATACGCAATCAACACTTGGATTGCCGTCGGCACGGCGGTCGTGTGTTTCGGCATCGGCCCCGTTATTGACCGGCTTGGGCGGCGCAAGGGCATGATGGTCACCGTCGGCGGCACCGCCGTTATCTCCGGCCTGACCGCGTTGATCCCCACCGGAATCCCGTTCCTCAGTAACGGCCTCCTGGTCCTGGTCCGCTCCTTCGGCGGCCTCGGATTCTCCGAGCAGGCAGTGAACGCGACCTACATGAACGAGGTGTACCAGGTCACCGAAGTCGCGGACAAGCGCAAGCGGCCCGGCTTTCACTACTCCTTCATCCAGGGCGGCTGGCCGCTGGGCTTCCTGCTCGCAAGCGCACTCGCCCTTGCCTTCCTCCCATCCCTTGGCTGGCGCGGGCTGTATCTGATGGCGACAGTCCCCGCAGCGGTCATTGTGTGGGTCATCTCCCGGAAGCTCAAGGAAACCCCCCAGTTCGAACTGCACCACAAGCTGACCGAACTGGAAAAGAGCGGCAAGTCCGCCGAAGCCCACTCACTGGCCCACGCCTACGGCGTCGAGCACTCTTCCGCAGCCCCGCTGAAGCGCATCTGGGAACCGCACCTGCGCCGGAACACCGTCGTGTTCTCCCTGGCCTGGATCTTCAACTTCTTCGGCATCATGATCTTCAGCATCCTCGGCAGCTCCGTCCTCAAGAACGCCAAGGGAGTGGAGCTTTCAGATGCGTTCTGGATGCTGATTGTCATCAACATGCTGGCTTACTTCGGCTACGTCTTCCACGGATGGCTCGGTGACAGGATCGGCCGCAAACGGACCATCATCGGAGGCTGGATCCTCTCCGGCATCTCCTTCACCATCATGCTCAGCCCCATCGCCACCAGCCCGTTCATGATCATCCTCACCTACGGCGCCGGTCTGTTCTTCCTCGTCGGACCGTACGCGGCAATCCAGTACTTCATGGCCGAGTGCTACCCCGTCAGCTGCCGCGCCACCGGCACCGCCTTCATCGGAGCCATGAGCCAGCCCGGCGTCATCCTCGGCGGCGCCCTCTTCACCGCAGTCGCAGCCGGAGCCGGCACCGGCCCCGCGGCCCTCTGGGTCGGCGCCACCGGAACACTATTCTCCGGGCTCCTGATGATCGCAGCGAAGCCCCCGGCAGAAGCCCTGCTCGAGGACCACGCGCACGAGGTCGAAGTATGACACCCGAGACAAAGGTTGCGATCATCACGGGAGCAGCCAGCGGAATCGGACGCGCACTTGCTGTCCACTACGCCAGAAATGGGGTGCGGTCAGTTATCGGCACCTATCCAGGTGACCCCCATGACCCTGAAGAGACCCTCCGCCTGGTGCAGGACGCAGGAGGCCATGGAGTCATCCACGAGGTGGATGTCCGCAACACGCCGTCCGTTGATGCTTTCGCCGAACGCGCTGTCGGGGAGTACGGGCGGCTGGACTACGCGGTGGCCAATGCGGGAATCCTGCGCAACTCGCCCTTGGGCGAACTGACCGACGAGCGCTGGGACGACATGCTCGACGTCGACCTCACCGGGGTGCTGCGAACCCTGCGTGCAGGGTCCGCAAGGATGACCAACGGGGGAGCGATGGTTGCCGTGTCCTCAATTGCTGGAGGCGTCTACGGGTGGGAGGAGCATGCCCATTATGCGGCCGCCAAGTCCGGCGTGCTCGGGCTGATCCGCAGCGTGGCCGCAGAGCTGGGACCGCGCGGCATCCGCGCCAACGCCGTTATACCCGGGCTCATCGAAACTCCCCAGTCCTTGGACCCGGTGAACTCGCTGGGGCCCGAGGGCCTACAGCGCGCCGGGCGGGACATTCCGTGGGGCCGGGTCGGCCGGCCCGAAGAGGTTGCCAGCGTGATCGGGTTCCTGACCTCCGACGACGCTGCCTACGTCACGGGCCAGTCCCTGGTGGTTGACGGCGGTCTCACCATCAAAATGCGTGCTTGATTGAGAAATAGCGTCGGAAGGAACGAATGAACAACACTGACACCGCCCCTCACACCTCGGGCCGCGCTGTGGTGGTTACAGGCGGCGCCAGCGGCATCGGCAAGGCCATCGCCGAAGCCTTCACCGCCAATGGCGACAGAGTAGCTGTCCTGGACCGGTCCGGCTCGGCGGGGGCCATCGTGGTCGACGTCTCGGACGAAGCGAGTGTTAAGGCCGCATTCGCCGCCGCACGGGAACAGCTGGGCAAGATCGACATCCTTGTTAACAGCGCGGGCCTCCTGACAGAATCCCGGCTGGAGGACATGACCCTGGCCATGTGGAATGAGACTGTTTCCGTGGACCTGACCGGCGTCTTCCTTTGCTGCCGGGAGGTGGTGGGGGAGATGCGGCAACAGAAGTGGGGCCGCATCATCAACATCGCCTCCCAGCTGGCCATCAAGGGCGGCACCGGGCTCAGCCACTACAGCGCCGCCAAAGCCGGGGTGGTGGGACTGACCAAAGCCCTGGCCCTGGAAACCGCCGGCGATAACGTCCTCGTCAACAGCATCGCACCGGGGCCGATCGAAACGCCGCTCGTTGACGGGATCTCCGAAGACTGGAAAGCGGCCAAACGAGCGGAGCTTCCGCTCGGGCGCTTCGGAACGACGGCGGAGGTAGCACCAACAGCACTCCTGCTCGCCAGCGACCCCGGAGGGAACCTCTTCGTGGGCCAAACTCTCGGCCCAAACTCCGGCGATGTAATGCCGTAAGAAAGGACAAACCCATGTGCGGTGCTTGCGGACGAGCCGTCGTGAACGACCCGGTTCTTGGACCGGTCAGAACAATGCGGCAACACCTGATTGTGGCCCAAACAATCAACAGCATTTTCCATGCATGGCCCGGGGCCCCAAAGGTAGTCGCCACTCTCGGCGGCTGGCTGGTAAAAGGACCGAGGGGCGGCGCAGAAGCCGCTACGACCGTGGGACAGGTATGGGCGGCCATCCTGAAGGGCAGCCCGGGCAAGCTGCAGCCAGAGCCGCTCCATGACTTCACCAGCCTCGGAGACGGACAGCGCGGAGACATCGCACTGCGAGTCCGCGCAGCTGGCCAACTCGTATTGAACGAAATCTCAAGGGCTTCCGCGCACGGACCCGACCCCAGCAGAACGGAAAACAATATGACCTCCCCGCCCAGCGGCCTGATCGCAGAAATCGCCGCCACCGAAGCCTCCACACTCGAGGACGAAATCAACAACGCAGTACACAGAGCCCGCGCAAAAGCCGAACAGGAAGGGCGGCACGGAATACTGGTCACCAGGCACGGGCACAGCCGCTTCACCATCGAAATCAGCCCTGAAGTCCCCTATGGGATTACACAGGAACGGCAAGCTCCCTAACCAGATACCGGGCTGGGGTAACGGAAGTTGAACTTCTGTTACATCGGGAGCCGCCCCGGGGAGCGAAATTGCCGACAGAGACGAGGCGAACGGCAGCCTGCGCAACGCCCGGGACCGGGAAACGAAGGAATTAAGCAATGTCGATAGAGCCGTCGTCCTCTCCAACACCGGTGCATGATGGGCGTCCAGAAGACCCGCCCGACTCCGTGCCCGATAGCAAGGGAGGGCCAGCGATACGCGAACAGGCAGCCGAAATCATCCATGGGGTCCTGTCCGGTTCCGAGCCGGAGGATGAGTCAGCTCGAACCCGGCTGCGTCGTTTTCTTGCCGCCCATCCCAACAGGCCGGAAGCTGCGTTGATGGACCACCTGGCGGCCCTCAGGTCGCTGCCCAGCTCTCCGGCGGGTGTGCCCGTCATCCGGCCCAGGAACGACGCTGCGTCCCCGCAGTCGTCCGCCGGGCTGTTCCCGCATACGGCGGCTAGTGTCAGTTCCAGAATCGCGGCAGTGCTGGAAAATAGGATGATGTTGACCGCGTTCCAGGCGATCCGTGATCTCTCCACCGGGGGAGTCGTTGGAGCGCAGGCAATGACAAGGTTCTTGGGCGAGACCGGAGAACTGGCCGAGGACGGGTTCGCCAGAGTTGAGGATGAACGGCTGGGATGTGATCTTGAATTCGCGGAAATGGAATCGGCACTAACCGCCGCCAGGATCCTCCCGGCCCACCTGTTCGTGACCTTGAAACTGTCGTCGTACACCTGCCTGGACCCACTGCTGGCGGGGTTTCTGGAGGAATACGACGTTGAACCCGGACGACTGGTCCTGGAAGTGAGCGACACGATGACCCGGGAGGAACCCACGGAGCTAGCCGCCGCGCTGGCTCCATTGCGCCGGACCGGGATCCGACTCGCAATTGATCATTCCGGATCGAATGTCACGTCGATCCGGCATCTCAGGGTTCTCCGGCCGGACATCATTAAACTCGACCGAAACCTCGTTTCCGGCCTTGATACAAACCCGTTCCGTTCCTCACTGTGCGAGGCCATGGTCGGGTTCGCCGGACACATCGGTGCCGGCGTGATTGCCCAAGATATCGAAACCGCGGCCGAACTGGCAGCCGTCAGGGGGCTGGGCATAGCGGCTGGGCAGGGCTCCTTGCTGGGCGCGCCCACCACTCACCCGGAAGACTGGAACGTTTGGCCGCGCACCCCGGGCAATTGGGCCTTACAAAGACGGACGAGAACGGACGGCCATGCCCGGTGACAGGGGTCGTTCCCCGTCCGGAGCTGCTGAGGTTACTACACTGCCGATTAAATCTCCCTCGGTCAGGAGCATCGATTGCTTGCCTGCGACAAGTTAATTACGGATGGTGCAGGCGGGATCTACTTCGAGGGTAGCCGGCCTAAGCAGACGATCTGGAGGCTAACCCCCTTGGTCGGGGAGGGCGGCTGGCCAGCGATGGCAGGCATGTTGAACTTTTATATTGACGCCAAACTACGCTGCGGATGCCCTTAGGTGTCGCCGGATGGAACGTCAATGACGGAGGAGCCGTACATTTGTTCCTCACAACCATGAACCGCTCGTTGAGGACTTTGCCGGGTCTTTGGTAATCCCGATTACCCCGGGACCTGACCGAGGAGAACGGGGCGGCGGAGCAGCCTCTCCGGCCGGACTGGCTCAGCCAGGCTTGTAGACGTCCCCAGGGTGCTCGATGCGGTGGAAAAATATCGCGTGCTCTTCGACATCGAGGTGAACAACGCGGCGTAGTGACCACGGCGGGTGGTGCGCAGTCCAAGGAGTTCGTTGGTGCGGGGTTTGCCCGAGCAGGCGGGCACTTTCGGCCGGAACAGCGGCAACGAATTCGGCGATCGCGACGGCGGAGTTAACTGGCAGCGGGACGTGTTGATGTGGGACGAGTTGGCTTCCCGGAAGCCGTTCGTTGGGCGGACCCTATAGCGTGATGCTGTGACTGTTTTGCTTGGTGGGGAAGCCAACCCCATGGGATCCGTCGTGCATTTTCTTGAAGCTCCA
>NZ_JBFTIK010000017.1:0-85367 GCF_056394725.1 Arthrobacter sp. 10N418
TCTGTTGCTCCATCCGGGGGTTTCTTTGGTGTGGTTGCAGGCTTCGCAGAGTCCTTGGCCGTTGGTGTGGGTGGTGGGGCCGTTGTTGTGCCAGGGGATGATGTGGTCCAGGTGGCGGATGGGGGCGTCGCAGTAGGGGGTGCGGCAGGTGTCGTCGCKGGCGGTGATGAAGCGGCGGAGCCCGTCGGGGAAACGCCGGGCGCGGGRGTCCATCGCGATCAGCTCCCCGGTGGAGGGTGCGGTGTAGAGCCGTCGGAGCCAGGCATTGAAGGCCTGGTCTTCGCCGGTAGTGCCGGGTGCGGGCGGCTGGTTGATSAGGGYSCGGGCCCAGGCGGCGGGGACTGTGCCGTAGCCGGGGAGGCGGGCGGGTTCGCTGTCGGACTGGAAGAGGGTGCGGTCGGTGATGACGAGCTGAATCTCGATTCCGGTGATCCCGCCGGGGGTGCCTGTGGTGCGTTCGACCAGGTCGTCGGCCATGATCTGGGCGCGGGTGCGGGGGTCCCCGGCGGTGCGGAGGGTGTCGGCGTGGCGGGTGAGGGCGGCGTGCACGGCGACGGCCTGGGCGACGGGGAGCAGGGCGGTGAGGTAGGCCATGGTGTCCGGGGCCGGGCGGAGGCTGATGTGCCGKTCGGTCACGGCGTGGCTGGCACGCCGGGTAACAGAATGCGGGTCCAGCCGGTAGGCGGCGGTCCGGGCCGCGCCGGTGACGGCCCGGTCCCCGGCGCCGTCGAAGGTGCCGGTATCGGGGGCGAGWCCGGCGTCGACGGCGGTCCGGTCCGCGGCGGACAGGCAGGCGGTTTCGCGCACGAGGAGGGTGGCGCGCCATTCGTTGAGCTGCCCGGTCTCCAGGGCGGTAAGGGTGTGGGGCATTTCGGCCACGAGCGCCTTCGCGAGGCCCAGGAGCCGGCCGCCGCGGGCGGGGGATTCACGCCGGGCCAGGGCGATCTGCGSGCCGGTCCCGGCACCGAGCTGATCGGCGGGCATCCCGGCGGCGGCCTGGTCGCGGCGCCGGCGCGCATCGAAGGCGGCGGCGTCCCGGGCCTGCCGGGCGGCCATGGCGGATTTGAGGTCCTCCAGGTCCCGGATCTCGTCGATCAGGGCGGCGGCGCTGTCCGGGGCCGGAAGGCCGGCCAGGAGCGCGGCCACGTCCGCGACCGTGACAGCAAGTGCCGGTGCCGGGCCTGCCGGAACCACATCGGGCCCCACCTTGGCGTCCATGAATCAAGTCTCCCAGCCGGCTATGACAGTTATGGCCCTCCGCAGCCGCTCCACCGCTTCGGAGACCATCGGGGAGCCGCCGGGTCCGGGCGCAGGCCTCAACCCGTCAAGGCGTTGGTACTGTTCGATGATCCCGGCACGGTCCCCGGCCTGGCGCAGGTCCCGGAGCGTGCGGGCGCGAAACGCGGGCAGGTCCCGGAGCGTGCGGGCGCGAAACGCGGGCAGGTCCTGGAGTTCGAAGTCACCCCGCCCTGCTAATGATGAAGCCACCTCGGGCCCCTGCTTGCCGTCCATGAATCCAGTCTCCCTCGGGGGTCCGACAGTTAACGGAGAGCCCGTGCGGACTGACAGACAGACCTCAGTGCCGCCTCGACCTCGGTGGCCGGGGCCGCGTCTAACCCCGCGTTCAGCACCTCCGCGTGCTGCCGGAGCCACTACCTGCCGCTGAATTCCGTCCACAACCACATTCTTCCCGTGGGGTGTGACCTTATGACGAATGAAATGATGAGGGGCCAAGACGACGTGGAGTGACAACCTCGCCGTCCGGCACGCCTCCGAGACGGCGAGCATCGCCAACGCCCCCGGACTCGCTACCGAGAACCGCATCGTGCTCACCCCGCCGAGCTTCCACGACGGGACTCTGCAGGGCTCGAGGAAGGAGGAAGGTGCGCTTACTCCGAACAACCCCGAGATCCGCTTCTTCCGCGACCACCGTGGACGCGCCAGATACATCGACCCACGACCGCTTCCGGAACGCAGCACGCACCGGTACCGGTGTCCCCATCGAGCGCGTCATGTATCTGGACAAGCCTGGGACGACGCCAAGTGTTCCCGCGCCGGCGTGCACAAACGGTCGGCTGTCTGGGGGTCTTGCTAGCGTTGCACCCATGACGACTCATCAGATCACCCTTGGTGCGATCAACCTCGAGGCCCAGAATCCGGCCACGCTTGCCGAATTTTGGGCATCCGTGACGGGGGCTTTGCCCTCACCCGGGGGTGACAGCGTCTACCTGCCACCTGCCGGCCCCGGAGGGTTCGCAATGTTCTTCCAACCCATGACCGGGCCCCGGCCCGAGCGCCAAACGTTCCACCTGGACCTGACCGTCCCCTCGGGGTCACGGCAGGCTGAGGTCGAACGCCTCCTCAGCCTCGGCGCCACTTACCAGTGGGACGTCCTGGACGAATTCCCACACGTGCAGTGGACCACCCTGGCTGATCGGGAGGGAAACCTCTTCTGCGTGGCCGAACACCCACCCACAGACCAACAGGGTGCGAGAAGGGGAATTTCGAGCCAGGAGGCCCCGTTTTCCGCAAACGACTCGCTGCACGTCCCATAAACATCACCCTTTTCAGTCGGGTGTTGCGACGTTGGTGAGAAACCGGCTGTCCTCCCAGGAGTGCCGTGCTGCTCCCGGCCACCGTGCCGCCGTCGTCCGTCAGGCCCGTAATCCAGAAATCCTGGCGACGGGAGCGGCTGCCCACAGCGTGAGTTGGACCCACGCCGTGGACAGCCGGAGCGTCCGAGGCAAAGCTGATCTTGCGAAAGGCTGCTGTTACTTGTAGACGCGGACCCAGTCGACCTGCATCTGCGAGGGCTTGGTCGCGGAGCCGTCCGGGAACCAGTCAAGCTGCAGGGTCTGGTGCATACCAACGGTGGGGAGGTGCGCCGGGTTCGTGTCGGTGAAGGTCTTCACGCCGTCGATGTACCCGGTGATACCTGCCGGGGTCCACTCCACCGCATAGTTGTGCCACTGCGTGCTGTCAATCGGCTTGGCAGCAGTCGTCTGGAAGCTTGATCCGTTGCAGGCGTAGTGGAGGAAGAATTTCATCGTGGTGGTGTCGGCGCCGCCCTCGGCGTAGTCCACCTCAGCGCAGTTGGTGGAGGCGTTGTTGTTGGGCCAGAGAATCATGACCGGGTGGTACTTCGGGTCACGAGCGCTCGTCTTCATGCGCGATTCCCAACGGCCGTACTTCTGCTGGGCGAACTTGGCCGACATGCCGCCGGTTGTGCCGGCCGCGTCGCCGCTGACCGTTGCCATGCCGTTGGCGACGGACCAGGCGCTGGGGCTGCGGACGCCCTTGCCGGAGTGGCCTGCGCCGTTATAGACGCTCCACTTCGTGGAGTCGGGAGCGCCGGTGTTGGAGAACTCGTCACCGGCAACGACCGGGCCCCAGCCAAGGGTGGTGGCGGCCTGCGTGCCATCGCCAGCCGTGGCGGCGGGTGCCACGGCTGGGGCAGCTGCCGGGGCGACCGGCGTCGTGCCCGCGGCAGTGGCGGTCTTGGGGGTGCCTGTTGATGCGGGGACGACGGCGCCCGGCTGCGTGGCCGGGGCAGGAGCGGCCGCGGCGCTCTGCGCTGCGTCAGGTGCCGGCGCGGCGGGCGATGCGCTGCTAGGGGCCGGTGTGGCTGTGGTTGCCTTGGCTGAAGCGGCGGCCGGGCGTGATGCCTGACCGGTCGGCGACGGGGCATCCGCACCCTGCGTCGTGGGAGCAACACTGCACCCGGTCAGGGACAGTGCACCCATGGTCAATGCGATGGCTATTTTTTTATACAAAAGAACCCCTCCGGGCTTAGAAACTGGCGCGATCAATCCCCACGAGCAACGCGAGCGAGCACCATGGGAACGACTGCGGGAAGCTTGATCCGGCCCCGCCACAAGGGCTGGAGCGAGCAGGCGCCGGTTCGGCGCATCCGGGCCCAGCGGTCGGGCGTCCGGGGCCCTGCATTAGGGCCAGGCCTTCACGGCCAGCCGCTCACGTTACCGGACCGTTACCTTTGCCCGCAAACCCACGGCGCGCAAAAACCGCAGGTTTCCGCGCCGATTCGAGGGCACGCCGTCGGCGCACCCGGGCCACTGGTCGAGGGATGACCGAGCAGCGCTATTTGCGGCAATGACCGTCTGACCAGCCGTTACGGTTGCGTTTTGACCACGCATCAGGAACCCGCCGGTGCATCGATGCGCGGACGTCGGGGTGTTGCACGGCGGCACTAAAAGTTCTTTACAAATAGATGGAGCCGGACCCCCGAAAGGGGGCAACCGGCTCCATTGGCACATTTATTCTGCCTAGAGGCAACTGGGCTGGTATGACGGGTCTGCCGGCTGGCCGGCAGGACGCCCCAGCGCGTTGGAGACGAGGCGCTGAACGACGGGGTCGTTGGGCGTCTGGTCGTGCTCGATGACATCGGCAGGGCATTTGTCCTGGATGGTGATGTTCGTGACTTTCTGCAGTGACCCTGCCAGGAACTGGCTTTGATACGGCGTCACCACCTCGTCGTGCGTCGTTGAGATGACCGTGTAAGCCGGACCGGCAACTGTATCTCCGATGGAGTTCAGCTTGGTCAGGAAGGGCGATCCCGCCTGTTGGTCTGCGCAGGCCTGGCAGTTGGAACCTCCCGCGGATGTCGCCGGCGGCACGGAGCCCGGGGTTGGCGCAATCAGACCCTGGGTGCCGTGGTTGGACGGGGCGATGCCGACCAACTGGTTGACATTTTTCGCGCCGTTCAGGAAGCCCATGTAATAACGCGGCATCATGCCGCCTTGGCTGTGTCCCACCAGATCGACTTTTTTCGCCCCTGTCGAGGCCAGCACGGCGTCGACAAAGGGTGCGAGTTGCCCGGCGGAGTCGGCCACGGGGCCGGAGGCATCGACTCCGTTAGATGACCCGTAGTTCAGGGCATACACGCAGTAGCCTTCACTCTTGAGCGACGGCGACATGCTCGCCCAGTTCTTTGCCATGTTCTCGAACGTTCCCGGCACGAGAATAACCGGGTACGGGTGCGCCGCCGAGGGCTTGCACGACCAATCGTTGGCACCGGGAGGGGAGACGTCCACGGTGGCGGCGTTAGCGGCGGGCGAGGCCAAAATGGACCCGCACAGAACAGCCGCTGCCGCCAGCGCGGCGGACTTGGCAATGGTGTGATTTGCTCGGGTGGATTTGCTCGGGTGGGACACGGAATACCTCTTCGGTCGGGCCCCTCATCAGCGAGGAGCCGGCGTGGGTGAACGTGGGTTAGGGATCCGTCCCCAATGTGATCCGGCTCACGTTCATCACTTCAGGCTAGGAAACATTTCCCAACCAGTGACCACATCTGCACGTTTGTGCAGATGTTTCCCCCTACCCGAGCCTACTTTCGGGTAACCAGGCTCCACAGCTGCACGTATTCGCTTTCTTCCACACCCCGGACGGCGGCCCGGCGAGGACGTTACTCACCGGGCGGGAACTCGTAAGTGGCCGGGATCGTGGCAGGCGCCGTCCCGTAGGACAACACCACTTCGTCGTGTGCTTTCAGCGGGAGGTCACGGATGCCGGCGTCGTACTTCTTTCCGTTGACGTAAGCGGTCCAGCCGTCCACCGGCCCGTTCGCTGTCCCCGGGGTTCCGCTGCCGGAGAGGACGCCCCATTCCGTGAGAAGCTGCCCAAGCGTGAAGACCTGCCCCGCCGTGGGCGATTCGATGTGGACGACGCCGGTGGTGTCGTGCGTGTGCAGGGCAGAGATGCCGTCGGGCCTGTTTGCCGCGCTGATCGTGATACCGATGTTGGCGGGCACGGGCACGGGCTTTCCGTCCTTGAGCACGTCCAGGTGTGCGTGGTAGTGGTCCACGTTTCCCTCCGCCGTCAGGACGGCCAGGCCCGCCTTGGTGATGCGCTCACGCATACCCGCAGTGTCCAGGGCAAAGCCGGCAGGGGCGGGCGCGGCTGCCGCGGGCGGGGAGGAAGAGGCTGCCGGGGAAGAGGCGGTGGCAGTCGGTGCCGGCGCCGGTGCCGAACACGACGTCACCCCCAGCGTCAGGGTGGAAAGGGCGACGGCGAGTGCCAGCTTGGGGTGCATGGTTGCGGAGACTGCTTTCGTTCCGGGGACAAGATGCTTCCAGTCTATGCAGAGGAAAAGATCCGGCGGACTGCATCCGCGCAGGGCCTCCGGCCGGTAGTAAGGGTGTAAGCAAAGCACCGCCCGCAAGCCGGGCCTCCACGAGGAGTTTGAAATGCGCAAAACAATTACTGCCGTCGCCGGAGCAATGACGCTTCTGGCCGGGCTCGCAGTCGCCGGCCCCGCCCAGGCCAGCGACGGACACCGCGGCAAGGAGACGGCCCAACTGTCCGTTCTTCATGGCGTACCGGGCCTCACCGTAGATGTCTGGGTAGATGGCAAATTGACCCTGGACAACTTCACGCCGGGAACGCTGGCGGGGCCGCTGAACGTCCCTGACGGAGACCACAAGATCGCGATCACCGGGGCCGACGCCACGAGCGCAGACAACCCGGTGATCGGTCCCGTGACAGTCGACCTGGAGGCAGGGCGGAATTACACGGCAGTGGCACACCTGGCCGCTGACGGAACTCCCACCGCCACCCTCTTCACGAATAACACCTCCGCCAGCCCCGACGGGAAGGGCAAGCTGACGGTCCGTCACGTGGCCGCCGCACCGCCCGTCGATGTCCTGGCCGGCGGAACCGCGGTTATCAAGGGCCTGTCCAATCCCCACCAGAAGACGCTTACCCTCAAGGCCGGGACTGTGTCCGCGTCGGTCGCTGCCGCGGGAACCACGGCTCCACTGATCGGCCCGGCCGACGTCAACGTCGCCGAAGGCAAGAACACGATCGTCTACGCCTGGGGCAGCCTTGCCGATAACAACCTGGGCGTCGCTGTACAGGTGGTGGACTCCAAATCCGGCGGACAGAGGGGGCACAACGGCTAACGTCCGTTCGCCTCAGGAGTGACATGTTGCCTTCGTCAATGGGTGGGGTCGCGTTCCGCGCGGCCCCACCGGCCGTCTCCGCCGTCGAGCCACCGTTGCCCCGCACCGCCGGGCGCGGAATAATGTGGATCCACAGGGCTCGATGCCGCTCTAAGGAGCATTTAATGGAGGCAGCCGCGCAGGGTTGGGACGTGGGTCTCGATCATGCGTTCGCCAGCGGCGAGGAACAGGCGCTGGCGGAGGCATACCGGAAGATGAGCCCCCTCGTCTACACTCTGGCGCTAAGGTCCCTGGGCGAGCGGGCGGCCGCCGACGACGTTACGCAGGAGGTCTTCATCCGGGCTTGGAAATCGCGGGCGAGTTATCGGCCGGAGGCCGCACGGCTGCCGGCGTGGCTGATCGGGATCACGCGGAACGCCATTTCGGACGCGATGTCATCCCGTTCCCGCCAGCGCGATCTCGAACAGGCAGCCGTGCACCTGGTCAGCGGCCCGACCGTCAATCCGGGTGCCAAAGACGTGGAGGCCGTGGCGGACCGCATCACCTTGGAAGAGGAGTTGGAGCGACTAGGGGACCCCCAGACGGCCATAATGCGGCTGGCGTTCTATGAGGACTTGACCCATGACCAGATATCCTCGCGCCTGAACCTTCCGCTCGGCACCGTCAAGAGCCACATCAGGCGTAGCCTTACCCGGTTGCGGGCCCGTCTGGAGGTCGAACATGGAACACCTTGACGCCGAATTTCTCAGCCTCCTTGCCTTGGGTGAGCCGCTCGGGAACGAATCCGACGCCGTCCACCTGGCGGGCTGCCGGGAATGCAGTGAAACCCTCGCGGCGCTGCGGCGCACGGTCCTGGTAGCTACCGCCGACCCCGCCGCCGTGGAACTCACGCAACCCGGAAGCCACAATTGGGACGCCATCCACCAGGCACTCGGGCTGTCACCATCCCTGGCAGCGGATCCCTTGGGCCGCTCCGCGGTACCTGTCCGGGACGCGCAAGGTGCCCGGGACGGGCGCGGCACTGGTGCGCAAGTGGTGCGTCCGGCGGAAGCGCCGACGTCGCCGCCCCTTTCCTCGTATGCGCCGCCGGTTCCCCTGCGGCCCGGCCGCAGGACTCCCGGAACGCGCCGCGGCCTGTGGATAACAGCGGTTGCTGCGGGAATGGTGCTCGGTGCAGCGGGCGCGTGGACTGCGGCGGGCATCCTCGGCCGCACTGAACCTCCGGCAGCGGCGCCCACTCCGTCGGCCGTCGTCCTGGCCGAGACGCCGCTGCAACCCCTGGCAGCCCATGCCGCAAGCGGGAACGCAGTGGTCCAGCGGCTCCCGAACGGCACCCGCCAGCTCGTCATCCGGCTGGCCGAAGAGAAGGTTTCGGGTTTCCGCGAGGTCTGGGTGGGCTCCGCCGACCTGTCCAAGATGGTCAGCCTCGGAGTGTTGGGCAATGACCCCGGCGTTTTTGTCATCCCGAGCGGACTGGATTTGGCCCAGTACCCCGTGGTGGACATTTCCAACGAGCCTTATGACGGGGATCCGGCACACTCCCCGGAAAGCATCGCCCGGGGCCGGCTGACAGTCACCGGCTGACCTGGGGCCGCCGGTTCGTGTTCGCGCCCTCTTGGCGAAAGAATGGGCGGGTGAGTCACGCCGCGGAATTCATCGATGCCGCCCTGCAGCGGGAAGGCTCGTGGAGCCGCGCCGAGGCAGCGCAATACCGGCTGGGACGCGCGCTTCGGTTCTACGGTGCCTCAGTAGGGGCAGTCCGCGGGACGGTCCGGGATGCCGGCCGCCGCCATCCGGAGCTGTCGCACGATGACATCACCGCGCTGAGCTCTGAACTGTGGGCGGTGCCGGTCTTTGAGCGGCGCCTCGCCGCGGTGGTCCTGCTGCAGTCCAACGTGCGGCTGCTGACCAACGCGGACCTGACGCGGATAGAGGGCTTCGTCCGCCAGGCGCGGTTGCGGGACCTCGTTGATCCGCTCGCAATCGACGTGATCGGCCCCATGATGGAGGGTCTGGACGTGGTCGGCAGGGTGCGCGCCGACGCCGTGCTGGACCGGTGGATTCTTGAGCCGGACATGTGGCTCCGCCGTGCGGCCCTGCTCTCGCCGCTCCGGACGTTCCGTGCCGGTACGGGGGACTGGGACAGGTTTGTCCGGCGTGCCAGCAGGGTGCTGGCCGGGCCGCCGGCGGCGCCAGCCGCCGAGGAGGACGTGGTCCGGGAGGCAATCGCCCTGGTACAGGCTCAGCGGCTCGCGTCTCCGGCGTCCAACGGTTGAACGAAGGACTTGGCGGCCCGCGATCCGGCAACGGCGCTCGCGGCTATGGTGACCAGTGCGCCCAGGAGCAGGGCGGCATCCTCCCCGGGCAGCAGCACGTGGAGCTGCGTGCCGATGCTTGCTGCCGCCACGGGAACGCCCAGCTGGGCCGCCGAGAGTACGCCAAGTGGCAGGGGGAGCCCCAACGCCCGCAAACCGGAGTGGAGCAACACCGTCCCCATCCCCAGGGCCAGGCCCAGGACGATCATGTCCGGGTGGCCAGCGAGGTCGCGGAGGTTCAAGGAGGAGCCCAGCCACACAAAAAAGACCGGGCCCAGGAAGCCGTCGCTGACGGCGAAGAGCTGGCGCGCCAACCGCCTGGGCTCTCCGACGGCGGCCACCACCAGTCCGAAGGAGAATCCGGCCAGCATGACCGACACGTGGCCGAAGTTGGCAACTCCGGCCAGCGCGAAGAGCAGCGCCAGCTGAATCCGCAGCTCCAAGGCAAACTTGCGGTCCTCCGAGAGCCGGTGCATGCGCTGGCGCGTGCCGCTGCGCTCGAGGGAACGCAGGCCAAAGAAGAGCGCAATGGCGCATGCCCCCACCGCGAGCGCCCCCAGGGCGGCCCGGCCGGCGTTCGGCGGATCCACGGCCAACGGCAACGCGACAATGCAGGCGATGTCGGCGATGGCCACTTGGGCTGTCATGGCCACCACGTGCGGGCCGCCGAGGTGGAGGGAATCGACAATCGGGAGGACCAGTGCGGCGGATGAGGAAGCCAGCAGCACCACGTAGAGCGGAGCGTGCCCGGTGCCGAAGGCCAGGCCCATGCCGGTTCCGATGACCACCGCCGCGATCGCCGCCACCGCGGCCCGCCGTGAGCCCTTCCCGAGGGCCGAACGGATGTGGGGGTCCCTCACCGGCACGTGCGTTCCGGCCACAAACATCATGAGCGCAAAGCCGATGTTCGCCAGCAGGCTGAACGTGGGGTCGTTCGAGTCGACCAGCGCGAACCCGGTCCGACCGATCACGATGCCTGCCAGCAATTCGCCAAGAACCACCGGCAGGCGCCAGCGGGCTGGCAACGCCAGGAGGGGCCCTGCCAGGGCTACGACGGCGATCAGCGCCATAGACAGGAATGTCACCTTTCACCGGACCCGGCCGGCCTCCGTTCCACCACGGCGTAGGCCTTCCCGTCCAGGAACGCCCAATCGGTGACAACCATGAACCCCAGGGCGTCGACGCGGTCGTTGAGGACGTGGATGTCGAAACCGCCGTCCCGGGGTTCCGCATCCCAGGTCGAGACATGGACTTCCTTCCCTTCCAGGACCAGCAGCTCCGTGTTGACATCAAAATCTTCCTGGGGCTGATTGCTCAGCTGGCAGATGGCGACACAGTGGCTGTTCATTTCGGGCCTCCGCTTCGGGATGAGCTGGTGGCATCATCCTATGTGCGGATGCGCCGCTCTCCCTATGGGCAATTCCCGTGGGCAATTCCGGAGGCAAGGGGGGCGTTACCTGAATGTGACTTTCGGTGGTCGTCCCCGTACCCGTGGACAGGCTTCGATCGTCCTTTCGTGGCGTTCACTGCCGCTCCGGTTGTCGTTCAGCCCAAGCCTGCTGCCGCAGCCCCGACGGCAGCACCGGTGCAGGCGCCGGCCGCCCCCAGGGCATCCGTCCAGGTCCAGGCAGCACCTGCACCCGCCCCTGTCGCAGCACCTGCCGCGGCTCCGGCGGCGGCAGGGGGCCGCAACGCCGCCATGCTCTCCGCTGCCTACGGCCAGTTGGGCCTCACGCAGGACTGCACGGCCATGGTGGAGAAGGCCCTGGGAGCCGCCGGCAAGCCGGTCGGCGATCTCGGACCCACGCAGTTCCTCAGCCAGGGCACCGTTGTGGGCACGCCCCAGCCCGGTGACATGGTGGTGCAGTCAGGCCACGTGGGCATCTTCGCCGGCAATGGCCAGGTCATCAGCGGCGGCATGAACGGCGTCAACTCCACGATCGTCCACCCGTTGTCCTGGCTGACCGCCACCGGCCCCGTGACTTTCGTCCGCGCCTAAGCGCTGCGGCCCAACGGCCCTACATGAATGTCGGAACGACCGATGATCCACTGCCTTGGCGCAGTGGATCACCGGTTCTTTGGCGTTCAGCTTTCTCACAGAATCCGCAGATAAAGTCCCGACGGCAGGACTGCCCCGCCACGAAAACGAGGAGGACGCTTGGGCCCGGTAAAAAGTCTTTGGGCGATGGTTCAGGGGGATCCCGTCTTTATGCGGCGGGTCAACGGGTGGCTGGCAATCCTGTGGATCCTCATGATTCCGGTTTCGCTGATGATGGGCTGGCTGGATTCCGTCGTCTACGTCTCGGCGCTGTCGCTCTGGGCCCTCGTCTCCGGCCACTGGTCGGCCTGGCAGGCCGCCCGCGTCGAAGTCGCCCAGATGGAGGACGCAAAGAAGCGCGAGAAAGAAGACCTGGTGGCCGAGGTTGTTGCCGCTCTTCTCGCCAGGACAAACGTGGAGCCGGCAAACGCCTCGGCCGGAGACCCGGCGGCATCCCGGGCCGCGCCGGCGAACTGACTGCAGCCGCTAGCTAGAGCCGGGCTGCGGGAAGGACGATCTTCATGACGGTCCCTTCGGCACCGGTCCGGGCCACCTCCACCGTGCCGCCGGCGGCCATGGCAATCTCGCGGACCAGCGCCAGGCCGATGCCGAAGCTCCGCTGACCGCGCGCTCCATCGGGGCTGGGCGTCCTGACAAATCGGTCGAAGATCCGGTCCTGGTCGACGCCTGTAATCCCGGCGCCCGTATCCGCCACGGTGATGACCGCGTGGTTCTGCTCTGCGCCGACGCCAATCGTGACGCAGCCGCCGGGCGGGGTATGGGCCAGGGCGTTGTCCGCCAGCGCGAGCACCGCGCGCCGCAGGGCATTTTGTTCGATCCTGGCTTGCGGCCGGCCGTCGGCGGAGAAGTCCAGACGGACGTCGCGTTCCGACGCCAGTTGCTGGAGGCTCTCTGCGACAGAAGCCGCGACGCAGGCCAGATCGATGGGGTCAGCTTCGGGGTCCGGGGCAACCGCGGTTGCGGCCAGCAACAGTTCGTTGACGATTCCTGTCAGCGTTGCGGTATCCTCGCGAATCCTGGCCAGGGCCTGGCCTGGTTTTGAGTCCGGTGCCGCATCGCGCTGCGCAAGCTGGATCCGGGTGTCCAGGATGGCCAGCGGCGTGCGCAGTTCATGGCTGGCATCCTGGACGAACCGGCGCTGCAGGGCCAGTGCCTCTCCCAGCGGGCGGATGGCGCTGCGGGCACTGAGCCAGCCCACAAGGCCGGCCAATGCGATGCCTGCCACCCCGGCAATGATCATCGCCTCGAGCAGATCCTTGGAATCAAGGTAGGTGTAGGTTGCCCCGGCAGCCCCGGAGTGCGGCAATTCGGGGTGGGCCAGCTGGTTCATCAGATAGAGGGCGGTGGCGGCGAGGAGGCAGAGCACCATCACCGCGCAGGCGGCGCTGATGCGCAACGCCACCTTAAGCGAGGCCTTGCGCAAGGTGGACTGGTCCGGGGCCCCGCCCGGCAGTGCTTCCTTAGTCATTCGCTTCCCTTACTCATGGGCGTCGCCAATCTGGTAGCCGACGCCATGGACAGTGCGGACAACGGTCCTGGAGATTTTCCGGCGGAGGTGGTGGACGTAGGTGTCGATCACGCCAGGCTGGTCCGTGGGGTGGAAGAAGCCGGCGAGCAGTTCGTCCCGGGTGAAGACCCGGCCCGGTTCCGCGGCGAGTGCCGCGAGCACTTCGGCCTCCTTCGCCGTGAGGGAGACCAGGCCTCCGTAGACGGACCGGACCGAGCGGGATGCCGGATCGAGCTCCCAATCGCCGATGCTCACGGGCCCGACAGGCGGGCTGTAGGTGCGCGTCAGTGCGCGAAGGCGTGCAGCCAGTTCACCGGCGTCGAACGGTTTGGTCACGTAGTCATTGGCGCCCGCATCCAGGCCCCGGACCTTCTCGTCGGCATCGCCCAGCGCCGTCAGAATCAGGACCGGCGTGGCGATGCCCTTGGACCTTAGGGCCGCGATCAGGCTGATTCCATCCATCCCGGGCAGTCCGCGGTCGATCACCATCACGTCCCACGGCTCCGTCAGCGCCAGATGCAGGCCGTCCTGGCCGTTGGCGACCAGCCGGATCCGGTAGTCAGTCTCCAGCAGCTCGGCGATGAGCGGGCCCAGGACGGGGTCGTCCTCGACGAGGAGCAGGGACGGAAGGCCAGCGATTGTCATGCCGCCTATTCTTCCGTGGCCATTTCCCCGGCCAGCACGCCCTCGGCCGTGTCGTGCGCGTTTCCATCCGCACTATCCGGAGTGGTTCCAGCGGTGGCGCGGCGGTTGCTGCGGCGGCGCCTGAGGAGCTGGATGGCCCAGGGCAGGACTGAGACAAGGACCATGGCCACGGCGATGACGTCAATGTTCTTGGCGATGATCTCGTAGTGTCCCAGCCAGGTGCCCAGCAGGATCACGGACACGGCCCACGCCAGGGCGCCGACAATATTCCAGAGCGTAAAAGCTTTGTACCCGTAGCGGCCGATGCCGGCGGTCAGGGGCGCAAACGTCCGGACCATGGGCACGAAACGGGCCAGGACGACGGCGGCGCCGCCGTGGCGGCGGAAGAATTCCTCCGTTGTGGTCAAGTGGGCGGTCTTCAGGACCTTGGCATCATCTTTGAACCATCGCCGGCCAAAGGTGCGCCCCAGCCAGTAGCCGACCTGGTCGCCGGCCACGGCCGCTGCGGTGACGACGCCGATCAGGACGGGCAGCGTCAATTGCAGCTGCTGATGCAGGAGGCCCGCCGTGAAAAGCAAGGAGTCGCCGGGCAGGAACGGGAACAGCACCCCGGATTCGATGAACACCATCGCGGCGATGACGCCGAGCGCTGCGGGCCCGAGCCCCGCGAGCAGGCTGGCCGGGTCAAGCAGCGAGGGGGATCCGGCTGCGGCCGTCAGGGCCGGAACCAGTCCCGAAGCATAGATGCTGTGCATGGCCACTTCCCTAGCGTCGGCTTGATCGGAGGAACGCGGCGGCCGGCAGACGGTCCGCGATCCGGGGAGCGAAGCGGTTCCACAGCCCGGCGAGCAGTACCACCGCTGCGCTCGCGGCAAGGAATGAGGCCGCCACGTCGGTGGGGTAGTGGACCCCGACATACAGCCGTGACCAGGCCACGATGACCGCCATGGCGGCACCCGCGACGGCGATGACCTTGGACCAGCGGGTTCCGCGGGCCAGGAAATAGAGGGCGAAAGCCAGTGCGACGGCGAAGGAGACGTGGCCGCTGGGGAAGCTGTTGGACCCCGTCTCGGGCGAGAGCGGGTCGAAGAGTAGCGCCGGGTTGGGCCGTTGGCGGGCGATGATGAGCTTGAAGACTTCGCTGGCCACCCAGCCGGAGCATGCCACGAGTCCGAAGGCTACGGCCTTGACCAGGTCACGGCGGACCAGCCAGATGTAGAGGGCGGCGACGCCGATCAGCATGACACCGGCCACCGGGCCAAACACGAGATTAATTGCCATCGCGACGGCGGTCAGCGCGGCGGCGTGGTGCTTGCTGAGGTCCTGGTCCACGCCCAGCTCGGCCGTGGCATCGCCGGGCACCAGCTGCACCGCCAGGCCCAGGGCGATCACTGCCGCGCACAGCAGGGCGCCCAGCAGCAGCCAGTGCCGGGCTTGGGGCAGGGCCCAAAACCGCAGTCCGGCAGCGGGGCGTTCGTCGTCAACGTGGTGGGGTGCAATGCGGTCTACAGGGGCGGGTCCAGTCATGGAATCCTCCGGCTCGGGGCAGCGGCGCGCGGTCACGCGTCCTGTACAACTCTGCCTTGGGCCCCTTAAGAAACGCTTAAGAAGTGCCGGGAGCTCCTACGCCCGGCTCCTGCGTTGCGTAGCGGGACGGCGCCGTTCCGGGCTGACGTCGCCAGCGTACGCCCCGGCAAAATGCTGCCGGTTGATGCGTCACTGGGGAGATCGCCGTCCTCAGGCCCCGGTTTCGGCAGTATCTTGCCGAATTGGCGTCTGTGCGGCACGATGGGTGGACGCGAGTGGCTGGACCGGCAGCATCCTGCCGGATAACAGGAGCAGGCTCCGGGAGACACTGCGCGCCGATAACAGGCGGCACATCACGACGACGGGGGATTCATTGCAGAACGAGATGACCATTGCAGCAGGCATCCGCAGCGCCCGCAGGGACGCCGGGCTCACGCAGGATGACCTGGCGCATCTGGCCGGGACGTCCGTCCGGACCGTCCGGGCGATAGAGACCGGGACGGGGAATCCTTCGCTGCGGGCCGTCGCGGCCGTCGCCAATGTCCTTGGCCTGCAACTCGTGGTGCGCTGATGCTGGCGGAGCTGCAGGATCTGAAGTTCGTCAGGGCCGCGGACGTCTACAAAAACGGCACCCTTGCCGGGCACCTTAACCGGGCGGAATACGGGGGAGTGCGGTACTCCTATCTGCCTGCGTACCTCGCGGCCGGCCACCCGGCGGTGGCGGTCTCTCTGCCATTGTCCGAGGGGGCGGTGGAGACCCCCGCCGGGGCCCTGCCGGCGTTCTTCGCGGGGCTTTTACCTGAAGGGCACCGGCTCACGGTCCTGAAGAACGCGACCAAAACCAGTTTTGACGACGAACTGACGCTCCTCCTGGCCGTGGGCGCTGACGTGCCCGGGGACGTGCAGGTGGTTCCGGCCGGGGAGTCCCCAGTGGAACCGCCCAGCCTGGCCGACGCGTCACGTCCCGAGGACCTCGACTTCTCCCTCCTGGCCAACGCTGTTGACCTCCACGGGCTGCCGGGGGTCCAGCGCAAGACAAGTGCCTCCATGCTGACGACGCCGCTGGCCCTGCGGGGCCACCGCTACCTGCTGAAGCTCGACCCGCCGGAGCATCCCCACCTGGTGGAAAACGAAGCCGCCCACCTTCGTGCGGCGAAGGCCCTCAAGATCCCTGTCGCCCGGAGTTCGGTCATCGCCGACAGGAACGGACTGCCGGGGCTTCTCGTGGAGCGGTTCGACCGCGTCAAAGATCCGGCCGGCCAGTGGATCCGGCTTCCCCTGGAAGACGGAACCCAGGTCCTGGGCCTGCCGCCGGCCTCAAAGTACGGCGTCGCCTCCGAGGACGTGGCCACAGCGCTGGCACGGATATGCACGGCGCCGGTCGTTGCCAGCCGCAACCTCTACCTCCAGTTCGTCTTTGCCTGGCTGACCGGGAACGGGGACCTGCACGCCAAAAATGTCGCGGTTCTCGGCAGCAGGCGCGGATTCGTCGTAGCCCCTGTCTTCGACGTTCCATGTACGCTCCTGTACGGCGACGAGACCCTGGCGCTGCCCCTCTCCGGCAAGACCCGGAACCTCAGGGCCAGGGACTGGGCTGCGTTTGCCGATGCCCTTGGCCTGCCGCAGCCGGCCGCCGTGTCGGCCAACAAGACCGCCCTTGCCGCGGCAGGCGCCATCCGGCTGGAGGATCTGCCCTTTAGCGGGTCGCCGCTGCGCGGTGCACAGCGGGAGCTGGGCTTCCGACGCCGGGAACTCGCCGACTGACCACAGGTTTTCCCAAGCTCCAAGGCTTGCGCGGTGTTCCTCCGGGATGCAAACTGCAGGAACTTTTGATGCCCAACGCGGTCAGTCGCCTTCGGAGGACGAGCATGCCGGCGAAAAATGCTGTACGAAACCCGGCGGGAGGCCCGGATGAATGAGCCCCCGGCCCGCCGCTCCGGAACGGGCCGGCATAGGCGGGTCACCGATGGCATATCCTGGCCATGGCCTCGTGCATGGCGTCTTCGCAATGTCAGCCCACGTTTCCTGACCGCGGCCGCGGTCGCCCTCGCCCTGGCCTCGGCCGGCAACGCCTACGCGACTGTCCACGCGGACGTGCCGGCGCATTCGCTGGCCGGCCCGGCCACCGCCCGCCCAACCGGCCCCGCCTCCTCCGGCCCAACCGGCGCGGCGCCCCTGGCGGCACCCCGGCCGGCTGGCGGGTCCGCCGCAGGACAGCAGTCCCTGCCGCCGGCCCTCAGCCCGGGAGCCGCACAAGCGCCAGCGGGCGCAGCGCCGCACGATGCCGCCCTCATCGCCGCGCCGGCGGCTCACCCCGCCGATCCCCCCGGCGCCCCCGCCGCGCCGGCCCCCGTGGCAGCGCCCCCCTCTGCGGAGCCCGTTACCGCAGTGCCCGCCGCGGCCCGGGACGCTGCGCCGGCCGCCGGGGCTGCGTCCATCGGCCCCGGGCTGGACCAGCGGATCGATGCCATCATCCAGGCCAACAGGGCGTACGCGGTGGGAGTGGCCCTGATCGACGTTTCCGACGGCTCGGTCCATGAATACGGCGTGAAGGACAAGTTTGTGGCCGCGAGCACGGCCAAGATCCTTGCGGCGGCGGCCTATTACAACCTTGCGGAAAGGGGCCTGGCCTCCTTGGCTGAGCCGCTGGGAGTCTCGACCGCCGGCGAGCAGATCAGGGAAATGGTCCAGCAAAGCAACAACGATTCCTGGTCGCTGATCCTCGACGCCGTGGGCCAGGAACAAATAAGCGACTATGCGGCCTCGATCGGGATCGACTACGACCGCACGGTGAACCTCCTGACCCCCGCGGAAATGGCGCGGACACTGTCTCTCCTGTATACGGGCCAGCTCCTCAGCGCCGAGCACACCGCCGAACTGCTTTCCTACATGCAGGACACCAACTACGAACTGCTGATTCCGGCAGCAGTGCCCCCCGGCGTCGACGTCTTCCATAAGTACGGCCTCCTCGACGGCTACCTGCACGACGCGAGCATCCTCGTCCGGGACGGCCGGGCCTACGTTTTTGTGGTCTACACCCGGGGCGCGAACCTGACCGACATGGACGCCCGTTCCCGCATCATCCAGCAGCTGACCCGGACAGTGACGGCCGCCCTGTTCTGACCGCCTTCTGACCGCCCGAGGCAGTCCGGCCGTTCGGCCGGCAGCTCGGGCCCGTTCCCCCAAAGGGCGGACAATCGTACGCTGTAGAAAGGAGGTGAATGCCATGAAAGCAGCCCCAGGGGACCGCATCATCATCCGTGGCCACACGGTGGAGTCCGCCGACAGGCACGGCCAGATCCTGGAAGTCAGAGGTGAGGACGGCGCGCCGCCGTACCATGTCCGGTTCGACGACGGCCACGAGACCATCCTGTTTCCCGGCGGGGACTTCGTTGTCGAACGGAGCGGGACGAGCTGACACTAGAAGCTCGACGAACTCCCGGACCCGGAGAAGCTTCCGCCGCTGGAGCCGTAGCCCGTTGTGCCGCCGCTTCCGCCGCGGGCGCTGCTGACGCTGCTGACGCCTGTGTTGAAGCCGGAGTTGAAGGTAGGGACGGAGAAGAAATAGTAGGACGGGTAGACGGTGCCGAGGATGCTGGGCTCGTAGGTGCGGCCGTATTTGGCCTTCGTGCCCGCCTGCGCGCTCTCCATGTCCTTGCGCATGAGCTCCGCTTCCTTCTCGGTCCGGGCGAAGGCAGCAATCACCGTATCGGCGTGGTTCTTCAGCAGCTCTGAAAGGTGCGTGCGGGCATCCCGCAGCCTGTCCAGCGCTGTCTCAGGGCTGATCGTCCCGTCTGCGAGTTCCGCTGTCCACCGTTCCATCTCGCGCTGGCTTTGCCCGCGGAAGGACCGGAGCGCCGCAGCAGTCGCTGAATCACCCTCACCGTGGCGTTTGGTGAGCATCTGCTCGAGTGCGGCCAGATCGGCGCGGAAGGGGGCCAGCTGGCGATCCCACGCGTTAGCCCAAGCCGACCCCCGGCTGAGCAGTGCGTTCGTGTCCGAAATGACGTCATCCAGCGCGTCCAGCTCCGCAGCTGCGCCGGCGTATGTCCGGACCAGTTTCAGGTTCGGCCGCCGGCTCAGGTCCCTGCCCGTCAGGGCGTGCACCTGGTTGGAAAGCCCGGTGGCGGTGTTGTACCGGGACAGGAAGGTGCGGTGCTTCTCCAGGACCGTGCTGCCGTAGCGCGAGGACGCGGGGATGGTGTTGGCGTTGAGCTCGGTGACCTCCAGGTCCATTCCGACGCTCGCGTAGCTGGCATCGCCGCGGGCCAGTTCCCGGCGGCTGGACACCCTGGTCCGCCAGCGGACGATCAGCCAGGCGGCCGCACCCGCGACTGCCGCTGACACTGTGGTCCAGGCCGTGACAAGGAAGGCTGTGGACCGGTACCAGGGCTGGTTGATGAGTTCGGCGCCGCGGCGGATTCCGGCAATGGTCCCATCCGTCCACTGGGCGTCGCGCAGCAGGCCCTTGGCGGCGTTCTGGATGTCGTCACGCTGCTCCAGGGAGACTTTTCGGTCCTCACCCATATACGTCCCGACATGCCGGCCCACCGGATCCAGGGCGAAGATGAAGAGTCCGTCCGCCCACTTCTGTCCGTCGGCGCTGATCCACTCGGGGTGCTCGGCGCGGGCGAAGCGGAGGACCTCCTCGTTCAGGTTGTCCGCCGCCGTGCCGTTGTACGTGTAGACCGCGACCTTGGTGGGTTGGTAGAAATCGATGGACTGCACCGCCGGCAGGAGCTTGTTCAGGTCCAGCACCCCCGCCGTGTCCTTCACCACGACGTCGACCGGCGTGACAGCGAGCGCGGCCTGGGCTCCGCCGAGCAGGCCCATCGCCAGCAGCATGACGGCGGCGAGGACTTTCCGCATGATTCCCATTTGCTGAGCGTAGTGGCTGCACGGGGCTGCGTCGACGGAACCTAGAAAGGGGCCGAAAGACCGTGACGGCGGGCCGGCTCCCCGCCCATACTGGCGGCATGAGCCCGGAGCCGGAGTTGACCGCGTCGCGGCGTCCGGCCAGGCCGGACCGGATGCTTCTGGCCATCCTGGCCGCGATCGCAGTACTGGTGATTGTCGCCCTGGCTGTCGTGTTCACCCGGGGCGGACCGGCGCCGATGGACGCGGCCACTCCCGCCGGCGTCGTGCAGCGTTACTCCGCCGCCGTCATCGACGGTGACGAGGGAACCGCGGCCACCTTCCTCAGCGACGCCGCGCGGAACAAGTGCGCCAGCGGGCAGCGGCCCGTTGCCGAGAATCTGCGCGTCACCCTGGTATCGACCACGGAGCGGACGGATTCGGCGGACGTGAGGGTGCTCATTACCGTTTCCGAGGGCGGCGGGCCGTTCGGGAGCGCCGAGTACCAGGTCGAGGATGTCTTCGACCTCGTCCGGACGGGGGAGGCGTGGCTGATCGACAACGCGCCGTGGCAGCTCACTGTCTGTTCGAATCCGGGGGTCAAGCAGTGAGCGCGCCGGCGGTCGGGGCGGCGCAGCGCACGGTGCGCCGCCTGATCATGTACGTGCTGCTGTTCGCGCTGGTCATAGTCGCCGCCGTCGGCCTCGGCGGGTTGCTGGGACGCCTGCTGACCGCCGGCAGCGCGCTGGCCTCGGACGATGTCGCCGGCCTGGCGCGCTCCCTGGCGTTCGCCTTGATCGGCGGCCCCCTCGCCGCCATTCTGTGGTGGTTGGTGTGGCGGCGGCTCGGTGAGGAGGCGGAGCGGTCCTCAGTGGGCTGGGGCCTGTACCTGGCCGGCGCCTATGTGCTTTCCCTGATCATGGCCGCCAGCAACCTGCTGGACACACTGTCCTCCGTGGTCGGCAGGCAGCGGCTGCAATGGCGGTTGTCCCTTGCCACCGGGGTGGTGTGGGCTGCTGTGTGGTTCTGGCACCGGTGGATGTGGCGGCACGCACGGAAAAGTCCGACGGACCTGGCCGACGTCCCAACCGTGCTCGGCTCCGCACTGGGGCTGGTCATCGGCACCGGCGGCGCCGTGTCGGCCCTGTCGACGCTCCTTGACGCGGCCCTGCGCGGAGCCACGGCGGCCGCGTCGGTGGGCAAGCCATGGTGGGTGTCCGCGTTGCAGTCCCTCGTCTGGGCCGCCGGCGGCGCCCTGCTGTGGTGGTGGCACTGGAGGCACGACGGCGGCCAGCGGCTGCGTGGCGGGTTCGCCGACGTCACGCTCATCACCGTCGGGGTCCTGGGCGCGGGCATCCTGGCCCTCGGTGGCGCCGGGGTCGGGCTATTCGTTGTGCTGCGGCTCTTGTTCGACCGCACAGACACGATCGACGTCCTGCTGGAACCCCTGGGGCCGGCCGTGGCCGCAGCCGCCATCGGCACCCTCGTCTGGGTCTACCACCGCACCATGGCACGCGGGCGCTCCGACTCCACCCGTCAGGGCGGCAATCTGGTGACCTCCGGCGTCGCCCTCGCCGCAGCCGGCTCGGGGATCGGCGTGATCGTGAACGCCGCCCTTGCCCTGGCCGCGGCACCCCTCGCCGGATCCGGGACGCGCACGTTGCTGCTGGGCGGAATCAGTTCGCTTGTGGTCGGCGGCCCTGTCTGGTGGTTCGCGTGGAAGCCGGGGGAGCGACCCCGGGTGTCCGGGCCCGGGCTGAACGCCCGGCGCGTTTACCTGATTGTGGTGTTCGGACTGAGCGCCGTCGTCGCGGTGATCGCACTGCTGGTCATCGGGTACCGGGTGTTCGAATTCTTCCTGGGCGATGTGACCGGCGGAAGCCTCGTGGACAGGGTGCGCGCACCGCTGGGGCTGCTCGTGGCCACGGGGCTGGTCTCCGGGTACCACTTTGCGGTGTGGCGGCGGGACAGGGCGGACCTGGCGGCGGCCGACCCGGCCCGGCGTCGGACGGTCGGGCATGTCGTTCTCGTCACGGGTTCGGATCCCGCGAACATGGTCAGGGAGATCGGCGACGCCACCGGGGCCGGCGTCACGGTCTGGCGGCGCTCCGACGAGGGCGCCGCGGCTTCGGCCGGCGACGGGACATTGGCTGCGGCCTTGGAGGGTGTGACCGGCGAACGCGTGCTGGTCGTCGTCGGCCGGGACGGCCGGGCTGAGGTCATCCCGTTGCTGGGCTGACGTACACCCCAGCCAAGCGGGCTACGGGAGCCCGAATTCCTTCTTGTAGCTCCGGACCGCGTTGGTGACCGTGGGGAAGAAGTGATCGGGCCCGAACCTGCCGCTGACGCCGAAGCGGATCAGCCGGTCCTTAATGGGACCCTTCATCTCGGCGAAGACAAGGCTGATGCCCAGCTTGTGGAGCTCGTCGTCGAGCTCCACAAGGTCATCCGACGCGGAGGTATCGAGGTCAGTGATGGCCTCGGAGGCAACGATCACCCACCGGACCGGTCCGGGGGCGTTCGCCACGAGGGTCCTGATGTGCTCGGCAAAAACGGCTCCGTTCGCAAAGAAGAGCGGGGCATCGAAGCGCGCGATCACCAGGCCGGGAATCCGCAGGCCTTGGGGTGCCGGTTCAGATCGTGGTAGCCGGGCACGTCCCCGACGCTGGCGAGTTCGGTGCGGTACGGGTCCCAGGCCCGCCGGACAAAGGCGATGAGCGACAGGCCGATCTCCACCACGATGCCGTCGAGGACGCCGACGAATGCGACGCCGAGAAACGTGGCAACCAGCAGTGCCGCCTCCGTCCGGCTCATCCTGAGCAGCCGCCGCAGCGTCTGCACATCCACGATCGAGGCCGCCGCAACGATGACGACGGCGGCCAGGGTGCTGGAGGGCAGGTAGGACGTCACGCCGGGGGCGGCGAGCATGAAGAGTACGTCGAGGGCGGCTGCAACCACGCCGCTGAGGGGGCTGCGCGCGCCGGCCGCGAGCGCGATCGGGGTACGGGAGGTGCTGCCCGAGACAGCGAACCCGCCGAACAGTCCGCAGGCGGCATTGGCCACTCCGAGGGCCCCCCGCGCCCACGGTGGGAAGCGCCGTCTCCAGGCCCAGTGCCGCGGCAAGAAGTGCAGAGGCCACCACGGCGATCAGCACGCCCGGCGGCTTCCCCGGCAGGAAACGTACGGCAACGATGATGGCCGCCGTCCCGGCCCCGAACAACAACGCCAGCGGATTGACGGTGCCCTGCAGCAGGGCGCGGACCGAGCCGGCGGCGTTGTCGACCAGTGAACCCCCGCGGGAAGGGATCCCGAGGAATTTGGGTATCTGGCTGAGGATGACTGCAAGGGCGATGCCGTTGAGGTAGCCGACGCGGATGGGTTTGGACAGGAGGCCGGTCACAAACCCCAGCCGGAAAACCCGGCCGGCCAGCAGGATGACCCCGATCAGCAGGGACAAGGCGCCGGCAAGTGCCACCGCATGTCCGCTGTCCTTGCCCGCCAGGGGCAGCACGGTGGCAGCAATCATGGGCGCCAGGGTTGAGTCCGGTCCCACGACCAGGACGCGGGACGGCCCGAAGACGGCGTAGGCGAGAAGTGGAACGACCGAAGCATACAGTCCCGTGACGGCGGGCAGGCCTGCAGCTTCCGCGTAGGCCATGCCGGCAGGAATGAGGGTGGCGCTGAGGGCCGCACCGGCCGTCAGGTCAGACTTCAGCCAGGGGCGTTGATAGTCCAGGACCATCCGGATGCCCGGTGGCGCTGCCCGGATCCACTTCCCTCGCACGGTGCCGGCGTAGACCGAATACGGCGCCGGCATCTTGCGAAATACGTTAGTGACCACTAACGTATTGACTGTGCCCGATCTTCTGGAAGTTGCCACGGAGCCAAACAGGCGTGCACTGCTTCGCCTCCTGGCCGCGGGGGAGAAGACTGTGACGGAGTTGTCGGAGCATTTTCCGGTCAGCCGCTCGGCCATCTCGCAGCATCTGCTGCTGCTATCCGACGTCGGCCTCGTTTCAGCGAGGAAGGACGGCAGGAACAGGTATTACCGTCTGGACGCTGCCGGCATGAGCCGGTTGCGCGAACAATTTGACTCTTTCTGGACAAACGAACTGGACCAGCTGGTGGCCGACGCCGGCCGGCACCGCCTACAAACATCGCAAGGGAAAATCTGATGTCATTCAACAAAACTGTCTTCCTGCCGGTTGATCCGGATGCCGCGTTCGCGCTCATCACTGAGCCGGAGAGGCTCCGCCGATGGAAGGCGGTCGCTGCCAGGGTGGACCTGCGCGTGGGTGGGGACTACCGGTGGACCATCACCCCCGGCCACGTGGCCATGGGCACCTTTACGGAAATCGAGCCCGGAAAACGCGTTGTCTACACGTGGGGCTGGGAAGGTGACGGCGAACTGCCTCCGGGGGCGTCCACCGTGACGGTGCAGCTGGAAGCGGTCGAAGGCGGGACGACGGTCCAGCTGATCCACGAAGGGCTGACCGCGGAACAGGAAGCCAGCCATGCCGAGGGATGGAACCACTTCCTGGAACGGCTCGTCCTGCTGGCCGCGAGCGGCGACGCCGGACCCGACGAGTGGTCGGCTGCCCCGGACCCCATCGACGAGCTCGCCAGCGCTGAAGCGGCCCTCGCCGTGGCGCAGCGGGTTCTGCGGGGACTGCAGGAAAGGGACCTGAACGCCGGCACTCCCTGCGAGGACTTCACGGTTGCCGGTCTTCTGGATCATCTTTTTGGATCAATTGCTTCGATCGGCAAGGCGCTCGGCGTCGTGGTCCGTGACCAGCCGACGGTGTCGCCGGAGGTCCGGATTGCCGACGCCTCCCAGGTCACGCTGGAAGCATTCCGTGCCCGCGGCCTGGCAGGAAGCCTCGACATGGGTTTCGCCGAACTTCCGGCCACTTTGGTCGCGAACATTCTGAACTTGGAACTGCTGGTCCATGCGTGGGACTTCGCGAAAGCCACGGGCCAGGAACTTACGGTCTCGGCCGTGCTCTCCGACTACGTGCTGGGCCTTGCCCGGAACACCATCAGCCCCCAGATGCGCGGCACCAGCTTCGCCGACGAGACCCTTGTTGATGAGTCGGCGGCCAGCATGGAGCGGCTCATCGCGTTCACCGGCCGCGAGGTCGCCGGCATCTGATGCCGACGGGATCGCGGCAGGAAGGAAACCGGGATGGTTGACGTAACGACCGAGATTGTCATTGGCCGGCCGCGCGGGGTCGTAGCGGGCTATGCCGCGAACCCGGACAACGCCCCCAAGTGGTACACCAACATCAGGGCGGTCCGCTGGGAATCGACGCCACCCCTGGCTGTCGGCTCCCGGCTGGCTTTCCGTGCGCACTTCCTGGGCCGTGACCTGGACTACGTCTACGAGTTCACCGAGCTGGATCCGGGCGCGAAGCTGGTGATGCGGACAGCGCAGGGCCCTTTCCCGATGCAGACCACGTACACATGGGCTGACACGGACGGCTCGTCAACCCGCATGGCTCTGCGCAACACCGGCAAACCGGCGGGATTCTCCGTCGTCGTCAGCCTGCTGATGGCCCCGATGATGAAACGCGCCATGCGGAAAGACCTCGCGAAGCTGAAACAGATACTCGAGGCGGACTGAACGCCGGCGGGCCGCCGAAAGGAATCCCTGCCCGGTCTGATTCGCGCAGGCAGGGGCGGCCGTGGCATCCACTCACGGCCGTACGAACAGCGAACACCCTGATGAAAGGACATGCCATGAGCAAGTTCATGTATCTCTACAAAGGTCCGGCCACTCCGATGGACCAGTTCACCGAGGAGCAATCGGCGGCGCAAATGGCCGCCTGGGGCGCCTGGATGGAGAAAATCGGCACTGCCCTGCTCGACGTCGGTGCACCGTTCGCACCGTCCCGCACCGCGGTGGTGGACGACGGAGCGGCAACCGAAGTCTCGGACCTGAACGGCTACTCCATCGTGGAAGCCGAAAATCTCCCTGCGGCTATAGCCCTGGCCGATGGCCACCCGTTCCTGTCCGACGGCAACGGAAAATTCACCCTGGAGATCTTCGAGCTCGGCGAGATGTAAGCTCGCCACCGATGTGAGGGAGGCTGGAAGTGCTGCTGTGGCCGGTCCCGTATCCAGCCGGACCGGCCACACCCTAGGATTGCCCCATGTCTACTTACGAAGTCACCCGCACCGCAGTCATCCCGGCCCCGGCCAAAGACATCTTCCCGCTGGTCAACAACTTCCACGAGTGGACCAAGTGGTCCCCGTGGGAGTCCGTGGACCCCACGATGGACCGCAGCTACTCCGGCAGCGACACCGGGATCGGCGCCAAGTACGCCTGGAGCGGCAACCGCAAAGCTGGCTCCGGCACCATGGAGATCGTCGAATCCACCGAGCCGAGCACCGTCAGGATCCGCCTGGAATTCACGAAGCCCTTCAAGACGGTCAATCCCACCTTCTTCACGTTTGCGCCTTCCGGCAGCGGAACACAGGTGACCTGGACCATGACCGGCGAGAACAAGGGCATCGGCAAGGTCTTCGCCCTGTTCATGAACATGGACAAGATGGTCGGCGCGGACTTCGAGAAGGGCCTGGCGTCGCTCGCCGGGGCCGTCGCCCAACGCAAGGCCTGAGCGGACGGCCGACGCGTCGGCCCTGAGGGGCACCCGTCGTTCCTGAGGTGACTGTGAGGATTGTAATGCGACGGCCGCTTCACAGGGATTACGCAGGGACTTCGGGGTCTTCCTTGATCCGTTTCTGAAAGGCTTCTGCTACCGGGGCCGCAGAGCCCCTTCGATCGGTCAAAGAGAAAGCCGGAATCGATGAGCCGGAATGTCGCGAAAACTCTTGGACGCAATGCCACGCGGCGGGCCACGTGGCTGATTTTTGCCGCGGCACTCTCAGTATCGGCGGTGGCCTGCACACCTGCTCCGCCGAATGGCGGCCCGTCGCCGAGTGGGGGGGCCTCCGGCGGGCCGTCGTCGAGTGCGGGCGCCTCCGGCGGGATCCAGCCCCCGGGAACGGGCCTGGCGGCAGGGAAACCGGGCCATGTTTTCGTGATCAACCTCGAGAACAAGGGCTACGACAAGGTCTGGGGTGCGGGCTCGGAAGCGCAGTACCTGTCCAAGACCCTGCGCGGTCAAGGGGTCCTGCTGTCCGAGTACTACGGCATTGCCCACAATTCGAACCCGAATTACCTGGCCCAGATTTCCGGCCAGGCATCGAACGAGATGACGCGGAACGACTGCCCGACGTATGCCCCGTTCAAACAGACCGGGACTGCCTCGCTCGGCCAGGTGCAGGGGACCGGCTGTGTGTATCCGGCCTCGGTCCCCACCCTTGCAGGCCAGCTCGGCGCGGCCGGGAAGACCTGGAAGGGCTACATGGAGGACATGCAGACTCCCTGCCAGCATCCCGAACTTGGCGCCAAGGACGACCATCAGGGCGCCAACGTGGGCGATCAATACGCCACCCGCCACAACCCGTTCGTGTATTTTGAGTCCATCACCTCGTCCCCGGACTGCCAGAGCAACGTTGTCGACTTCGGGAACCTGTCCGGTGACCTGAAGTCCATCGACACGACGCCCAACTTCTCCTACATCAGCCCCAATTTGTGCAATGACGGGCACGACAGCCCGTGCGTGGACGGCAGCCAGGGCGGACTGGCCGCCTCCGACAGCTGGCTCAGCCAGCAGGTCCCCGCCATCCTGGACTCCCCGGCGTACAGACAAGACGGCATGCTTGTCATCACGTTCGACGAATCGGAAGGTAACACCACCGGACCCGCCGGACTTTTGCCGGGCGGCACAGCAGGGGGAAAGATCGGGGCCTTGGTGCTCTCGCCCTTCACCAAGGGCGGCTCGATTTCGGACAAGCCCTATAACCACTTCAGCCTGCTCGCCAGCATCGAGGACATCTTCTCCCTGCCCCGCCTCGGATACGCCGGGGCGCCGGGCCTGAACAGTTTCGGGTCGGACGTCTTCAACGCCAGGTCCTGATCCCCCGCGTCAGCATCCCGCCCCCGGGCTTCCGCGGTCAGGGCGGGGCCAGCCCGAACCTCTGGTATAGCAGCGGCAGCCCCTCCTTGAGGCCGTAGTCGACAGAGTCCCCGCGGTGGCCGATTCCTTCCCCGACGAACCGGCGGGTCGTCATGCCCGCTGCCTTCGCAGCCGCCTCGGCCGCGGCGGCTTGCGGCCCGTAGGTCGGGTCAAGGGCGCCGCTGGTGAAGATGGCGAGTGAGTCGGTGTACGTGCGGGCTTTGAGGATGGTGGCCGGTTTCTCTGCAGTAAACGCGGCCTGGCTGCCGCCGAATATGGTCTTTACGGTGTTCTCCGGGGAGCCGTCGATCGGTTCGAGCTCGCCGGAGATGTCCAGCAGGGAGCCGAAGAGCTCCGGCCGCTTGGCCCCGAACGAGAGCGCGCATTCTCCGCCGTTGGAGTAGCCCGCCACCGCCCATTGGACCCGGTCCGCCGCCACGTTGAGGTTCTTGCGGATGAAATTGACGACGTCGGCGGTGACGTACGTGTACACCTTACCTTTTTCGGAATCAACGCAGACCGGATTCTGGTAGGGGTTGCCCAGCTGGTCGATCGTGAGGAAGAGCGGAGCCAGCCCGTGATTGCGCTGGGCGAGGGCGTTGAGCTCCTGGACGGCGGATTTGTTCTGTTCGGGTCCTCCCGGCTGGCCCATCATCATGATGACAATCGGCAGCGGCGGCGGATCCGCCACCAAGGCGGCAGGCGGCAGATACAGGTAGGCGTCCCGGGCGTGGAAGCCTGAGACGGAGGCCGGAATCGAAACGGCACCGCTGACACCCGTGGCCGGCATCCCCGCCGGGGCCTTCCAGCTCTGCCACAACGGAGCCCCGCTTTCCTGCGGGGCTTGCGGGTTGAGCCGGGGGAGGGCAAGGTGCGGGGTCTGGTTCAGGCCCAGCATGGCACCGAGCGTCGGGTTCAGCCCGTACCCGGCGTTGATGCCCAGGGCCGCCGTCGAAACGAAAATCACGACGGCGACGACGGCGGCCGCTTTCCGCCACCAGCGGGAGCGCCACAAGTTCACGGCCGCAAGCCCGATCCCGGCGAAGGCAAAGATGACCCAGGCGCGGGTGTCCGGGTCCAGGGGTATGCCGAAGACGTTCAGTACGACTTCGCAGACGAACAACGTGACGGCTCCTGCCGCGGTCCCGCCGGCGAGCCCCGCAGACGCCACGAGCAGCCACCCCCGGCGCCCCAGCTGTTTCCTGGCCACCCGGTGGCTTGGCCCGCGGCCCGCAGCACCGGCCCGCCTGTGGCCGCGCATCGAACGGAGCATCCAGCGGGGGACGAACACGGACCGGACCAGCAGATAGATGCCAGCGAGCGCCGAAAGACTGTAGAAGGCGTAAAGCAGCGGATTGTCCATGACGTTGAGGCTGAGAAGCTGCTCCATAGGTCCCGTCCATCAAGCGCGTGCTCTTACCTGCCAGCGCGCTCGGGCGCTATCTGGCCGGCGTCGGTTGGGGAGCGCGTCTCAGGCTGTTATAGCACCTCGTCCACTGGGAAACGCTGGGAGTTTGATGGGTGCCAGTCACTGTTGCGGGCGTGGCCGCGGTATCCGTGAGCGTCTGTCCGGCGGGCCCTGTTGCCGCGCTGACCGAGGTGGTCAAATGGTATTTACAGGACGGGGCAGGCTCGAGTGTCCCGACACCCTGAAAGGAGTGCCAGTGCCCGCGCCAGTGTCGACACCCGTCCAAGGGGCCCAGCCGACGCAACACCGCGGGTCGCCGCGGGGGTTTCTGTCGGCCCTCCGGGGCGCTCCCGTCACCTTGGGGTATGTCGCTGTCGTCTGGGGCGTGGGCATCGCGTCGTCCAGCATCGTCTCGGGTCCCGGACCGGGGTGGCGGGAGGATGTCGCAGCGACGGCCTACTCGTTGCCGGCCCACTGGTGGACGGTGCTCGCATCCGCTCTCTGGTCCCGGGACCTGGCCGGCTACGTCCTGGGAACGGGTCTCGTGCTGCTGGCCGGCATCCCCCTGGAACGGCAGATCGGAAGCCTGAAACTGGCGGCCTCGGCGGTGACGGCGCAGATCGTTGGCGTCCTGGCCGCCACCGGGTTTTTGGAGGCAACCCGGGGCCTGATGGGGACCTGGGCGCTGGAAATGAACGGAACCTACTTCCTTGGACCGAGCGCCCTGGTCTATGGAGCGGTCATGGCTGCCACGGCTTCCATGGGACCCCTCTGGCGGCGCCGCATCCGTCTCGGCATTTTCGGGTTGCTCATCCTGTTGGCACTCTACAGCGGAGGCTTCACGGACCTTGTCCGTCTCGGGGCCGGCAGCGCCGGAGCCCTTCTGGGCCCCGTACTCCTTGGCCGGGCGCCCCGGCTCCTGCGACCGGTCAGCTCCAGGCACGAAGGGCGTGTGCTGATAGCCCTGCTGGTGGCCGTATCCGCCGTTGGACCGGTGGTTGCGGGCCTGACCCAGCACGCTGTAGGTCCCCTCTCTGTCCTGCGTTTGCTTTTCACCGATATCCAGCCCGTCGATCCGCAGACCCTGCAGAGCGCATGTGCAATCCCGGCCCAGCACCGGGAGTGCGAGGCCATGCACCTGCAGCTGAGGGCCGGGGCCGGGGCCATCTTCATGGCGATTGTGCCGTCGTTTCTTCTGTTGCTGTTGGCTGAGGGCCTGCGCCGCGGGCGGCGGGCAGCCTGGCTGGGTGCGATGGTCGTCCAGGCAGGCTTGTCGGTGCTGGCGCTCGTGACGATGGTGGGGGTCCTGCAGGCGGCCGGCCCCAACACGGTCGCGGGGGAGTTGGTCGACGCGAGCCAGGTCGGCGGCCGGACCCATCCGCTGACACTGGTGGTCCCGCTTCTCCTGCCGGTGGTGCTTTTCGTGGTACTGCTGGCGTGCCAGACGATGTTCCCGGTCGCTGCACCCCGAGGGACGTACAGACGGCTTGCGACCCGCGTCCTGGGCCTGGCAGGCGGCCTCGGCCTGGTCTATGTGGTGGGCGGCTTGGCCCTGGCTCCAGGGTTCAGTCCCGACCCGACGCTCGCAGACCTCGTGGCAGACGTTCCGGACAGGCTCCTCCCCCTGGGGTTCACAGTGGACATGCCGCCCGCGTTTTTTCCCGAGACAACACCGACGGTTCTGCTCTACGAAGGCGTTGGAATCGTCTTCTGGGCCGTTACCGGCGTGTTGGGCCTCAAGACGTTCCTGCGTCCGGCCCACCCGCGGCACGGCGCAGACAAAGACAGGGCCTGGGAGATCCTCACCGCAGGGGAGGGCAGTTCCATCTCGTGGATGACGACGTGGCCCGGAAACGTGTACTGGTTTTCCAGCACCGGTGACAGCTTTGTCGCCTACCGCGTCATCGCCGGAATCGCCCTGACTCTCGGCGCGCCGGTCGGGCGAACGACCGGGACGCGAGAAACGGTGGAGGAATTCGCCCGGTACTGCAGGTCCAATGGATGGACTCCGTGCTTGTACTCCGTGCCCGCTGATGTCCGGGAAGCGGCAGCCGCCCTCGGCTGGGACTCCGTGCAGGTCGCCCAGGAGACCATTCTGCCTTTGGAATCCCTATCGTTCAGGGGCAAACAATTCCAGGACATCCGTACCGCCATGAATAATGCCGCGAGGGCCGGTATCACCGCAGAATGGGTCCGGTACCCCACGGCTACGCTCGCCGTCCAGGCGCAAGTCCAGGCCATCTCCGAGGAATGGGTGTCCGACAAGAAGATGCCCGAGATGGGTTTCACCCTTGGAGGACTCGAAGAGCTCAACGACCCCGAAGTCCGCTGCCTGCTCGCCGTCGACGTCCGGCACCACGTCCACGCCGTCACGTCATGGCTTCCGGTCTATCGCGGCGGACGCATCATGGGCTGGACCCTGGACTTCATGCGCAGCCGGAGCTCGGGATTCCGCGCCGGGATCGAGTTCCTCATAGCTTCCGCGGCAATCAGCCTCAAAGACGAGGGGTTCGATTTCATCAGCCTCTCCGGCGCACCCCTGGCCCGTGCCCCGGGGGCCAGCCAACTCCAGCTAGTTGATGCCGGCCCGGAAGAGGTAGGCCTTCTTGAGCGCCTGCTTGACCGGCTCGGATCCGCCCTGGAGCCCGTCTATGGGTTCCGTTCGCTTCTGGCATTCAAAGGGAAGTTCCGCCCCCAGTACGCCCCGCTGTATATGGCGTATCCGGATTCGGCGGCCCTTCCAGGCATTGCGAATGCGCTCACGCGGGCCTACCTGCCTGACCTCTCCCTGGGAGAACGGCTCCACCTGGTCCGCAAGGTCCTCAGGCGCGAGACCAAAGCCCTTGCCCGATCCGGCGCGCAATACCACGCGCAATAACAGCAGTGATCCAGCGGCACCGGTGACCTCGTCAGTGGTGGAACGCCGGCGTGTGCCCTTCTGAGGGGAATGGCGCGTCCAGCCCGTTCAGATAGGTGACTTCCTTCTTCAGGTCAGTCAGGAAACTGGCTGCGAGGTCGCGGGTGAATCCGTTCCGTACAACCACCCTTTGAACTGTGACGTCGCTGAGCCCGTCGGGCAGCGGGTAGGAGGGAACAATCCAGCCGCCCATTCGCAGGCGTTCCGAGAGGTGGTGCAGGTTCCAGTTCCTGGTGTGGCCCTCGGTGAGCTGCCAGGCGAAGACGGGGATGTCCGATCCGTCGCTCCAGAGCGTGAAGGCGTCCATCTTTCCGATTTCCCGGGAGAGGAACACGGCGACGTCCCGGCAAGCGGACTGGACCGATTTGTAGCCTTCGAAGCCGAGCCTCAGGAAGAGGTAGTACTGCAGCAGCACCTGTGCGCCCGGGCGGGAAAAGTTCAGCGCAAACGTCGGCATGTCGCCCCCGAGGTAGCTGACGTGGAAGATGAGGTCATCGGGAAGTGATTCTTTGTCCTTCCACACGATCCAGCCCAGTCCCGGATACACCAAGCCGTATTTGTGGCCGGAGGTGTTGATGGACACGACCCGGGGGAGCCGGAAGTCCCAGACCGTGTCCGGCTGGAGGAAGGGCGCGATCATGGCCCCGGAGGCGCCGTCGACATGGATCGCAATGTCCAGTCCGCGGCGTACCTGGATGTCGTCCAGGGCCGCCGAGATCTTGTCGATGGCTTCGTACCGCCCCGTGTACGTCACACCCATGATGGCGACGACGCCTATGGTGTTCTCGTCCACGAATTTGTCCAGTTCATGGCCGTCCAGCACCGGGTGGCCCGCGGAGACCGGGACGTAGCGCGGCTCCACGTCCCAATAGTTGCAGAACTTCTCCCAGCAGACCTGGACCGCGGAACTGAGCACCAGGTTTGGCCTGTCCGTTGGCTGGCCGGCAGCACGCCGGGCGTGCTGCCACTTCCGTTTCATCGCAAGGCCGCCGAGCATGCAGGCTTCGGAGGAGCCGATCGTGGACGTGCCGACGCTGTTGGCCGGGTCCGGGGCGTTCCACAAGCCAGCGAGCATGCGCCAGCAACGGGTCTCGATCAAGGCGGTCTGGGGGTACTCGTCCTTGTCGATCATGTTCTTGTCGAAGGTCTCGGTGTAGAGCTTCGCGGCCTCCGGCTCCATCCAGGTGCCGACGAACGTGGCCAGGTTCAGGCGGGCATTGCCGTCGAGCATGGCTTCGTCATGGACAACCTGGTACGCCGTCGAGGGCAGGGCCTCCTTAGCTGGAAGCTCAAACCGCGGGAACGTCGTGGATTCCCCGGGCCGGCTGAACAAAGGGTTCAGTTCGACGTCGGTGTCTGGCTCGTTCTTCGAGTACCGGTGTGACCTGTTGATGGCTCGCTCCTTTGAAATCGCAGGAGCCGCGGCTGGGCCACGGCCTACACGGACCACGCTACCGCGGCCCGTGCTGCCACCCAAGTCACAGCACCTGGCGTCTTTAGAAAGCAACACGCGCGGCTTGAGCGCCACTTGTTCAGGCGCGGGGCTGGAAGGATTGCTACATGAGTACAAACAGCAAGGCCGGGCGCCATGCGCCGAACTTCAACACCCGGGCCCATCATTCGCGACTCCGGGTCCTGGTGATGGTCGTTCTCGGCCTGGCGGCAGGGGTTGCCGTGGGTGCCCTGAAGTCATGGGCGTATGCGCCGGCGATGGGGTGGGCGGCAGCGTCGTTGACCTACCTGGTCTGGGTTTGGGCGGTCATTGGTGGACTGCAGGCCCAAGCGACGGCGGCGCACGCCCGGCGTGAGGACCCGGGCCGGGGCATCTCGGATGTCCTGGTTCTTACCGCGACAGTGGCCAGCTTCGCCGGTGTGGCCTTGATCCTTCTGGATGCTTCCAATGCCCAGGGCGGTACGAAGGCCGCCATCATCGCCATGGCACTGGGGAGCGTGGCGCTGTCCTGGCTGCTTGTCCACACGCTCTACACGCTGCGGTACGCTTCCATCTACTACCGGGACAAGACCGGCGTCGACTTCAATGAGGACAAGCTTCCGCGCTACCTCGATTTCGCCTATCTGGCCTTCACTGTGGGGATGACCTTCCAGGTGTCCGACACCGATCTCAAGACGGACGCCATCCGCACCACCGTGCTGCGCCAGGCGTTGCTGTCCTACCTGCTCGGAGCCATTGTGCTGGCGACGACCATCAACCTTGTGTCCGGCCTCATCCACTGACCCGTTGTCCCTGGGCATAAAACAATGCCGCCACGCAAACGCCAGGCTCGTGCTTTGGACACCAGCCTGGCGTCTGCGTTTGAGCAGTTGGTCTTCCTAGACCCCGGCGTTGTAGACGTCGAGTCCGAACCGGTTGAGACCGGGCGTCCCGGCGTAGCCCAGGTAGGGCAGCCCGAAGGTGTCCTCGATACTGGCCAGCAGGCTGTAGTGGTTGTACGGGGTGGTGGACCAGGTGCCGCCCTTGGTGAAGGGGGAAAGGACGAGGGCTCCGACCCGGCCGCCGCCGGGACCGGTGATGCCGGGCTGCGGCGAGTTGGGTCCGGGCCCTTCGCCGCAGCAGGCGGTCGCATCAGACTGGGGTCCGTCCGATTCGTCGAACGTGATCACCAGGACGCCGTCCTGTTTGAACGCCGGGGACGAGGTGATGGCCGGCACCCACTGCTTGAGCCACTCGTCGGCGCTTTTGAGGCCGCCCGGCTGTCCGTCCACGCACGGGGAGTCGTGGCCGTCGTGGCAGAGGTTGGGCGTGATCATGGACAGATTGGGGGTCGTGGCGGTCGACGCGAGGTCCGTTTTCAGGGCGCTGAGGTCGACGTCGTTCTTGGCGCAGTCCGGTGAGCCGGTGATTCCGGCGAAGTAGACAAAGGGGTTGTGGCGGGCCGCGTACTGGTCGCCGGTCTTTGCTTTCTGCGTGTCATCCACCGCGCCGGGGGCGGGATGCCGGCAGGGGGTTCCCATGTCTTCCATGTAGCCCTTCCACGTCCTGCCGGCTCCGGTCAGCTGGCCGGCGACTGTGGGGACAGCGGCGGGGAAGACGCAGCCGTCGCCGACGGCCTGGCCGGGACTTGCCGTGCCGCTTCCGACGAACGGTGAGTAGTTCTGGCAGTCGGCCTGCATCTGGGGATTGGGCCCCTGGCCGGAGATCTGGGCGACGTAGTTGGGCTGGGAGTTGTGGGCCGTGCCGAAGTACTGGTTCAGCAGCACCCCCTGGCCCCTGAGCGTCCGGGACAGGTACGGGGCGGCCGACGCCGGACCCCACGTCTCGTCGTAGCCCTTGTTTTCGAGGTTGATGACGAAGACATGCTTGGCACCGGGCAGGTAGCCTTTACCCGCTGTGGTGGCGGCCGGGGCAGCGTTGGCGGGTGTCCCGGCCGTGGCGCCTTCGGGGCCGTAGCTGAGCGCCGCGGCTGCGAGCACGACCAGCGCGGCGGAGGCCAGCCGTCTCAATGTGCGGCGGCCTGCGCGGTGGTGCGGTGGCGCGGGGGTCGTTGTGGTGTTGGGGTTCACGGGAGTTTCCATCCGTCGGCGAGTGCTTTCTGTTTCAGTCCGGACCATTCCTCTTCCGGGGGCGGTCCCACAGGGGTGCAGGCCGGCCCGGCGACGAACGGCGGGACCAGATACTTGGGGGCTGCGAGATTGGCGGGCGCGGCGAAGTCCAGGACTTCGGCGATGTTGCGGGCGGCGCCGTCACGGGGTGTGAGGGCCGGCAGGTTCCACCGCCATTCGATGGCCTTGAGCACGGACGTGTGGTCGTAGACGTCGTGGGCAATGTGTCGGCGCCGGGCCCGGGGTGAGATGACCACGGACGGCACGCGGAAGCCGCGCAGGGACGTCGCGGCGCTCGTGTCCGGGGCCGTGCCCGGGGCGACGTGGTCGTAGAACCCGCCCCACTCGTCGTAGTTGATGACCAGCATCGTGTTGGCCCAGCCAGGGCCGGTCGTCACCGCGTTGTAGACCTCGGCGAGGAAAGTCTCGCCGGAGCGGATGTCCGCGTGCGGGTGGTCATCACCGGAGGTTCCCGAGCCCTCGTCCGTGAAGCGGGGATCCACGAAGGACACAGCCGGCAGGCTGCCTGCGCTGGCGTCGGAGAGGAACTCGGAGTAGTGGTGTGAGATGCCCTGGTACTTCGTGCCCCAGAGCGCGGTGAAGGGGATGTCGCCGTAGTAGTACTTTCCGGACACTCCGGCGGCGGCCAGCCGGTCCCAGATGGTCGGGAGCGTGGACGTCACTGTGGAGTTGTGTAGCCGGTCGGTGGCGGCCGCGTGCTGGTAGAACCTGTTCGGGTAGGTTTCGGCCATCGTGGCGGCGAAGTACCGGTCGCAGACGGTCCAGTCCGGGCCGGCCTGGCGCCAGAAATCGAGGTCTGCGGCGTCGTAGTAGCCGACGGCGAACTCGTCATTTTCGCCGGCCCGGAGCCAGCCGTTGTTCTTGCCGTTGTTGTACTGGATCCGGCCGCCCTCGTAGGAGTGGTCGGGGTCCGGGTGGCCGCAGCCCTGGAAGTCCGCCAAGTGGTGGGTGGTGTGCGGAATTCCGTAGCGGTCCGTGTAGCTCAGGCCGGCCTGCTGGCCGTCGGCGCCGGGCATCCAGCCGACGAAGTGGTCAAAGGAGCGGTTCTCCATCATCACGACGATGATGTGGTCGATCCCGGAAGCGCCCGCGGCCGGGAGTGCCGGGGTGGCGGCCGCCGCCGCCCGCAGCGTGCTGCCGGTGGCTAAGGCGGTGGCGGCAGCCGTACCTGCCGCACCCAAGAAACTACGTCTGGAAAAGTTCATGTCGTGGATTCCTTCATCGTCGGGTCCGGCTTCCAGTGCCAACAGGGGTGACTTGACCAGCCAACCACGTGGGTAATCGTTCGCAGGGCGGGAAAAGTTACGCGTGACCGGTCTCGTAGGCGCAGCAACGGCGCCCAGTGTCCGGGCACTGCCCCTGAGTCCACGCAAGCGCAGAGGACGGCGGTGTGTGTCCCGGAGGACCGGTGGGGCGAAGGACAGGAAGTTACTGATGGGTTTAGTTCACGCCCAAAAGTAGATCACGGAACGGTGACGGTCCAGGCCCATATAGGGGTCCGTTCACACAGTGTTCACTGCACGTTTCCGGGAATGCCGGCGGGATTCATCCGACGTCAAACTGTCGGCTGTGGCGCGGGCAGCTTCCAAGGGGAGCCGGAGGTCGATTTCGACAGAACCCGGGCATGCGCTGGAGGCACGGGCTGGCCCACCTGTCGTGGCTACGTTTCAGCGACCCGTGCCGCCGACACGAGGTGGCAGCCACCCAAAAAGGAACGGCACACCGTTTCCGGTGCGCCGTTCGAAGGACCAAGGTACCTTCAGCTGTTACTTGAAGGCATCCTTGACGTGCTCGCCTGCCTGCTTGAGGTCGGCCTTGCTTTGGTCGCCTTTGCCCTCTGCTTTGAGGCTGTGGTCGTCGGTTGCTTCGCCGGCGCCTTCTTTGGCTTTACCTGTCAGCTTGTCGCCGGTGTTCTGGATCTTGTCGCCCAAACCCATGTGGTCCTCCTGGATAAGCCTTCCCCGCCGAGGGGCCCCGGCAGGATCATCAATACTAAGCACACTGACCAAGTATCGCGCAAGCGGAAGGCATCGTGCACTAGCATCGGAAATACTGCGGCCCACAACGCGGCTCCAGCGGCGCTCCGGGAGGAACGCCGGGACCGCGTACCCGAAACCGCCGAAGGGACAACCATGGACATCACCGAAGTCATTCTCAATGACCACCACGACCAGCGCCGCATGTTTTCGCTACTTGAGCAGATGAATGATGCTTCCGCCGCGGACCTTGCCGCGGTGTGGGAGAGGCTGCGTATCCTCCTGGAGGTCCATGCCAAGGCCGAAGAGGTGCTCTTCTATCCGGAGCTACTTGCACTCGGCACGGGGGCCGGAGGTAAGGACTCCCCGGAGGATGAGACCACCGACGCGATCCATGATCACAACGAGATCCGTGACGCCATCGCCGAAGTCCGCCACCAGGAAACCGGATCGCCTGAGTGGTGGAGCGCGGTGGCCAAGGTCAATGAAGTCAACGGTGACCACATGGGGGAGGAAGAGCGCGAAGGCCTGACCGATTTTCGCCGCCACGCAAGCTTGGAACTCCGGCATACCCTGGCGCTTGCGTTCTGCGCCTTCGAGGCCGCACATGCCGGTGGCATCGATGGCCGGGACGTTGATCCGGACCGGTATGTGAAGCAACACGAAGATTCGGCAGCCCACCCCCGCGCCTAGGAAGTACGGGACACCTTTCAAGCATTGCCGACTGTCGCCCGAGGAACTAGCCGGCGTCCCGGACCCGCTGAAGGTACGTGACCAGTTCCTGGAGCCGGTCCGCGGGCCAGGGCAGCCTGGCGCTCAGCTCCGGGCTGTTTTCCTGCCACATGTTCCGCGCCGCAGCCTTGGTCGCGTCACTGCTGTGGAACCGGGAACCGAGCCCGTCCCACCGCCTCGCAAAGTCCCGGACCGCGGGGTCATCCACCGGCGTATGTGCCGACATGTGGCCCAGGCCTTCTTCGACGAGACTGGCAAGCGTGGTCCGGGCATCGTCGACGGCGGCCGGGCCGAGCTCGGCCCGGCGTTGTGCCAGCTCGGTGCGCTGTTCCTCCGTGAAGTACTTCTCGTACATGGTCATCCCCTGCAAAATGGATATGAAGTGGTCCACGCCCGGCATTGCGCCGCCCATGTTGTCGAGCAGAGCCTGGATCTGCCGCTGGAGGCGCAGCGCCTGCTCCGCCTGGTCCTGCAGTGCCGACAACTGGCCGGTGAGCAGCCGCCGCACGGCTCCGGCGTCGTCCGGCGACGCCGCCAGGACCTCGCGGACCTGCTCCAGAGACAGGCCCAGCGACCGCAGGGCCCTGATCCGGTAGAGGCGGCGGACATCCGCTTCCGAATACCGCCGGTGCCCCGAGTCTGTTCGCACTGTTGCGGGAAACAGGCCGATCCGGTCGTAGTGGTGCAAGGTCCGCACAGTGACCCCGCACAACGTCGCAAGGTCGCCAATGCTCCACAACTGCCCGCCGGTCTCCACCATGTTTCCCACCCTAGGACCTGACGCTGCGTCAGGATCAAGCCTTGTGCGGTCCATGGTGCCCATCAGACAAAACAGAAGTAAGCGGCACCCAAGAGGTCAAAAAAGCCGCACGCTGGCGCCGCCGGCCGGGCGGCAAACCAATGCCGCTGCCCGGCCCGCTCAACCCCGGGGTTTAGGTGCAGATGTTCGACTGGAGTCGCCGGAGCCAGCTACCGCCGAAAGCGCGAACACCCGGCGCCAGCACAGCGGCGGCCTACAGGTGATCGTGAGTCCGCGCGGCGGGCGGAAGCCCGGCTCGCTAGCCCTCGGCGGTTCCCGGGTCCTGGCCGTATTCCGCCGAGATCAGGATGGGAAGGTGATCGGACGCGCCACGCGGGAGCGTCTCGACGCTTTCGATCTCGAGGCCCAGGGACGTGGCGAAGTCAAAGTGGCCCTTGAAGACCTTGTAGCGCGTGTAGGTGCGCCGGTCGCTGAGCGAGAGCTCGTAGCCTGCATCCTTCATCTGTTCTGTGAGGTACTTGGTGAAGAACGGGTAATTGAAGTCGCCCACCATGAGCGTCATCAGGCCGCCGCCCATGCTGAGGAGCTCGGCGTGCGCGGCATGGATCTGGTTGCGCCGCAACGAGTTCGACGCGGTCAGCGGTGCCGCGTGGAAAGACGCGATCACGAGGCCGTGGTCCGTTTCGTTGTCGATCACGCGGGTGCCGATGAGCCGCTCGTGCGCCGGGGCCAGCACCCGGTCGTGGAGGGACTTCTTCAAAGCAAACGTTTTCGTGTCGTAGGCGGTGAAGCGGTCCTTGCGGTAATAAATCGCCAGGCCTAGCCGGTTCCCCCGCGTGGCGTCAGCCAGATGCAGATCGCCGATAGTCGCTGGCAGATCCTCGGTGTCGCATTCTTGGAGGCACAAAGCATCAACCTCGAAGTCGCGGGCCAAATCGACCAGCTCACCACTGGCCTTGTGTTTGCGGAGGTTGTAGCTAATGACTCGGATCAGGAGAGCACCTCTTCGGAGGATAGTGGCGGAACCTGTCTCAGAGTCTACCCAGTCCGGCCGGTCGTCGGTAAAGCCGTCAGGGGGATCACGAGGCGGACGCGGAATCCGGCCCCCTCCGGAGCCGCCTCGAGCTCCCCGCCGGCCAGCTTGGCCCGTTCCGCCATCCCGCTGAGGCCGAACCCGGCGGCGCCCGGGGCGTGTTTGCGCACGTTGGACAGTGCTTCCTGGGCGGTGCGGTAGAGGGCGATCGCGGCGTACGGTGGGAGCGCGGTCGCCTCGCCGCGGGTCCGGAACGCCAGCGGCCCGGCGGACGCCGGGCGATGCTGTTCGACCAGGGAGTCAATCAGCTCGGGACCTGGCAGCTCGTCCCCGCGCAGGGCCCGCACCGCCCGCCGGGCTTCCGCGAGCCCTGACCGGGACAGCGCACTGGCCTGGTCCATGGACTCGCTGAGCCGGCCGTCCGCGCCGGTGCTGCGGGCCAGGAGCCCACCTCCGCCATCATCGTGGGCTATCTCGCCACAGGCATCTACGAGGAGTTGTGGTTCGGCGGGCTGGTCCTGAACGCCGTCGCCTCGTGGAGGCTGGTCCGCGCCGCCCTGCTGTCCTCCGCGCTCTTCGGCCTGGTGCACCTGAGCAACATCGCCTTCGGGGCCAACCCGGCCGCCACCGCCGCACAGGTGGCGGGAGCCGCGTGTTTCGGCGTCGGACTCGCGGCCCTGCGGCTCCGGGGGACTCCGATGTGGCCGCTCGTCATCCTCCACGCGGTCTCGGACATCGGCCTGCAGCTCGGCGACGTGAACAGCGCCTGGCGCTGGGGCATCATGATCGGCGGGGACATCGTGCTGCTGGTTTTCGGCCTCGTAATCCTGCGGCACCGGACGGCCGCCCGGACGGCCGCCCGGACGGCCGCCCGGACGGCCGCCCGGGCGGCGGCCCGGGCCCGCCGGGCGGTGGCCGCCTGAAGCGATAGGGTGGTCGGGGATTCACTGATGGAAGCTGCGAAAGGGTCGACGTTGACTGCTGAACTACCTGTTCTGGCCGAGGGCGATTTTTACTACGAGGTGCTGGGGGAGGGGCGGTTCCGCTCCACCATCCATGCCCAGGGCGCCTGGAACGAGCACGAGCAGCACATGGCCCCCGCGTCGGGCATCATGGCCGACTGCCTGGCCCGGCACGAACCCCGCGAGGACATGCGCATGGCGCGCATCAGCTACGAGATCCTCGGCCTCATCCCCGGCGGCGAGTTTGAAGTCACCACCACGACGCTGCGCCCCGGCCGGACCATCGAGCTGTTGCAGGCCGAGCTCGTGGCAGGCGGCCGCGTCGCCATCCGCGCCACGGCCTGGCGCATGATTACCACCGACACCTCCGCCATCGCCGCCTTCGAGGACCCCGGGATTCCGGTGCCGGAGAAGTGCGAACCGTACGATGCCGCGAGTGTGTGGCCGGGCGGTTACATCGCTTCGCTGCAGATGCGGATCGCGGAAGGCCACCGTGCCGGCTCCGGCACGGTCTGGCTGCACACGGACCACCCGCTGACTGACAAGGACGACAGCGGCGACCTCGCCCGGCTGGTCGGCCTGGTGGATACCGCCAACGGCATCGCAGCCCGCGTTCCTCCGGGCAAGGGCAGCTACGCGTTCCCGAACCTGGATCTTCAAATCCACATGTACCGCCGGCCCGAAGGAGAGTGGCTGGGGCTGGACAACGAGGTGTCTTTCGGTAGTGACGGGATCGGGCTGACCTCCACCGTGCTGCACGATCTGCAGGGGCCGTTCGGGCGCGCCGAACAGATTTTGACGCTGCGGAAGTCCTAGGACCCAGCCGGCCCGGCCGCCGGTAGCCGCGCGGGAGCCATGACGGCGCTGCGCGCGGGAGCCATGACAGCGCTAGTGGAACACGAGCCAGCCGGCCACCGTGGCCAGGCCGGTCAGGAACGCGCCCCAGAGGATGTCCGCCACCACGATCGCGAGCGGCCAGTTCTTCAGCGTCGCGGCGTTCGTGAGGTCATACGTGGCGTAGGCGAACGTTCCCAGTGCCGCGCCGTAGCCGAGCGCGGTGAGCCAGCTGCCGCCGTCGAGCGCCGGCTGGAGGGCGAAGAAGACGATGCCGGCGATGTACAGCACGTAGAAGACGACGGCGTAGCCTAGATGGGGCTTGTCCGCCATGAGGTGACCCAAGTGGCTCCGATAGAACGTGCTCATCGTCTTGAGCCAGACGGAATCGATGACGGCGAACGCGGCGGCGACGACCAGGAACTGCAAGATGACCATAAGGGAGCATAACAACATGCAGCAGGCGGCCGGACCCCGGACACTGACGGTTGTCCGGCAGGAGCAATCGCTCGGCGCGGCCGCAGACCTGGACTTCGCCCTGGAACTGCTCCAGCGGGTGAAGACCGGCGGGGTGGGACCGGCCCTGCGGCTCTACCGTCCCGCTCCCACCGTGGCCTTCGGCCAGCGCGACACCCATCTGCCGGGCTTCGACGCAGCGGGGCGGGCCTGCCGCGAACTGGGATTTGAACCGCTGGTCCGCAAGGCCGGCGGCCGCGCCGCAGCCTACCACGGGGGAACCCTCGTCATCGATCACGTGGAACCGGACGCGGACGCGATCGCCGGAGCCAAGGGACGTTTCTCCTTCTTCGGCGAGCTGCTGGCGCAGGCGCTGCGCACCGCCGGCGTCGACGCCGGCGTGGGCGAAATTCCCGGCGAGTACTGCCCCGGCGAATTCAGCGTCCACGGCACGGACCCGGCCGTGCCGGCGCACCGGGTCAAGCTGATCGGCACCGCCCAGCGCGTCGTGTCCGGCGGCTGGCTGTTCAGCTCCGTGATCGTGGTGGAGAACTCCGCGCCGATCAAAGCCGTGCTGGAGGCCAGCTACGCGGCCCTGGGCCTGGAGTGGGATCCGGCGACGGCGGGAGCGGTCAACGATCTCGTCCCGCACCTGGACGTGGATGCCATCGAGGCTGCTGTGATCGGCACCTACGCCCGCTACGCAACCTTGGACTACGGCGACTTCGGCAGCCTGCGCGGCTGAGAAGGGCAATCAGAAGAAGGGCAATCAGAAGGAGGAAGGCCGGACACCTGTGGTGCCCGGCCTTCCTCCTGTGACGGCTGGTTCCTAGTGCCCCCGTGCGATCCATTCCGCAAGGTGCGGCGCCTCGGCGCCGACCGTCGTCGGATCCCCGTGCCCGGTGCGCACCACGGTGTCCGGGGGGAGCGTGAGCAGCCGGTCCTTGATGGACGCGACGATGGTGGGGAAGTCGCTGAAGGACCGGCCGGTGGCTCCCGGGCCGCCCTGGAACAGGGTGTCGCCGGTGAAGACGGTGCCCTCGCTTTCCAGGGAGAAGCTCACGGACCCGGGTGAGTGCCCCGGCGTGTGCAGGGCCACGATGCGGGCGCCCGCGACGTCGAAGGTGTCCCCGTCCGCGATGGCATGGTCCGGCTCGGTTCCCGGGAAGACCCGTTCCCACAGCATCCAGTCGTCCCGGTTCAGGTACACAGGGGCGTTGACGAGGGCGCGGACCTCGCCGACGGCGCCGATGTGGTCATCGTGCCCGTGCGTCAGGAGGATCGCCGTGACCTTGCGGCCGGCGACGGCGGCAGCAACCGCTGCGGCGTCGTGCGCCGGGTCGATGATGACGCATTCCGCGTCGTTGCCGATGATCCACACGTTGTTCTCGACGTCCCACGTTCCGCCGTCCAGCGAAAAGGTACCGGAGGTGACCAGCTGGTCGATCCGCAGGGCGTTTCCGGAACCGGCGCTCACAGCTCGACCACCGAGCGCAGCACCGAGCCGGCGTGCATCTTTCCGAAGGCTTCCTCGATCCTGTCGATGGTGATGCGTTCAGTTACGAAGGCGTCGAGGTCCAGCTTGCCCTGCCGGTAGAGGTCGATCAGCATCGGGAAATCGCGGGAGGGCAGGCAGTCCCCGTACCAGGAGGACTTCAGCGAGCCGCCGCGGCCGAACACGTCCAGCAGCGGCAGTTCCAGGGTCATCTCGGGGCTGGGGACGCCCACCAGAACCACGGTGCCGGCGAGGTCGCGGGCGTAGAAGGCCTGCTTGTAAGTCTCGGGGCGTCCGACGGCGTCGATCACGACGTCCGCGCCGAAGCCGCCGGTGAGTTCCCGGATCGCCTCGACGGGATCGACGGCGGAGGAATCCACGGTGTGGGTGGCGCCGAGTTCCCTGGCGCGTTCGAGCTTCTTTGCGTCGATGTCGACCGCGATCACGGTGGTGGCGCCGGCGAGCGCGGCGCCGGCGACGGCAGCGGTGCCCACGCCGCCGCAGCCGATGACGGCGACGGAATCGCCGCGTGTGACGTTGCCGGTGTTGATGGCGGCGCCGAGTCCGGCCATGACGCCGCAGCCGAGCAGGCCGATCGCGGCGGGATCGGCGTCGGGGTCCACCTTGGTGCACTGGCCGGCGGCGACGAGCGTCTTTTCGGCGAACGCACCGATGCCCAGGGCGGCTGTCAGTTCGGTGCCGTCCTCGAGGGTCATTTTCTGCGTGGCGTTGTGGGTGTTGAAGCAGTACTGCGGCTTGCCGCGGCGGCAGGCCCGGCACTCGCCGCAGACGGCGCGCCAGTTCAGGACGACGCGGTCGCCGGGAGCCACCTCGGTGACGCCCGGTCCCACAGCGCTGACGACGCCGGTGGCCTCGTGCCCCAGCAGGAACGGGAACTCATCGTTGATGGCGCCCTGCTTGTAGTGCAGGTCGGTGTGGCAGACACCGCAGGTGAGGATGTCCACCAGGGCTTCGCCGGGGCCCGGGTCCGGCACCAGGATCGTCTCCAGGGTGACGGGGGCGTTCTTGGAACGGACTACTGCGCCTTTGACTTTGTGGACCATGGAGGTAGCTCCCTTTGTACGTCTCGCGGAACGCGGTACGGCGCGGCCCCGGGGAGGCCGCGCCGTCGTGGATGGTTGTCCTGACCGGGCTAAAGCAAAGGGCCTCAGGCGGCGAGCCGGCTCTTGACCTCTGCTGCCGAGGGGTTGGTGGCGGCGGTGCCGTCCGGGAACAGCACGGTGGGGACGGTGCGGTTGCCTCCGTTGAGCTGCTCCACGAGATCTGCGGTGCCTTCAACTTCTTCGATGTTGATCTCGGTGTACCCGATGCCCTGGGCGTCCAGCTGCTTCTTCAGACGGTTGCAGTAGCCGCACCAAGTGGTCGAAAACATGGTGATGGTTCCGGATTCGGGGGTGAAGTCCACGAAGTTCTCCTCAAAGCTGGTTGACAGTGCTGGTCGGCAGTCTGGGCCGACTGTGGTGGCCGGCATAAAGCCAGACGTCACTCTCAATAACCGTAACCTGCGCACCGCTATTCCCGCAGGGCCGACGGCGGACCGGGGACCGGAGGGGCGCGGCGCAGGGGCCGTGCGTAATGACACACTCTGCCCGCGGTGGCATGCTGGGGGCATGTGTGGACGCTACGTGATGGCGCGGGCCGTCGGGGACCTGCTGGCCGAGTTCGACGCCGGGCTGGAGGACGAGGTCGTGATTCCGCCGTCGTGGAATGTGGCCCCGACCGCGGATGTGCCGATCCTGCTGGAGCGGCTGGTGGACGGATCCCCGGTCCGGCAGCTGCACATTGCGCGCTGGGGGCTGGTGCCCTCCTGGGCCAAGGACCCGGGTATCGGTTCCAGGATGATCAACGCCCGCAGCGAGAGTGTCCTGGAGAAGCCGGCGTTCCGGAAGGCCGCGCGCGCCCGGCGCTGTGCCGTCCCGGCCGACGGTTACTACGAGTGGAAGGGCGAGGGCCGCGGCAAGCAGCCGTACTACGTGCACCCCAAGGATGAGCACCCCATGGTCTTTGCCGGACTGTACGAGTGGTGGAAGGATCCCGCCAAGGCCGAGGGCGACCCGGAGCGGTGGATGCTGTCGACGTCGATCATGACCACGGACTCGCCGCCGGAAGGCTACGCCGGGGGCATGCTGGCGGAACTGACTGCCCTCCACGACCGGGTGCCGCTGCCGATGGACCGGGAGACCATGCAGGCGTGGCTGGACCCGCACGTCGATGGCGCTGCCGCTCTCGTGGACCTGGTCCGCGCCGGCGCGCACGACGTCGCCGAGGGCTGGACGATTGACGCCGTCGGCACCGCCGTCGGGAACGTCAAGAACGATTCCCCGGAACTCATCCAGCCGGTCGGGAGCCTCTTCTAGGGCTCCGGCTGCCCGACCGCTCCTGCCCCGCCCGCTTAGCAGAGGCTCCGTTCAGAGCGTGACAACACCGCCGTCGTCGACCGCCCACGAGGGGTTGAAGGCCACTTCCCAGCGGAAGCCGTCGGGATCGGCAAAATACCCCGTGTACCCGCCCCATGGCTGGGTCCTGGGGGCGGAGACGATGGTGGCGCCGGCCGCTTCGGCCTCGGCCATGACCCAGTCGACTTCCGCCGTGCTGGCCAGGTTGTGGCTCAGCGTGATGCACGGAATGCCGGCAGGGCTGCCGGTCCCGGCCTCGGCCTGCATCTGTCCGGCGTCCCAGAGCGAGAGGAGCAGGCCGTGATTGACCTGGAGGAAGAGCACCTGGCCCGGAACTTCCCGGTGGACGCGCCAGCCGAGGCCGTCAACGTAGAAGCTGCGTGAGGCGTCGACACTGCGGACACCCAGTGAAATTAAGTCGACTCGTGGCTGCATCTTTAGATACTGTCATGGTCATGTCCACAAATCACGGAGACGACAAGAACGCCCAGGCCGACAAGGAGCAGCTCGCCGCCGTGCGTGTGGCCGTGGACGAGGTGGATGAGCAGATTGTCATGCTGATCGGTCGCCGTGAACGCCTCATCCGGATCGCCGGGACCCTCAAGGAGGACAGCGCCCAGGTGCGGGCGCCGGGGCGGGTTGAGCGCGTTATCGAGCATGTCCGCGCGACCGCGGAGAAAAAGGACATCGATCCCGACATCGTCGAGAAGACCTACCGCGCCATGGTGGAGGCCTTCACCACGCTGGAACTGGAAGTGTACAAAGCCAGCAGTTAGGTCCCGCCGCTTTAGAGGGCTTCCTCCACCGGCACATTCGCCTGGAAGTCCCGGCCGTCGCAGTCGCTGAAAGCGGTCATGAGGTGTCCCTTGGACAGTCCCATCACCGTGCTCAGGGGGAAGTGGCCGGTGATGGTGTTCCCCGAATGCTCCACACCCTTGAGGTCAAAGTTCTCCTCCGTGCCGTCATGGCTGAAGCAGTAGAAGGACACGGCCTCGCCGTTCATGAATTCGATCCCCATCCTGCGCTGGTGGGAATGGTCCGGCGTTGCCGCCACGAGGCCCACTACGTAGGCGCCCTGGCCCGGAATATTTCCGTCTATATCGAACTTCGCCACCAGGGCGATGTCCTTGGCGGCGATGCTGACGTGCTTGAGGAGTGCGTTATGGGAACTCATGGCTCAATCCTGCTCTCTGCGCTCCCGTCCGTCCACCCCTGACCTAGGTTTTGCCCCGGCCCCGTCGTAGACTGGACTTGTTCGAAGATATATTCGAATAATGATTTTGCGCGGATTGTTTGCGCGGTGGTCCAGGAGGCACTATGGGCATGTTCAGCGAGTCGGTCGACGTCGTCTGCACGCCCTCCGGCATGCCTTTGAAGCTTGACTGGGCAGGCCGCCACTACACCGTGTGCGCGGACCCGGTCCGCTGGTACGAGCGCCGCCAGTGGTGGGCGGAGGAAAGCCGGGCTCCCCTGGGGAGCGGTCCGGGGCTGGTCGACCACGAGATCTGGCGGGTCCAGGTCCGCCTGGCTGATGCATCCCCGGAGGACATGCTCACCCTTGACCTGACCCGGCATCTCGGCAGCGGCCGCTGGCGGTTGCTGAGGATCCACGACGCCCTGCAGCCCCTCCGGAAGCCCAAAACAGCATGAGCTTCACCCATCTCCACGTTGCCACCGCCTTCAGCGCCCACTACGGGGTCTCCTGGCCGGATGAACTGGCCAGCGCCGCCGCGGCCGACGGCGCCACCGCGCTCGCCTGCACGGACCGTGACGGGCTCTACGGGACAGTCAAGCACCTGAAGGCCTGCATGGCGGCCGGGCTGGATCCGATTGTCGGGGTCGACCTTGCGGTCTTTGACGACGACGGCGACCTCCGCACCCAGGTGGGCGGACGCGTCGTCGTCCTGGCGCACGGGCACGCCAGCGGCGCCGGCTACCGCGCGCTGTGCAGGCTGATCTCCGACGCCCATGCCCGCACCACGGGTAAGGCCGGGGGAGCGGTGCCGGTTGCCGTGACCCGGGCGGAACTGGCCTCCCGCACGCTGCACCCGGAGACGCTGAAGCCGGTGCTGACCGTACTGATCGGGCCGGACTCCGACGTCGGACGTGCCATGGGCGGGCGGCGGTACCTGCGGCCCCGCACCTTGTTCAAACGCTGGCTCGACGCCATGCCGCCGGGCACCGTGGCGGCGGAGGTCGTCTCCCAGCTCAGCCCGCCGGGGGAACCGCTCAGCACGGCCCATGCCGTGCGCATGCTCAAACTCGCCGCGGAACACGCAGTGCCCGCCGTACTGAGCAACGCCGTGCGGTATGTCGCCGAGGACGGCGCGGCAACGGCGGACGTGCTGGACTCCGCCCGGACCCTGAAATCGCTCCCCGAGCTCTCCGCCGCCCCGCTGCTGCAGCCCAACGGGCAGGGCTGGCTCAAATCGTCGGCGCAGATGCTGCAGCTGGGCAAGGAAATCATGCATGCCGCCGGATACGGCACCGCTGACCTCAAACGGCTAATGGCCCAGACCGAGGCGCTCGCGGACCGCTGCCGGATTGACCCGGTCACGGATATGGGGTGGAAGCAGCCCGTGGTTCCGGAAACCTCCGTGATCGGCATCGCCGGGGATCCCCTCGTGGAGCTGACCCTGCGCTGTGAGGCCGGAATCGGCCGGCGGTTCCCGGGCATCGCCGGAAAGCCGGAAGAACAGCTGCGTGCCCGGCTGGGGCACGAACTGCGGATCATCGACAGCCTGGGCTTCGCCGCCTATTTCCTGACTGTCGCCGAGGTCTCGCGGATGATCCTGGACATGGGTGTCCGGGCAGCCGCCCGCGGCTCCGGCGCCTCCAGCCTGGTCAACTATCTGATCGACGTCAGCCAGGTGAACCCGCTCCAGCACGACCTCATCTTCGAACGCTTCCTCTCCCGCGACCGTGCCACGTTGCCGGATATCGACATCGACGTCGAAAGCGCCGAACGGCACAACGTCTACCGGAAGATCTTTGAGCGCTTCGGGGCCGAACGCGTCACGCTCATGAGCATGCAGAACGGCTACCGCGCTCGCGGTGCCGTGCGCGACGCCGGCCTGGCGCTGGGCATGGACGACGGGGAGATCGGCGAAATCGCCAAGCAGCTGTGGCGGTTCTCGGCCCGGAATTTCCGAGAGGCCCTGGTGGAGAAGCCGGAGCTGCGGGAATTCGCGGGACGGGTGGAGCAGCGCGACTTCACCGGGAACCAGCAGCTGGATCTGCTGGTGGACCTCACGGAACGGCTGGACCGGCTGCCCCGGCACATCTCCATGCACCCGTGCGGCGTCATCCTGGGCGATGCCACCCTGCTGGACCGCACCCCCGTCCAGCCCAGCGGCCTGGGCCTGCCCATGAGCCAGTTCGACAAGCACGACATGGACCCCATGGGGATGCTCAAACTCGATGTGCTGGGGGTCCGGATGCAGAGCGCCATGGCCTTCGCCGTCCGGGAGGTCATCCGGATCCACCCCTCCAAGGCCGAAGTGGTCGCAGCCGGCGCGCATCCGGCCGGACCGGAGGGCACCGGACCGGACTACATTTCCGCGGACGGGCGCATTGATCTCAACGCCGTCCCGCTCGACGACGAACCCACGTACGAGCTCATCCGGAGCACGCACACCCTGGGCTGTTTCCAGATCGAATCCCCGGGCCAGCGCGAACTGATCGGCAAGCTGGCGCCGCGGGAGTTCAACGACCTCATCATCGACATCTCGCTGTTCCGGCCGGGGCCGATGAAATCGGACATGGTCCGGCCCTTCCTGGAACACCGGCACGGTTTCGCCCCCGAGGTCTACCCGCACCCGGACCTCAAACCGGTGCTCGAGGAGACCCACGGCGTGACGGTTTTCCACGAGCAGATCCTGAAGACCTTCGATGTCATGACCGGGTGCGGGCTGGCGAGGGCCGATGAGTTCCGCCGTGCGCTGGGCAACGAGGTGCTGGAAGGAAGGGTGGAGGAGTTCTTCCGGAAGGAGGCCCGGGCCAGGAACTACACCCCGGAGGTGGTGGACAAAGTCTGGGGCACCCTGAAGGCCTTCGGCAGCTTCGGGTTCTGCAAGGCCCACGGGGCCGCCTTTGCCGTGCCCACGTACCAGTCGGCGTGGCTGAAGACCCACCACCCGGAGGCGTTCCTGGCCGGGCTGTGGGAACACGATCCCGGCATGTACCCCAAACGCCTGCTGGTGGCCGAGGCACGGCGGCTGGGGATCCCCATCCTTCCCCTGGACATCAACCGGAGCCAGGCGGAGTACCGGGTGGAACGGGTCCCCGCCGGCCCGGAACGGGGCAAGCTGGGCATCCGGCTGAGCCTCAACGGCATCTACGGGCTTTCCGGCGCCGAGCTGAAGAGAATTGTGGCGGGCCAGCCCTATGACTCGCTGGCGGACCTGCGCGCACGGTCCCGGCTCAGCAAGCCGAGCATCAAACGGCTGGCCCAGCTGGGCGCCTTCGACTCCCTGCACCGGGCCGCCGGCGGAACGGCCAACCGTGCGGACCTGGTCCAGCACCTGCAGGACCTGCAGCACCGCCCGCAGCGGAAGGGCAGGGAGATCATTGACGGCCAGCTGGCCCTGCCGCTGGGGGACATCGAGCTGAAGAACCTGAAGGCGGTGCTGCCCGCGCCCAGCATGGTGGACAACGTCCGGGCGGAACTGGACCTGATGGCGGTGGACGTCAGTGAACACCTGATGACCAGCCACCGGTCCCTGCTGGACCGGCTTGGCGTAACCACCGCGGACAAACTGCTGGGACTGCGCAACGGCACCGAGGTGCTGGTCGCCGGGGTCCGGGTTGCCACCCAGACCCCGCCCATGCGGGGAGGGCGCCGGGTGGTGTTCATCAGTGTCGACGACGGCACGGGCTGCGTGGACTCTGTCTTCTTCCACGAGGCCCAGGAACAGGCAGGGTCCCTGCTGTTCGGCACCCGGCTGCTGCTGATCCGGGGCACCACCCGCCGTACCGGACCCCGGGGGATCAGCATCAGTGCCAGCATGGCCTGGGACCTCAGCCGCACCGGGACCCTGCCGTTCCCTGAACCGGCGGCCGGTGTGTCCGCCAGCCGGGAGGCGGAGCCCGCGGGCCCGCTGGACGGGATCAGCCGGAACCTGGCCATCACCGGGCTGGGCGGCTGAACCGCGGTACCGCGGGGCACGCCGGGGCCGCCGGACCCGGCGCCGCGCCGCCGTCGTGCGTTGGGCGGCCCCGAAGAAACCGATAGCATGGACGAGGCTGGCTGTGGTCCCCGTACGCCACAAGCTACGAAGCCTAAACATTGAATAGGAGACACCCGTGTCAGATGCCCAGCAGATCACCCTTCTCGTCGATGGCGAAGAGACCAAGGTGACTACCGGGACCACCGGCGCGGAACTCTTTTTTGAGCGCCGCGACGTCGTTGTGGCCCGCGTCAACGGCGAGTTGACGGACCTTGACCAGCCGCTGCCCGAAGACGCCACGGTGGAGGCCGTCACCATCGGCTCCCCGGACGGCCTGAACGTCCTGCGCCACTCCACGGCCCATGTCATGGCCCAGGCCGTGCAGCAGCTGCGGCCCGATGCCAAGCTCGGCATCGGGCCGTACATCACCGACGGCTTCTACTTCGACTTCGACGTCGAGGAGCCGTTCACGCCGGAAGACCTGCGCCAGCTCGAAAAGATGATGCAAAAGATCATCAACCAGAACCAAAAGTTCGTCCGCCGCGTCGTCTCCGAGGACGAGGCCCGTGAGGCGATGAAGGACGAGCCCTACAAGCTTGAGCTGATCGGCCTCAAGGGTGCCGGCTCCGACGCCGACGGCTCATCCGTCGAAGTGGGCGGCGGCGAGCTCAGCATCTACGACAACGTCGAGCGCAAGGAAGGCACCGTTCTCTGGTGCGATCTCTGCCGCGGGCCGCACCTGCCCAACACCAAGCTGATCTCCAACGCCTTCGCCCTGACCCGGTCCTCGGCGGCCTATTGGCGGGGCAGCGAAAAGAACAAGCAGCTCCAGCGCATCTACGGCACCGCGTGGCCCACCAAGGAGGCACTCAAGGCCTACCAGGAGCGGATCGCCGAGGCCGAGCGCCGCGACCACCGAAAGCTGGGCGCCGAACTGGATCTTTTCTCCTTCCCGGATGAGCTGGGCTCCGGCCTGCCGGTGTTCCACCCCAAGGGCGGCATCATCCGCAAGGCCATGGAGGACTACTCCCGCCAGCGCCACGTCGACGCAGGCTACGAGTTCGTCTACACCCCGCACATCACCAAGGGCCACCTCTACGAGGTCTCCGGCCACCTGGACTGGTACCGGGACGGCATGTTTCCCCCGATGCACATTGACGCGGAACTCAACGAGGACGGCACGGTCCGCAAGCCCGGCCAGGACTACTACCTCAAGCCGATGAACTGCCCGATGCACAACCTGATCTTCCGCGCCCGCGGCCGGTCCTACCGCGAGCTGCCCCTGCGGCTGTTCGAGTTCGGTTCCGTCTACCGGTACGAGAAGTCCGGCGTCGTGCACGGACTCACCCGGGTCCGTGGCATGACCCAGGATGACGCCCACATCTACTGCACCCGCGAGCAGATGAAGGACGAGCTCACCAAAACGCTCAACTTCGTGCTCGGACTGCTCAAGGATTACGGGCTCAACGATTTCTACCTGGAACTCTCCACCAAGGACCCGGAGAAGTCCGTGGGCTCGGACGAGGTCTGGGAGGAGGCCACCCAGACCCTGGCCGAGGTCGCCGAAGCCTCCGGGCTGGACCTGGTCCCGGATCCGGGCGGCGCCGCGTTCTACGGACCCAAAATCTCGGTCCAGGCCCGCGACGCGATCGGCCGGACCTGGCAGATGTCCACCATCCAGCTGGACTTCAACCTGCCCGAGCGCTTCGAGCTTGAATACCAGGCCGCCGACGGCACGCGCCAGCGGCCCGTCATGATCCACCGCGCCCTCTTCGGCTCGATCGAACGCTTCATGGGCGTCCTGACCGAGCACTACGCCGGCGCCTTCCCGGCCTGGCTGGCCCCCGTCCAGGTGGTCGGCATCCCGGTCGCCGAGACGTTCAACGACTACATGTTCGACGTCGTGGACCAGCTCAAGGCCGCAGGCATCCGTGCCGAAGTCGATATTTCCTCGGACCGTTTCCCGAAGAAGATCCGCACGGCCAGCAAGGACAAGATCCCGTTCGTGCTGATCGCCGGGGGAGACGACGCCGAGGCCGGCGCGGTCTCCTTCCGGTTCCGCGACGGCAGCCAGGACAACGGCGTGCCCGTGGCCGAAGCCGTCCAGCGGATCGTCGAGGCCGTCCGCAACCGGACCAGCTAGCGGATACGGAAGGGCAAGGCGTGCAGGAGAGTACAGCAGCGGGTCCGGACTATCCGGGCGACGGCGCCGTGACAGACGACTTCGGCCTGGCGGGGGTCCCGGACGCTTTCCAGCGGCTGTGGACCCCGCACCGGATGGCGTACATCAATGGCGGCCAGCACCAGTTCAAGAACCCGGACGACTGCCCCTTCTGTGTCGCGCCCGAACGCGAGGACGAGGATTCGCTGATCGTCTACCGCGGACGGACAAGTTACGTGGTCCTGAACCTGTTCCCGTACAATCCGGGCCACCTGCTGGTCTGCCCCTACCGGCACGTCCCGGACTACACGGACCTGACGGCGGAGGAAACGGCGGAGTTCGCCGAGCTGACCCAGACAGCCATGCGGGTGCTGCGCAAGGTCGCCAACCCCACCGGCTTCAACCTGGGCATGAACCAGGGAGTCACCGGCGGGGCCGGGATCGCGGGCCACCTCCACCAGCACGTGGTGCCGCGCTGGGGCGGGGACGGGAATTTCTTCCCCATCATCGCCCAGACCAAGGCGATCACCCAGACCCTGGGTGAAGTCCGCCAGCAGGTGTCCGACGCCTGGCCCCAGGAAACGACGGCACAGGGGCACGCCGGGCAGGACGAACCTGCCGGCGCACATCCCGGGGATGCGGATGCTGAATAGGCACGCGCGGGGCTTTTTCACCGCACTGTTCTCTCCCCTTGCCCGCTGGCTGTTGAGGATCGGCGTCTCCCCGGACGCCGTCACGGTGGTGGGCACGCTTGGTGTGGTGGTGGGCGCCCTCGTCTTCTACCCCCTCGGGCAGCTCTGGTGGGGCACCATCTTCATCACGGCGTTCATCTTCTCGGACGTCATCGACGGCATCATGGCCCGCATGCAGCAGCGTGGCGGCCGCTGGGGCAACTTCCTGGACTCCACCCTGGACCGGGTGGCCGACGGCGCGCTGTTCGCCGGCGTCGCGGTCTGGTTTTTCACGGGAGGCGCGGACACGCCGATCGCGATTGCCGCCGTCGTCTGTCTCGTGCTGGGCATGGTGGTCTCCTACGCCCGGGCCAAGGCCGAGGCTCTGGGCTTCCACGCCAACGTGGGCATCGCCGAGCGCGCCGAGCGGCTCGTGTCCGTGCTGGTCGTCACCGGCTTCACCGGCCTGGGACTGCCGAGCGTCGTGCTGTTCGTGACGCTGTGCCTGCTGGCGGCGGCCAGCCTTGTGACCGCGGTGCAGCGGATCATGACGGTGCACCGGCAGTCGCTAGAGGAGCCAGAAGGCACCGCGTCCGAACAGGCCGCCTGAGCGCGGTGCCTCCTGCCTGGCCGGCCGCGGTGAATCCGCTCTCCCGAGGGGGTTTCGGATGCTGTAACCGGAATTCAGCGGCGTCGCGGCGTGGGACTAGTATTAGCTTTACCGGCCAATGGATCCGGTAATCCGGTGTGTGCAATGGCGGTATTTACCTGCCGCCTGCACCCCGGCGAGGTCATCTATCTACCCATAGGGGTTTTTGTGTCTACACCAGATGTAAGCAGCGAAGCCGGCGCGTCCGCGAAGAGCGTTACGGGCAGCAACCGCGTCAAGCGCGGCATGGCGGAGATGCTCAAGGGCGGCGTCATCATGGACGTCGTCAACGTCGAGCAAGCCCTCATTGCCGAGGACGCCGGTGCCGTGGCAGTCATGGCGCTGGAACGCGTTCCCGCCGACATCCGCGCCCAGGGCGGCGTGTCCCGGATGTCGGATCCGGACATGATCGAGGCGATCATCGCGGCCGTGTCCATCCCGGTCATGGCGAAGGTCCGGATCGGCCACTTCGTCGAGGCCCAGGTCATCCAGACCCTCGGGGTGGACTACATTGACGAGTCCGAGGTCCTGACGCCGGCCGACTACGCCAACCACATCGACAAGTGGAACTTCACGATTCCCTTCGTCTGCGGCGCCACGAACCTTGGTGAGGCCCTGCGCCGCATCAACGAGGGCGCGGCGATGATCCGCTCCAAGGGCGAGGCCGGCACCGGCGACGTTTCCAACGCCACCACCCACATGCGCCAGATCCGTGCGGAGATCAAGCGGCTCGCCGGCATGGCCGAGGACGAGCTCTACGTCGCCGCCAAGGAACTGCAGGCACCGTACGAACTGGTCAAGGAAGTTGCCGCCACCGGAAAGCTCCCGGTCGTGCTGTTCACCGCCGGCGGCATCGCCACCCCGGCGGACGCCGCGATGATGATGCAGCTCGGCGCCGACGGTGTCTTCGTCGGCTCCGGCATCTTCAAGTCCGGCAACCCCGCCCAGCGCGCCGCCGCCGTCGTGAAGGCCACCACGTTCTTCGACGACCCGGAGGAGATCGCCAAGGCCTCCCGCGGCCTCGGCGAAGCCATGGTCGGCATCAACGTGGACGAGATCCCGCAGCCGCACCGCCTGGCCGAGCGCGGCTGGTAACCCAACCTAGGCTTTAACAGCGACGGCGGCGGGTCACCTTCTTTAGGTGATCCGCCGCCGTCGTGCGTTAACCCCCGTCGATTGCTCCGCAACGGCCCTTTGAGGCTCCTAAAGGGCGGTTACGGAGCAATCGATGAGGGGTTAGTCCAGGCCGCGGCGCTTGAGGAGGGGTTCCAGGTCTGCGTCGCGGCCTCGGAAGGCGCGGAAGGACTCCAGCGGGTCCCGGCTGTTGCCGCGTGAAAGCAGCTCGGCCCGGAAGAAGTCACCGTTGGCGCGGCTGAGGCCGCCGTGCTCCTTGAACCACTCCACAGTGTCGGCGTCCAGCACCTCGCTCCAGATGTAGGAGTAGTACCCGGCGGCATACCAGCCGCCGGCAAAGATGTGCTGGAAGTAGCCGGTGCGGTAGCGCGGCGGTATCAGGCTGTGCGCGACGCCGGCGGCGGCCAGGGCTTTGGCCTCGAACTCCAGCGCGTCCTCCGGGATCCCTGTGCCGTCCAGGACGTGCCAGGCGAGATCCAGGAGGGCCGCGCCGAGGTATTCGGTGGTGCCGAAGCCTTCGCCCCAGAGCTGCGCGGCGTTGAGCTTGTCGACGGTTTCCTGCGGCAGGGCCTCGCCGGTGGCATAGTGCCGTGCGTAGTTCGCCAGGACCTCCGGCCACATGATCCACATCTCGTTGACCTGCGAGGGGTACTCCACGAAGTCCCGCGGCACATTGGTCCCCGAGAACCGCGGGTACGTCACCGAGGAAAAGAGGCCGTGCAGGGCGTGGCCGAACTCGTGGAACGTGGTGCGGAGCTCGTCCAGGGTCAACAGCGTGGGCTCGCCGGCCGGCGGCTTGGAGATGTTGAGGTTGTTGATGACCACGGGCCGGGTGTTCAGCAGCCCTGACTGCTCCACCAGTGAGTTCATCCAGGCACCGCCGCGCTTGGATTCGCGCGTGTAGTAATCGCCGAGGAAAAGGCCGAGGTCGGTGCCGTCGGAATTCTTCACTTCCCAGACGCGGACGTCGGGGTGGTAGCCGGCGAGGTCGGTGCGTTCGTGGAAGGTGATGCCGTACAGGGCATTGGCGGCAAAGAACACGCCGTCGTTGAGGACGGTGTCCAGCTCGAAGTAGGGGCGCAGGGCCTGCTCGTCCACGGCGTACCGCTCGCGCTTGACCTTCGCCGAGTAGTAGGCCCAGTCCCAGGCTTCGAGGGGGTGTCCGGCGATGTCCGCCAGTGCCACGGCCTCGGCGTCCGCATTCCGGACAGCCGCGGGGGCGAGGCGGTTCATCATGGTCTGTACCGCTGCGAAGTCGGGGGCTGTCTGCAGGTCCACGGTGAGTTCGGCGAAGTTGGCGAAGCCGAGCAGGCCGGCTTTTTCCGCACGGAGGCGGACCATGTCCTTGACGAGGTCGAGGACGTCGAGGCTGCCGCCGCCGCTTCCGCGGCCGATCGATGCCTCGAACAGGCGACGGCGGACCTCCCGGTCCTCGAGTGCGGCGAGGGCCGGCTGGTTGCTCGGCTGGATCAGCGTGAGCAGGAACTTGCCCTCGTGCCCGGCGGTCCGCGCGGCTTCAGCGGCTGAGGCCACGTCGTCTGCGGGCAGTCCGGCGAGGTCGGCGGCGTCGTCCAGCAGCAGGGAAGCGGACTTCATCCCTTCCTTGACGCGCTGGCCGAATTCAGTGCCCAGCCGCGAAAGCTCCGCGTTGACTTCCATGAGCCGGTCCTGGCCGGCCGCGTCCAACGAGATGCCGGACTGGCGGAACTCCTTGAGGTACTCGTCCACGAGCCGGGCCGCTTCGGGGTCGAGGACCTGGGAGTCCAGCGCCGCGAAGCGGGCGAAGAGCCCGCGGTTGAGGTACACCGCGTCCTGGTGTGCGGAGAGGAGCGGGGAGAGCTGCGTCTCCAGCTCGCGGATGGTGTCGGAGGCGTCGGCCGAGACCAGCGTGAAGAGAGACGCGGCCGCACGCTGCAGCAGCTGGCCGGACCTTTCCATGGCCAGGGCGGTGTTCTCGAAGGAAGCCGGCTCCGGGTTGTCCACAATCGCCTGGATTTCCGCAAGATGACCGGCCAGGCCGGCCTCTACGGCTTCGGCGTAGTGCGCATCTTCGATGTCCGCGAACGGGGGCAGCCCATAGGGCAGTGTGCTGGGGCTCAGGAGGGGATTGGTCATGAAATAACTCTTTCATGTGAGGCCCGAGTTCTCAACGGAATGCTAAGCGTGTTGTGACACGGGCCACCGTAGGATTGGCGGCATGGGGAACACCAAATCAACGCTGCCCGGCCGGTTGTTCGCAGCCGCCGCGGCAGCAACGCTTGCGGCTGCGTTGGCATCGTGCGGGGTCATCGCCCGGCAGGACAACAACCCGACCAACGACCCCGCCGCCGGCAGCGGACCGTCCAGCCCAGAGACTCCGGGTGCAGGTGCAGGTGCAGGGGTTTCCGGTACGGCGGCGGCCGGTGGGTCGACGGCGGCGGCACCACAGTCGCCTTCGGGCGCCTCTGATCCGACGCCAGCCGCGGCACCGACCCCCGGCAAGGGGCCCGCATGCCGCGCCGTCCGGTGCACCTCCGTGGTGGTCACGGGCGACATGCTGGTCCACGCGCAGCTCTGGGAACAGGCGCGCGCGGATGCCCTGGCCGCCGGTGCCAAGGGCCTTGACTTCGGTCCGATGCTGGAAGGCCAGCGGAGCTACATTGCCCGGAGCGACCTCGCGATCTGCCACCAGGAAACCCCGGTGGCCGGGCCCACCGGACCTTTCTCCGCCTACCCGTCCTTTAACGTCCCGCCGCAGATTATTTCCGCGGCGCAAATGGTCGGCTACCAGGCCTGCACCACCGCCAGCAACCACAGCATCGACCGCGGCACCGCAGGCCTGACCCGGACCCTGGACGCCCTCGATGCCGCCGGCCTGCAGCACACCGGCACCTACCGGTCCGAGGCTGACTCGCAAGGGATCATGATCCTGGAGACGGCGGCGGCGAAGATCGCCGTCATCGAGGGAACCTACGGGCTGAACGGCCAGGTTCCGGAACAGCCCTGGCAGGTGGACATGCTCGATCCTTCCGCGATGATCGCCAAGGCGAAGAAGGCCCGGGCGCTCGGGGCCGAGATCGTGCTGGGCGTCATGCACGCAGGCGATGAGTACTCCAGTGTGCCCAACGCCCAGCAACGCGACGCTGCCCATGCGCTCGTGGACAGCGGAGAGTTCACCATGATCTACGGCCACCACACCCACTCGGTGCTGCCGATCGAGCAGTACAAAGGCACGTGGATCGTCTATGGCCTGGGCAATGGCATCACCGAACTCTCGCCGACGTATGTGGTGAACAACGAAGGCCTGCTGGTGCGCGCACAGTTCAGCCAGGACGCGGCCGGCAACTGGGCCGCGTCCGATCTGGGGTGGGCGCCGTCGGTCATGGTGCAGGCACCCTACCGGTGGTGCTCAGTTGCATCCGACGCTCCGCAAGGCCCCTGCGCCGGCGCCGCAGCCGACGCCGCCACTCGCCGGCGCACCAAGACCGTGGTGGAATCGATGGGGGCCGCGACGCTCGGCGCACACGAGCTCCTGATCACGAGCAAGCCATGACGATTGAGGCACTGTCGGAACGCCGGCGCACCGTCGCCGCATCCGGCGCCGAGCTGGCTGTGTTCGAGTACGGCCGGGAACCGGGACCTGATGTCCCCACGTTGGTGCTGGTCCATGGCTATCCCGATGACCACCGGGTCTACCTTCCGGCCATCCGGAAGCTCGCGGCTACGCACCACGTGGTGGCATTCGACACGCGGAACGCCGGCGCATCCGCCGTCGCCGGCACTCCCGGCGATTTCACCCTGAAGACCCTGGCGGACGACATCTTCGCGGTCCTTGCCGCGGCGGGTGCCTCGGACGTGCACCTGGTGGGCCACGACTGGGGGTCGATCCAGTGCTGGGCCGCAGTGCAGGATACCCGCGCTGCCGGACTCATCGGCCGGTACACGAGCATCTCGGGTCCGGACCTGCGGCACTTCTCCCGCTGGATGCGCGGACATCTCCGGAACCCGCGGTCCTGGCCGGAGCTGGCCGGTCAACTGCTGCGCAGCTGGTATGTCGGTGCCTTCCTGGTTCCCGTGCTGCCGGAGGCTGCGTGGCGGCTGTTTCTGACCCGGCGCTACGAACGGGTTTCCAAACGCGACGTCGGCAATGATCCGCTTCGGGGCCTGGCCCTGTACCGCGCGAATTTCTTCTCTTCGCGCAACTGGCCGCCGGGCGCCAGGGTGACTATGCCGGTGCAGGTGGTGGTGCCGCTCAAGGACCCGTTCCTGTCGCCGGAACTGGTGAAGGGCGTGGAGTCCTGGGTGGACGATCTGACCGTGATCCGGGTAAACAGCGGCCACTGGTGGCCGGCCACCCGGCCCGGGGAGTTCGCGGAATTGCTCCGATAACCAGCCCCGGCCGCGGCAGAGCCTGCTTGTGTGAAACAATCTGCGTATGGATGCAGATAAGAGGATAGGCGGACGGGAACCGGACAGCCAGTACGTTGAGCTGGCCGTTGAGGTGTTCGCCATGCTCGCCGACGCCACGCGTGTCCGGATCATCCTTGCCCTGCGGGAAGGTGAGCTGCCGGTCAACCGGCTGGCTGAGATGGTCCACAAGTCTCCGGCGGCCGTTTCCCAGCATCTGGCGAAGATGCGCCTCGCACGCCTCGTGACTACAAGGCAGGACGGAACGCGTGTGTTCTACCGCTTAGAGAACGAGCACGCCCGCCAGCTCGTTACGGATGCCATCTTCCAGGCCGAACACTCACTCGGGGGAATTCCCCGCCACCACCACCCCGAAAGCACGGACCTATCATGACTGATCCCCACGATCACCACCGTTCCGGGCCGGCGGCGCCGGTCCACGCCCCCTCCGGTGGCAGCGAAGGTCATGGGCACGGGCACGACCACGGGCACGACCACGGGCACGACCACGGGCACGGGCATTCCCATGAGCATCCGACGGGGATCAAGGGCTTCCTGTACGGCTTGTTCGTTCCGCACACCCACGACGCAGCCGACTCCGTCGACGACGCCCTCGAGGCGAGCGAGCAGGGCGTCAGGGCGGTCAAAATCAGCCTCTTCATGCTCCTCGCCACGACCGTCCTCCAGTTCGCCGTGGTGCTGGTCAGCGGCTCCGTCGCACTGCTGGCCGACACGATCCACAATTTTTCCGACGCCCTGACGGCCGTGCCGCTGTGGATCGCGTTCGTCCTCGCCCGCCGGCCCGCAACCCGCCGCTACACTTACGGCTTCGGCCGCGCCGAAGACCTGGCCGGGCTCTTCATCGTCGCCGTCGTCGCGCTCTCCGCCGTCGTCGCCGGATGGCAGTCGATTGACCGGCTGTTCCATCCCCAGCCGCTGACCAACCTGTGGTGGGTTGCGGCAGCAGGCCTGGTGGGCTTTGCCGGCAACGAAGCAGTGGCCGTCTACCGCATCCGCATTGGCCGGAAGATCGGTTCCGCCGCATTGGTGGCCGACGGCGTCCACGCCCGGATGGACGGGTTCACGTCCCTGGCCGTCGTGCTGGGCGTGATTGGGGTGTGGGCCGGGTTCCCTTTGGCTGACCCCGTCGTGGGACTGCTGATCGCGGCCGCCATCGTCCTCCTGTTGTGGGGAACGATCCGCAGCATAGGCCGGCGCCTGATGGACGGCATCGAGCCCGACCTCGTTGACAGGGCACGGTCGGCACTGGCTTCCACGCCCGGAGTGGACGCCGTCCCGGCACTGCAGCTGCGCTGGATCGGCCACCGGCTCCAGGGCAACGCCAGCATCCAAATCCTCGACATGCCGGTTTCGGAAGGTGAACAGATCGCCCGCGACGCCGGGCACCGGCTCAGTCATGCCCTGCCGAACCTGGACGCTTTCGCGATCCGGACCACGACCGGGCCAGCAGACGACGGCGAGGATCTGGCCCGGGCATCTTCGGCGCACGGGCATGACTAACCCCGGGGCCGCTCCCGTGGACGATCAGGTGAAGAACCAGACAGATCCGGTCAAGGTACAGTCCGTGCTCGTCGTCGGGGAGATGCGCCCCTCCCGCCGCGAAGTCGTCGACTGAGGCGCCCGGTGACAGGATGATGGCATGACAATTGCCCGATCCGTTGTGTTGTTTGTGCTTGCTGCGGCCGCCGAGATAGGCGGTGCCTGGCTGGTGTGGCAGGCGGTTCGGGAGGGCAGGGCCTGGTGGTGGGCAGGGGTTGGGGTCATCGCGCTGGGAATCTATGGTTTCGTCGCGACCCTGCAGGCGGACGCGCACTTCGGCCGCATCCTGGCGGCCTACGGCGGGGTGTTCGTGGCGGGGTCCCTTGCATGGGGCATGGCCTTTGACGGCTTCCGCCCGGACCGCTGGGACATCATCGGATCGGGGATCTGCCTGGTCGGTGTGGTTGTCATCATGTTCGCGCCCCGGGGTGCCGGATGACCGCTCCCGGCCGCGGGGCGGAAGGCGGTTTCAGGGCCTCCCCGGGCCGTCCGGATGCTGGCGGCCGCAGAGTCCGGCGGAACTCAGGCGGCCGCACCGACTTCGAGGGTCATGAAGACACTGTGCGGATCCAGCACATAGTCTGCGAACGGCGGACAGACGGTGAATCCATGACGGTGATACAGCCGGCGCGCCGGTTCGAAGAATTCCTGCGTACCGGTCTCCAGGTACAGCCGCTCGTAGCCGCTGCGCCGAGCCTCGGCCAGGATGTGCGTGAGCAGCAGCGTGGCGATGCCGCGTCCGCGCGCGTGGGCCGCGGTGCGCATCGATTTCAGCTCGCCCTGGCCGGGCAGGAGTTCCTTCAGTGCGGCGCAGCCGAGGAGCTCGGAGTCCTCACGTGCGGTCCAGAACGCGATGCCGGGCCCGGAAAGTGCGGCAACATCGAGTGCGTGCACGCTTTCCGCGGGCGACGTGGCGAACATGTCTGCGAGATGCTCGCCCAGGAGTTGTTGGACGTCAATGCGCGCAGGGCTGTCGCGTTCAATCCGGATCATGCAGGCTTGTCGTCAGCGCGGCCGGCGTGCGGCGTGTTCGCGGGCGAGGACGGCATAGGAGTCGTCCGGGGTGCCCGGCGTGAAAGTGCCGTACTTGCGTTCGACGGCGGTCCGGATCAGGAAGTCGGCCAGCGCCGGGTTCTTGGGCAGCAGTGATCCGTGCAGGTAGCTCGCCACGATATTGCGGTAGCGCGCCCCCTCGTGGCCCTCGCTGCTGTTGTTGCCGATGCCTTTGGGGGTTGTTCCAAGGGGCTCGACGCCGGGCCCGAGGGTCGTCTGGCCGCTGTGGTTCTCGTAGCCGAGGATGTCGCCGAATTCGGGAGAAACAACTGTGACGTTCCCGATCAGCCGCTCATCGGTGCCGTGCGTCTCGACGTCGAGGACTCCGATTCCGGGGATGACCGAGCCGAGCCGGGTCTTGAAGAACTTCCCGAAGAGCTGGTACAGACCGCAGATCACGAGCATGGGCGTGCCGTCCGCGGCCATGGCCTTCAGCGTGGACTCGCGGGAGAGAAGATCGTCCTGGATCACGAGCTGGCCGCTGTCCTGGCCGCCGCCGCCGACAATCAGGTCAACATCCGCGGGGAACTCGTCGCCGACGTTGTACTCCAGCACTTCCGGAGTATAGCCGTGCCAGCGCAGGCGCTGGGCGAGGACGAGGGCGTTGCCCCAGTCGCCGTAGATGTTCATGTCACGCGGGTACAGCTGCAGGACCCGGACAGTGCCCTTGGAAGGGGCGGGGGAATCCTCCGGCGGCAGTTCGTGTCCGTAGGAGGACGTGTTCGCATTTTCATCGGGACGGGGGGTCATGAGACCACCTCCACTGTGGTGATTTTGGACAGCTCGCGGCGGATGGCCAGCATGGCGGTGTAAGTGCAGAAGACCCGTTTGGGCTTGCCCTGGGCGCCGGCGATGAACGCTGCAAGCGCCGGTGCGATCTCGGTATCGACGGCACCGATGGCGACGTCGTCGTACTGCAGCCGCAGGGCCATGTCGTAGGCGCGGGAGCCGGTCAGCTGGTCCACCCCGCTGTCGCGGAGGGTATCGAATTCGACGTCCCACAGCCAGGACATGTCCCGGCCGTCAGCGTAGTTGTCATTGATGGCGATCATGGTGGCGTAGCCCGCTGCCGGGAAGGATTTCAGGCCCAGCCGGAAGCCGCTGGGGTTCTTGACCAGGACCAGTTCCAGCGGCAGGCCGTCAACGACGAGGCTTTCGCCGCGGCCGAACGCCGGCGCCACTTTGGCGAGTGCCTTCAGCAGGCTTGCGTTGTCCGCAACCGCCGTCCTTCCGCTGCCGGCGTCCCGGCCCGCTATCCTGCGGGCCAGGGTCAGCGCGGCGGCGGCATTGAAGATGTTGTAGACGCCGCGGAGCTTCATCCCGGTGGTGACGGTGACGCCGTCGTACTCAAAGTCCGCGTCGTCCACGCCCACGCGGCGCAGCACGACGTCGGCGTGGGGCTTGGCGGGGGCGGGCGGCACGGGGCTGCCGGGGGCAGCGCGCATGTCGTCATCGTTGGGGAAGGTGCTGAGCAGGGAGTCGTCCAGTCCGAAGTAGAGCACCTCGGGCCCGTTCAGGGTTCCGGCAATCCGGGCGACGCGCGGGTCCTCGCGGTTGAGGACGACCGTACCTGTCGTTTTGGAGGCAACGAACTGCAGGAGTTCGGCAGTCTTGTCGATCTCCCCGAAGCGGTCCAGCTGGTCGCGGAGGACGTTGAGCAGCAGGCTGTAGCGCGGCGGAACCTTGTTCACGAAGTGCACCGCGTGCGCCTCATCCAGTTCCAGCACGGCGACGTCGGCGTCGAGCCGCCCCCGCCAGTCCACCTCGCCCAGCAGGGCTGCGGCGACGCCGCGGGTGAAGTTGCTGCCGGTGCGGTTGGTGAAGACCTTCAGGCCCTGGCTTTCGAGGAGCTCGACGACCATCTTCGTGGTAGTGGTCTTGCCGTTCGTGCCGCTGACGACGGCGACCCCTAGGGGGAGCGTGGACAACGTCCTGCGCATGAAGCCGGGGTCGATTTTCTCGACCACCAGACCGGGAAGGGCAGAGCCTCCGCCCCTGAGCCGGGAGACCCGGCGGACGAGCTTGCCGAGCGGAACGCTGAAGTAGAGCATGCTCTGTAATATATCCCAGCAGCGGCATGGAAGCCTGATGCGCGGCGCCGCCGCACGCGCCCTTCGCGAGCTGCGGCACTATGCTGATGGGATGACCACCCCCTCTTCAGCGCTTTCTACTTCTGCGCTTTCTTCCCGCGCGGGTTCAGGCCTGCGGATCGGTGTCCTGGCTCTCCAGGGCGATTTTCGCGAGCACCTGCACGCCGTCGAGTCCGCCGGCGCCACCGGCATCGGAGTCCGGCGTCCGTCCGAGCTCGAGGGCCTTGACGGCCTCATCATCCCGGGCGGCGAATCAACCACTATCGACAAGCTGGCGGGAATCTTCGGACTCAGGGAAATCCTCCGTGAACGCATCCAGGGCGGCCTGCCCGTCTACGGCTCCTGCGCCGGCATGATCCTGCTGGCGGATCAGATCGCGGACCCTGCGACGGACCTTTCAGGAAAGCCGCAGCAGACCTTCGGGGGCATCGACATCACGGTGCGCCGCAACGCGTTCGGCCGGCAGCGCGAATCCTTCGAGACGGATCTCGATTTCAAGGGCCTGGAGTTCAGTGCCACCGACGCCGGCGTGGCCCCCGTGCACGCGGTGTTCATCCGCGGGCCCTGGGTGGAGCGTGTCGGGCCGGACGTGGAGGTCCTGGCCAAAGTGGAGCCGTCCAGGACGTCCCATCCGGAGGCCCTGCACGGGACGGCTAGAATTGTTGCAGTGCGTTCCGGCAAGCTGCTGGCCACCTCCTTCCACCCGGAAGTGACGGGGGAGAAGCGCGTGCATGAACTCTTTATTCGAATGATCAGAGGGGAAGTTTAAAGCATGTCAGGCCACTCCAAATGGGCGACGACCAAGCACAAGAAGGCCATCCTCGACAGCCGCCGCGCCAAGTCGTTCGCCAAGCTGATCAAGAACATCGAAGTCGCCGCGCGCATGGGCGGCCCGGACCTGGCCGGCAACCCGGGCCTGGAACTTGCCGTCACCAAGGCCAAGAAGACCTCGGTTCCCGCCGACAACATCGACCGCGCCATCAAGCGCGGCGCCGGGCTCACCGGCGAGGTCGTCGACTACACCGAGATCATGTACGAGTGCCGTGGCCCCCAGGGCTCAGCCCTGCTGATCGAGTGCCTCACAGACAACAAGAACCGCGCCGCCTCAGAGGTCCGGCTCGCCATTTCCCGCAACGGCGGCACCATCGCCGATCCCGGTTCTGTCAGCTACCTCTTCTCCCGTAAGGGCGTTGTGTCGCTGCCGAAGAACGCCCTGACCGAGGATGACGTCCTGATGGCCGTCCTCGACGCCGGCGCCGAGGAAGTCAAGGACAACGGGGACAGCTTCGAGATCCACTCCGAGCCGACCGACCTCCAGGCCATCCGCGACGCGCTCAAGGAAGCCGGCATGGAGTACGACACTGACGAAGCGGAGTTCGTGCCCTCGATGCAGGTCCCGCTGGATCTGGACGCCGCCAAGAAGTTCATGAAGCTTGTCGACGCCCTCGAAGAGCTCGACGACGTCCAGAACGTCTACAGCAACGCCGACCTCAGCGACGAAGTGCAGGCCGCACTGGAAGCCGAGTGACCCGGCACCTGTGCCGCGGCCTTGAGGCCCGGTCTTGACGGCCCACCCTTGACGCTGCGCGTCCTGGGAGTCGACCCGGGACTCACCCGTTGCGGAATCGGCGTCGTGGACGTCGAGAAGAACCGCCGTGCCACCATGGTGGCGTTCGGCGTCGTTGGTACGTCTCCTGACGAGAGCCTGGACCAGCGGCTGCTCGTCATCGCCACGTCGATCGACGAATGGCTGGACCGCTACGAACCGCACGTCCTCGCCGTCGAACGCGTCTTCTCGCAACTCAACGTCAGCACCGTGATGGGGGTTGCGCAGGCCTCCGGTGTGGTGATCGCGGCCGCCGCGCGCCGGGGCATCCCGGTGGCGCTGCACACACCGTCGGAGGTCAAGGCCGCCGTCACCGGCAGCGGCACGTCCAACAAGGAAGCCGTCACCAAACTCGTGACGAAGATCCTCCGGCTGGACGCCCCGCCCCGTCCGGCTGACGCCGCGGACGCCCTGGCACTGGCTATCACCCACGCCTGGCGGGCCGGCAGCGGAATCTCCAACAAGGGCGCAGTCACGACGGGACCGGGCAGCCAGTCGCTGACGCCGGCTCAGCGCGCCTGGGCAGAGGCCGAGGCAAAAGCGCGCCGTGCCCGCTGAATGTCCGGCTGTCCCCCCGCGGAACTTGGTAGGGTATTCGTAGATATGTTCGGATGGCCGGGTTTTTCCGGCGGTACTTCAGGAGCCCGGCTTTGATCAGTTTTCTTCGCGGAACCGTAGCGCACATTGGCCTGTCCTCCGCCGTGATCGACCTCAACGGCGCCGGCATGAGCGTCAACGCCACGCCGCAGACCCTCGGCAGCCTGCGTGTCGGGCAGGAGGGGAAGCTTTTCACCTCCCTGATCGTGCGGGAGGACTCCCTGACGCTGTTCGGGTTCACGAGCGACGACGAACGCGAGGTCTTTGACGTCCTCCTCAGCGTCAGCGGGGTCGGACCCCGGCTCGCGCTGGCCGTGCTGGCCGTCCATGAACCCGAAGCCATCCGGGTGGCGGCCCACTCCGGCGACGGCAAGGCGTTCACCAAGGTCCCGGGTATCGGGCCCAAGGTCGCCGGGCGGATCGTGCTGGAACTCGCCGGGAAGCTCGTGCCGCACGGGACCACAGGCGGCACCCTGCCCGCAGTGTCGGCCGAAGCCACCTGGAAGCCCCAGGTGGTCGCGGCGATGACGAGCCTGGGCTGGTCCGAAAAGGATGCCACGTCCAGCATCGACAAGTCCCTGGCCGATTCGCCCGAACTGGCCGAGAACGGCAATGTGGCCGAGATCCTGCGGGCGACGCTGCGCTGGCTGGGCCAGGACGGCGCACGCGCCGGGAACCGGGTAGGCGCCCGTGGCTGAGCCGTCACTCGTCGGCGGGGGAGAGGAGCCGGAGGAACGGGTTATCGAGGCCGCCCTCAGGCCCAAGAACCTCCACGACTTCGTGGGCCAGCACCGGGTCCGCAAGCAGCTTTCCCTCGTGCTGGAAGCCTCCCGGATGCGCGGGCGCAGCGCCGACCACGTCCTGCTCTCCGGGCCGCCGGGCCTGGGCAAGACCACGCTGTCCATGATCATCGCCGCCGAAATGAACGCGCCCTTGCGGATCAGCAGCGGCCCGGCCATCCAGCACGCCGGGGACCTGGCCGCCATCCTGTCCTCGCTCTCCGAGGGGGAGGTCCTGTTCCTCGACGAGATCCACCGCATGTCCCGGCCGGCCGAGGAAATGCTGTACATGGCCATGGAGGACTTCCGCGTCGACATCGTGGTGGGCAAGGGCGCGGGCGCCACAGCCATTCCGCTTGAATTGCCGCCCTTCACCCTTGTCGGTGCCACCACCCGTGCCGGTCTCCTGCCGGGCCCGCTGCGTGACCGCTTCGGCTTCACCGGCCACCTGGAGTTCTACTCGGTGGAGGAACTGGAACTGGTCCTCCGCCGCTCAGCGGGGCTGCTGGACCTCAAGGTCAACTCGGCCGGGTTCAGCGAGATTGCCGGACGGTCCCGGGGCACCCCGCGCATCGCCAACCGGCTGCTCCGGCGCGTACGGGACTGGGCGCTGGTACATGGCATCGAGCAGATTGATGCACGCGCGGCCTCGGCCGCCCTGGACATGTATGAAGTGGACAAACGCGGCCTCGACCGGCTGGACCGGGCGGTCCTGGAAGCGCTCATCACCAAGTTCGGCGGGGGACCGGTGGGCCTGTCCACACTGGCCATCGCCGTCGGCGAGGAAACGGAAACCGTTGAAACGGTCGCCGAACCGTACCTGGTCCGCGAGGGCCTGCTGGGACGGACGCCGCGGGGCAGGATTGCCCTTGCACCGGCCTGGACCCACCTCGGGTTCGCGGTCCCCCCGGGCGTCTTCGCACAGGACCCGTTGGAACTTTTCACGGCCGCTGAACCGGGCGGCGGGCTCGGCGAAGAAGCCGATCCCGAGTGGATCCGTAACAGTCAATAGCACTGCCTAGCGTTTTTCCCTTTAGACTGGTATGACGCTCGGCACGTTCGGGTCTTTGTTTCTGCGGCGGCAAGCACGAGGCCGCCGGTGGCCTGGCAGTCTCTCCTGCCTGGTCTGTTGCCCGGCATCCTTGCCCAGGCTGCCGGGGCAAAGCGGACGTTGCTGGTAAATCAGCTAGGCAAGTAAAGAATGGAATTTCCCTTTGGATCCAATGACAATTCTCCTGTTCGTCATGCTCGGCGTCTTCGTCTTCATGATGTTCCGCCGCAACAAGAAGACGCAGAAGCAGCAGACTGAGCTCCAGTCGAAATTCGGCCCCGGCGTCGAGGTCATGACGAGTTTCGGCCTGTTCGGCCGCATCGTTGAAATCGACGAGGCAGAAAACAAGGTCCTGCTGGAACTCTCCCCGGGAAACCTGGCCACCGTGCACCGCCAGGCCGTCACCAAGATTGTCGAGCCCGTTGCCGCCGCCGAGGACGCCGCGGTTGTTCCCGACGACGCCTCGTCGCTGACGATCGATAAGGCGGAGCTCAATGCCCCCGCCGCTGAAACGCCTGACGAAACCCTGCGGCGCCTCAACGACGAAGGCAAGAAAGACAGCTAGTCTGCCTCTTTGAGCTGTGCCGCGAAGCAACTGCCGCGGCATCCGCCGGTGTTAGGTCCTACGGCCGGCACCGGCGGCTCCTCCGCAATTAATAGAAAGATCGACAATGGCACGAACTGGCCCCAAAAACACAGCCCGCAGGGTGCTGGTCTGGCTTGGCGTTATTCTGGCCGTCATGACAACCGTCCTGGCGGCCGGCACCATGGCCGGACATGCGAGCTGGGCCCCCAAGCTCGCCCTGGACCTTGAAGGCGGCACGCAGATGATCCTCGCGCCCAAGGTTGAGGGCGGTTCGAACATCACCGAAGACCAGCTCAACCAGGCCGTGTCGATCATCCGCCAGCGCGTCGACGGCTCCGGCGTCGCGGAGGCTGAAATCAGCACGCAGTCCGGCCGCAACGTGGTGGTAAGCCTTCCCGGGACCCCGTCCAAGGAGACCCGGGCCCTGATCCAGGCATCAGCGGACATGAACTTCCGGCCGGTCCTCCAGGCCGGCGCGGGCGCCCCCGTCCCGACGGCGTCCCTGACCCCGGATGACAAGCTGCCCAAGCCGACAGCGGCCCCCGCCAACAGCAGCGACACGAACTGGATCACCGCGGACGTCCAAAAGAAGTTTGAGACGCTCGATTGCGACCATCCCTCCCAGGACAAGCAGGAACGCTCCGACCCGGCCAAACCGCTGGTCACCTGCGAGCCGGCCTCCGACAAGTCTCCCGCCGTCAAGTACATTCTTGGCCCGGTCGAGGTCAAGGGTTCGAGCATCAAGTCCTCTTCCTTCCAGCTGCAGCGCGGCGCCCAGGGTGCCGTGACCAACGAGTGGGCAGTGAACATCCAGTTCGACGACCAGGGAACGGCCAAGTTCAAGGACGTTACCGAGCGCCTGTACCAGTTCTACGCGGCGTCCCAGGCCCAGGGCGGATCGGACCCCAAGGCACAGTTCGCCATTGTCCTCGATGACCAGGTCATCTCCGCCCCGCGCTCCCTTGCCGTCATCACGGACGGCCGCCCGCAGATCACCGGCGGCTTCACCGAGCAGTCGGCAAAGGCCCTCTCGGACCAGCTGCGGTTCGGTGCCCTTCCGATCAGCTTCGAGATCCAAAGCGAGCAACAGATTTCTGCGACCCTCGGTGGTGAGCAGCTCAGGATGGGCCTGCTGGCCGGCGTGATTGGCCTGCTACTGGTGGTCGTCTATTCGCTGTTCCAATACCGGGCGCTGGGCTTCGTCACCATTGCCTCCCTGGTGGTGGCCGGTGCGCTGACCTACCTTGCCATCGCAATTCTCGGCTGGACGGAGAACTACCGTCTTTCCCTCGCCGGCGTGGCGGGCCTCATCGTGGCCATCGGCCAGACAGCGGACTCGTTCATCGTCTACTTCGAACGTATCCGCGATGAGCTGCGCGAAGGCAGGGGACTGGTCTCGGCCGTACAGAACGGCTGGAAGCGCGCGAAGCGCACCGTCCTCGCATCCAAGGCTGTGAACCTCCTCGCTGCCCTGGTGTTGTACTTCGTCGCCGTGGGCAACGTCCGCGGCTTCGCCTTCACCCTGGGCCTTACTGCGATCGCCGACCTCATCGTCGTCTTCATGTTCACCCACCCGACCCTGCAGGTGCTGTCCCGGACGAAGTTCTTCGGCGAAGGTCACCGGTTCTCGGGGCTTGATCCCAAGCGTCTCGGTGCCGTGCCCCTGTACCGGGGCGCGGGCCGGATCCGCACGCCGGAGGACAGGCCCGCCGTCGCGGTCCGCGCCAAGAACACCGGAGCCGTGGCCGAAGCCGAGCGCAGGATGACCATTGCAGAACGCCGCCTCGCGGAAAAGCAGGAACAGGGCAAACAAGAACAACTCGCCGGTTCCGCCAAGAGCGCAGCCAAGGAGGGCAAGTAAATGGCCAGCTTCGCCACATTCGGAAACGAGCTCTACACGGGCAAGCGCTCGTACGACTTCGTCAAGTCCAAAAAGATCTGGTTCCTGGTCGCGGCTGTCGCCGTCGCCCTCTCGATCCTCCTACCCGTCGCCAAGGGCGGCTTCAACCTCGGAATCGAGTTCCGCGGCGGATCCGAGTTCACGGTCTCCAACGTCAAGACGACAGACTCGGCCCTCGGCGAGAAAGCGGTCAAGGATGTTGTCGCCGGCAGCGTGCCCCGCGTTGCCAACGTCGCCGGCAACACGATGCGCATCCAGACCGACAAGCTCACGGATGATGAGACGCTCCGCATCAAGGCGGGCCTCACCAGTGCCTACGGCGTGACGGACAACGAAGTGACCTCCACCTTCGTCGGTCCCACGTGGGGCGCCGACGTCACGAAGCAGGCCCTCCTGGGCCTGGCGATCTTCGTGGGTCTTGCCGCCGTGCTGATGGCGCTGTACTTCCGGACATGGAAGATGTCGCTGTCCGCCCTCGCAGGCATGATCGTGACCATGCTGATCACCGCCGGTGTGTACTCGCTCAGTGACTTCGAGGTGACGCCGTCGGCGATCATCGGGTTCCTGACGGTCCTCAGCTACTCGCTGTATGACACGGTGGTGGTCTTCGACAAGATCCGGGAAAACACCGCGGACCTGCAGGCCTCCACCCGGCGGACCTTCGCCGAAGAGGTCAACCTGGCCGTCAACCAGACCCTGGTCCGCTCCATCAACACCATGATGGTGGCCATCCTGCCGGTTGGGGCCATCCTCTTCATCGGGGCTGGCCTCCTGGGCGCCGGCACGCTGCGGGACCTGTCCCTGGCCCTGTTCGTGGGCATCCTGATCGGAACGGCCGCCACGATCTTCGTTGCTGCCCCGCTCTATGCCTGGTTGCGCCAGGGCGAGCCCGACCTCGTCAAGCAGGCCAAGCGTGTGGAACAGCGACGCGCGGATGCGGCCAGCAAGGCAGCCGTGCCGGCAGTGCCCGCCACGGCCTAGCCGCACGGGCCACGGGCCGGAGATCGTCATCCGTGACGATCTCCGGCCCGTGGCCGTATCCCGGCGGGTTATCGAAGTATCCTGCCGCGGGAATACACTTGAATAATTAACCGGTTGTGAGAGGTGCTCCATTGGAAGAACGTTCGACGCCGGTGCCGGCGGCACCGGCGGATAAGGGCCCGGCCCAAGGTCTACAGACTGGCGTGGCGGCTCCCGGACGCCCCGATGTTCCCGTGCCTGTCGACAATTCAGGAGCCCGCCCCACGTTCCCCGGCCGCCGCGAACGTACCCGGTCCCGCCTGGCCCGCCTGACGGGGCGGGGAGCGCCCGCCTACTCGCCGATCCTCGAGCCCTTGCTGCGGACCGTGCGGGCCAATAACCCCAAAGAGGACTTCGACCTCATCCAGCGGGCCTTCGTCGTGGCCGAGCGCTGCCACCGCGGCCAAAAGCGCAAAAGCGGGGACCCCTACATCACCCACCCGGTGGCCGTCGCCACCATCCTCGCCGAACTCGGGCTTAGCGGAACGACGCTCGCCGCTGCCCTTCTCCACGACACGGTCGAGGACACCGCCTACACCCTTGCCGACCTCAAGGCTGAGTTCGGCCCGGAAGTTGCGATGCTCGTGGACGGCGTGACCAAGCTGGACAAGGTCAGCTTCGGTGAAGCTGCACAGTCCGAAACGGTCCGCAAGATGGTCGTGGCTATGGCCAAGGACATCCGGGTGCTCATGATCAAGCTCGCGGACCGTCTCCACAACGCCCGCACATGGCGCTTCGTCTCCGCGGAGTCCTCGGCACGCAAGGCCCGGGAAACCCTTGAAATCTTCGCGCCGCTGGCCCACCGGCTCGGCATGAACACCATCAAGTGGGAACTGGAGGACCTGTCCTTCGCGGCCCTGTACCCGAAGGTCTACGAGGAAATCGTCCGCATGGTGGGGGACCGGACGCCGGAACGTGAAAAAAACCTGAGCGTCATCCGAAACCAGATCGCCGAAGACCTGCGCGCGGCCAAGATCAAGGCCACGATTTCCGGCCGTCCCAAGCACTACTACTCGATCTACCAGAAGATGATCGTGCGGGACAAAGACTTCGACGACATCAACGACCTCATGGGCGTGCGGGTGCTGGTCGATTCCGTCCGCGACTGTTACGCGGCCCTCGGCGCCATGCACTCGCGTTGGAACCCCCTCCCCGGGCGGTTCAAGGACTACATCGCGATGCCCAAGTTCAACATGTACCAGTCGCTGCACACCACGGTGATCGGGCCGGGCGGCAAGCCCGTCGAGATCCAGATCCGCACCCATGAAATGCACAGGCGCGCCGAATACGGCGTCGCCGCCCACTGGAAGTACAAGGACCAGCCGAACCGCACGGCCGCCGGCCCCGGCAGCCCGCGCGACGGCGACATGGGCTGGTTGCGCTCGCTCGTCGACTGGCAGCAGGAGACTTCCGATCCGGGCGAGTTCCTCGACTCCCTGCGGTTTGAAATCAACGCCCGGGAAGTGTTTGTCTTCACCCCCAAGGGCGAGGTCATGGCCCTGCCGGCCGGCTCCACCCCGGTCGACTTCGCCTACGCGGTCCACACCGAGGTGGGCCACCGGACCATCGGCGCGCGGGTCAACGGCAAGCTGGTGCCCCTCAACAGCGAACTGAACCACGGCGACTGGGTGGAAATCTTCACCTCCAAGGCCGAGGGCGCGGGTCCCAGCCAGGACTGGCAGCACTTCGTCAAGAGCGCCCGCGCCCGCAATAAAATCAGGCAGTGGTTCAGCAAGGAGCGGCGCGAAGAAGCGATTGACCGCGGCAAGGAGCTCCTGACCAAGGCGATGCGCAAGCAGAACCTTCCCCTGCAGCGGCTCATGACACATGACGCGCTGGCCGCGATCGCCGAGGACTTCAAGTATGTGGACATCTCCGGACTCTATGCGGGGGTGGGCGACGGGCACACCTCGGCGCAGTCGGTCATGGAGCGCCTCGTCGAAAGCCTCGGCGGCCACGAAACCCCCGACGAGGACCTGTCCGAGGTCTCCATTCCCACCCAGGTCAGCAAGGTCCGCTACTCCGATTCCGGCGTCGTGGTCCGCGGTGTCGACGACGTCTGGGTGAAGCTCGCCCGCTGTTGCACCCCGGTGCCGCCCGATCCGATCCTTGGCTTCGTCACCCGCGGCTCGGGAGTGTCCGTGCACCGGACGGACTGCACCAACGTGACCGGCCTCATGGACCAGCCTGACCGGATCGTCGACGTGGAGTGGGCCCCGACGCAGTCCAGCGTGTTCCTGGTGGAAATCCAGGTCGAGGCGCTTGACCGGAAATCGTTGCTGTCGGACGTGACCAGGATTCTCTCGGAAAACCACGTTAATATCCTGGCGGCCAGCGTGCACACTTCCACTGACCGGGTGGCGATCTCCAAGTTTGCCTTCGAGATGGGCGACCCCAAGTACCTCAGCCACGTGCTCAGCGCGGTCCGCCGCATTGACGGCGTCTTTGACGTGTACCGCACCACCGGAAACAGGCGCCGGAGTTAGCCGGGCGCATTGGCCGGCCCGCTCGGGCGCGCGGGTACCAAGGCTGCGAGCTTCTCCAGCGCCGCCTTCTTGTGCGGCACGCGCGGGCTGGCTTCGACCGCGAGCGTGAGCAGGCGCAGTTTGACCTCCAGCTCGGGACGGGCAAGGAGTGCGGCGAGTGCCGGCACGGCACGGTCGGCCTCCACATGCAGGGCAATGTCCACCGCCGTGCGCAGCGGGCTGGCCACCATCAGACCCCCGAGGCTCACGGCGTCGAATGGTCCCAGCCGCACTTCGTGGAACGTGCAGCCGCGCGTGGGCCTGAGGCTGGAAATTCTTCGGTTCGCGTCCACCAGGAGTGCCAGGCGGTCCGGGGGACGGGCGCAACCGTAGATCCAGGCCGCCGTCATCCGTCCGGCCACCACCCGCTGGCGAATGAGGGGCGGAATGCTGAGGGCGGCCGCACGGGCCCGCAGCTGAGGGGTGGACCGCGTGCCCGGCGGAAGGTATCCCGACTGGAACAGCTGCGTCAGCACGCCGTCGGACGCCATGGACTGCAGCTCTGGCCACGTGAACAGCGCCCCGGGTGAGTAGAGCTCGCCCGGGGCCGGACCGGGTAGCGCCGGAGCGGGGACCGCCGGGCCGGATTGAGCGTGGCCGGAAGGGGCGGCACCCGGCTGCGGGAATCCAGGCATTGGCACTCCACGCTGCGGCGTTGCAGGGATAACAGCAGGACTGCGGGGCAGGGGTATCATTCAGCCATCGTGGCGCCCTACCCGGGAGACGGAACAGGCCCCGTCCCGGCCATGTGGATAACCGGAGCGGGGCCTGTAGCGGCGGTTCTGCTAGGAGAGTTCGCTCGCTGAGCGTTCCAGTTGCTCCAACCATGCCTGGCGTGCCTCGAGGGCCTCCCGGGCTGCCTTGATCTTGCGCTGGTCCCCGGCTTTCTCGGCCCTGGCCAAGTCATCCTTGAGGCCGGCGATGGCGGATTCCAGTTGCGACAAGGCGCTGTTGGTGCGCGCCTTCGTTTCCGGGTTCGAACGCTTCCAGTTCTCGTCTTCGGCGTGACGGACGGCGTCCTCGACCTTCCGAAGGCCGGCCTCGACACGTCCCATCTCGGCCCGCGGGACCTTGCCGGCCTCTTCCCACCGGTCACGGATGGATTGCAGGGCCTTCTTCGCGGTGGCGAGGTCCTTGATGGGCAGAAGTTCGTTGGCTTCAACCAGCAGTGCTTCCTTGACCACCAGGTTCGCGCCGTATTCCTGGTCGATCTCGTCGTTGGCGGCCTGCCGGTTGGTGAAGAAGACGTCCTGGGCGGCGCGGAAGCGTGCCCACAGCGCGTCGTCGTCCTTGCGGCTGGCGCGGGGGGAGGACTTCCACTCGTCCATCAGCCGGCGGTACTCGCCGGCCGCGAATCCCCAGTCGGTCGAGGAGGACAACGCTTCGGCCTCGGTGATCAGCTTCTCCTTGGCTGCCTTGGCCGCCGAGTTGTTGCTGTCCAGCTGGGAGAAGTATGCCCGGCGGTGGCGGTCGAAGACCGTGCGGGCAGCGCGGAACCGCTTCCACAAGGCGTCTTCGTTGCTGCGGCCGAGCCGGACGCCGCTCTTCTGGGCCGTTTTCCAGCTCTCGAACAGTTCGTTCATCCGCGCGCTGGAGGTCTTCCACTGGATCTGGGCAGGATCGTGGCCCGCGATGTCCTCGGCTTCGGCGACGATGGCCTCGCGGGCCGCGAGCTCGGCGGCACGGACGGCGTCGTGTTCGGCCTTCTCGACCTTCTCGAGTTCGCCGATCTGCGCGACAAGGGCGTCCAGGCGGTTCTCGGCGGAGCGGAGGTCGCCCACCATGTTGCGCTCGGCCAGCTGCTCGCGCAGATGCGTGACGGTCTTTTGCATGTCGGTGGTCGGGGCCTTGGAGCTGACACGCTGTTCGAGCAGGACGATCTGAGCGACGACGTCGTCGTACTTCCGGGCAAAGTACCCCAGGGCCTCGTCCGCGCTGACGCCGGGATACTGGCCGACGGGGTGTTCCTCGCCGTCGAGGGTCAGGAACACGTGGCCGTCACCCTCGACCCGGCCCCAGCGGGCGGCTTCGGCGAGCGAGGCGGCGGAGGACACGGCCACCGGCGCGGGCGCCGGTGCGGCCGCAGACGGCTTGGCCTTGGGCCGGCCCGCGAATGCAGCGGGGGACGGCGCGGGACGATGCGCCGGGGCGGCTCCCGGGGCCGGTGCGGGGGAGGGAGACGGCGCGGCCGGTGCGGCTTCGGCGGGTGCCTCGGCCGGCTCGGTAGCGGGGGACTCCGCTTCAGCCGGCTCAGCCTCAGGGGACTCGGCCGCAGTCAGCTCAGCCTCAGCGGGTGTCGCTACGGCTTCGATCTGGCTGGTGCCCGGGTTCGTGCCTGCGGCAGGGGATGCCTCGGCTTCGGTTTCGTTGCCAGCTGCTGCTGCCAAAGTTTCGTCGGATTTCTGACTGTCTGTCACCGCTAGAAGTCTTTCGCTTGGAGGGAAATACCGGGACCGTGGCCGCCAGGGCCTTGGCTGGTTACTTCAGTGAGAACGAGTCTATCGTGACTGGTTCCGCCGGAGCGCCGTCGGTGGGGTTATCACCGGGTTTAAGGCCGGCAGCAGCAATAGCCGTCACCACGTCCAGCCCGGAGGTCACCTTGCCCACCACTGTGTAGCCCCCGGCAGCGTCGGCAGGGATGACAGTGTCTTTGTACACGATGAAGAACTGCGTGCCGTTGCCGTTGGCGTTTCCGCCGGTCCGGGCGACGGCGATAGTTCCGGCCGGGTATTTGTTGTCCGGCGGGGTGTTCTCCAGAGGGCCCCACGTGTACGACGGATCGCTGCTGCCGTCACCGGCCTTGGAGCCGCACTGCAGGACACCGAAAGTATCGCCCGTGGTCAGGCGGTGGCAGCTGAGGCCGTTGTAGAAGCTCTGGTCAGCGAGGGACTTGAATACGGCTGTCGCCTGAGGCGCCTTGGTGCCGTCCAGCTCCACGCCCAGGGTCCCGGTGTTGAGCTTCAGCTCGCCGGTAAAGGTCTTGCCTGCGGCCGTTTCCGGCTTCGGGATGTTGTCGGCGTTCGTGGGGGAGGCCGACGGCGTGGCGGTGGCGGACGGACTCGTGAGTCCTGCCTGCGCGGCCGCGTACTCCTGCTCGCTCGGATTGGAGGAGAAGACAGTCAATTGGAGGACCAGGGCGACGACGACGGCAGCCGTGCCCGCACCGATCGCCAGGGCGTTGTCGCGTTTGCGGCGCTTGTCCTGCTCCCGGCGCAGTTCGCGCTTTGCCTCCATCTGCTGGACGCGCCGCTTGGCATCGCGGGCGCTCCGTGAACTGGCCGCCAAAAGTCCTCCTGGTTGTAGGGCTGACACCGGAACGGTCCGTCGGCGCCGTCGCGGGTTCAGCTGTCATGCTGCCGGCAGCCGTGCGCCCCCGGCCGTATTAGAAGTTGCAAGCGCCGGAAGCATAAACTGACTGCCGCACACAGTTTATGCACGACTGGCCGGTCTGCCGCCCATCTTCCGTACGTTTCGGCGGAGAATGCGGCGCAAGACGCCCCGGCCGTTGTCACCACCGTCGTAACCAGAGGAGAAAAATCCACCATGGCACGCACAGCCTCCCTGTCCGGATTCCCCGAGTGGCTTCCCGAGGAGCGGCTGGTGGAGCTGCATGTGCTGGACACGCTGCGGCGGACCTTTGAACTCCATGGCTTCTCGTCAATCGAGACCCGCGCCGTGGAAACGGTCGGGCAGTTGCTGCGCAAGGGCGAAATCGACAAGGAGGTCTACGGCCTGAGCCGCCTCCAGGACGACGAGGGTGAAGAGGCCAAGGGCAAAGGCGACCCGCACGCCCTGGCCCTGCATTTCGATCTCACCGTGCCGTTCGCCCGCTACGTCGTGGAAAACGCCGGCTATCTCGCGTTTCCGTTCCGCCGCTACCAGATCCAGAAGGTCTGGCGCGGCGAGCGTCCCCAGGAAGGTCGTGCCCGCGAGTTCACCCAGGCGGACATCGACGTCGTCGGCGACGGCGAACTGCCGTTCCGCTACGACGTCGAGATTGCCCTCGTGATCGCCGAGGCCCTGAACGCCTTGCCGATCCCCGACTTCCTGCTCCGGATCAACAACCGCAAGCTCGCCGAGGGGTTCTACAACGGCATTGGGCTCACCGACACAGCCGGAGTGCTCCGTAGCATCGACAAGCTCGAGAAGATAGGGCCGGCCAAGGTGGCGGACCTCCTCAAATCGGAACTCGGCGCCACCGAGGACCAGGCGCAGGCAGCGTTGAAGCTTGCCGGAATCCGCACGGGCGACACGTCCTTCGTGGTGCAGGTCCGGGCGCTGGGCGTCACGAATGAGCTGCTTGAGGAAGGCTTGAACGAGCTGGAGCAGGTCATTGCGGCCGCCGTGCAGCGCGCGCCCGGACGGGTGGTTGCTGACCTCAGCATCGCCCGCGGACTGGACTACTACACCGGCACGGTCGTTGAGACGGTGCTGGTGGGACACGAGCAGCTCGGCTCGATCTGCTCCGGCGGACGCTACGACGCCCTGGCCAGCAAGGGCAACCGCAAGTTCCCCGGCGTCGGACTCTCGATCGGCGTGACGCGCCTGGTCTCGCGGATCCTCAGCCAGGACCTCGCCAAGGCCTCGCGGTCCGTCCCCACCGCGGTGCTGGTGGCGCTCAACAACGACGACAGCTGGGGCGCAGCCCAGGACATCGCCGCGCAGCTGCGGAGCCGCGGTATCGCCACCGAGGTCGCAGCCAAGGCGGAGAAGTTCGGCAAGCAGATCAAGTTCGCGGACCGGCGCGGTATTCCCTTCGTCTGGTTCACGGACGACGACGGCAAGCACCAGGTCAAGGACATCCGCACGGGTGAACAGTACGACGCCGATCCCGCCAGCTGGACCCCGGCTGAGGAAGACCTGCACGTGCGGGTCCTTAAGGGCTAGCCTCCGCCCCGCGCCGCCGCTTTCCGCGCGATCCTGTGTCAATCCTCTTGGCGGCGGCGTAAAGCCTCTTGGCGGCGGCGTAAAGTTTGCCTAGATTGGGCTTGAAATTTCTCACAATCTGTCGGCTTCCAGGCTCCGCCCCGGGACCCCTGCGGGGATGGATCTTCCAGGAGGAGGTTCCGCAGTGCAGGACGGACACTACGGCAGCGATGAAGTTCTCGTTGGCCCGCAATGGCTAGAGGAGCACCTTCGCGATCCGCTGCTTCGGGTTGTCGAAGTTGACGTGAGCAGCGCGGCCTACAACGAGGGGCATATTCAGGGCGCCGCCCTGTGGAACATCTACCGGGACCTCAAGGACGCCGACTACAGGCTCGTGGGCAAGGCGGCCTTGGAGGAACTGCTGGGGAAGTCCGGAATTAGCCCGGACTCGACCGTGGTCTTCTACGGCTATGCACCGGCGATGGGCTTCTGGCTGATGAAGCTCTACGGCCATACCAAGGCCTGCATCCTGGACACGTCGAGATCTACCTGGGAGCAGGGCGGCCGGCCTTGGACCGCGGAGACGCCCGTGCCAGCTGCGACCAACTACCCGCTGCCTGACCCGGACCGGCGTGTCCGCGCCGAGCAACAAGCGGTGGAAGAGGCGATCGGGCGCCCCGCGGTAACCGTCCTGGATGTCCGCACCGACGCTGAATTCCGCGGCGAGCGGTTCTGGCCGTCAGGAGTGCCTGAGCCCGGGGGCCGCGCCGGACGCATCCCCTCAGCCGTGCACCTGGGGATCGACGGATTGCGCACGCCAGACGGGGCGTTCCGGAGCGCCGAGGACGTGCGGCGGCTTCTGGCCCCGGTGGCTGACTCAGGCGGGGAGGTCATCACATACTGCACGGTCGGTGCCCGCGCGTGCACGGCATGGTTCGCGCTGACCTACCTGGCCGGGCGCGAACACGTCCGGGTCTACGACGGATCCTGGGCTGAATGGGGACGGATGCCCGCAACGCCCGTGGAAGTCGGCTGATCTGCCGGGCATACCGCTGCTGGCCGGCGGGACCGCGGCGGTTGGCCGAACCCCGGGCCGCCATGGCGGGACGTTCCTTTCCACCGGGTAAACTCGAACGGGATCGTTCCCGTAGCGATCCTCTTGAACGCCACCTGAAAGGAATGCTGTGCTGCGCACACATGACCTCGGATCACTCCGCTCCGAGCACATTGGACAAACCGTAACCCTGGCCGGCTGGGTCGGCCGGCGTCGTGATCACGGTGGTGTCGCATTCGTTGACCTGCGCGACGCTTCGGGCGTCGCCCAGGTGGTCGTCCGTGAAGAGGAAGTCTTCCACGGCCTGCGCAACGAGTACGTGCTGCAGATTGTCGGCACCGTCTCCAAGCGCCCCGAGGGCAACGAGAATCCGGCCCTGCCCACCGGCGAGATCGAGGTCATGGCCGAGAAGGTGACCATCCTCAACACCTCGGACCCGCTGCCATTCCAGATCGATGAGCACGTCGAGGTCGGTGAGGAAGCCCGCCTCAAGCACCGGTACCTTGACCTGCGCCGCCCGGGCCCTGCCCGCAACATGCGCCTGCGCTCCGAGGCCAACCGCGTGGCCCGCGAGTTGCTCCACCAGGACGGCTACGTGGAGATCGAAACGCCCACGCTCACGCGCTCGACGCCGGAAGGCGCCCGCGACTTCGTGGTCCCCGCGCGCCTCGCGCCGGGTTCCTGGTACGCGCTGCCGCAGTCCCCGCAGCTGTTCAAGCAACTCCTGCAGGTCGGTGGCTTCGAGAAGTACTACCAGATTGCCCGCTGCTACCGCGATGAGGACTTCCGCGCGGACCGCCAGCCTGAATTCACCCAGCTCGATATCGAAGCCAGCTTCGTGGAGCAGGACGACATCATCCGTCTCGGCGAGGACATCGTCAAGGCGCTCTGGAAGCTGATCGACGTCGAGATCCCGACGCCGATCCAGCGGATCACATTCCACGATGCCATGGCGCGGTACGGCTCGGACAAGCCGGACCTGCGGTTCGGCCTGGAGCTCACCGAGCTCACGGAATTCTTCAAGGACACCAACTTCGGCGTCTTCAAGGCGCCTTACGTCGGCGCCGTCGTCATGCCGGGCGGAGCCTCACAGGCCCGCCGTGCGCTTGATGCCTGGCAGGAATGGGCGAAGCAGCGCGGCGCCAAGGGCCTTGCCTATGTCCTGTACAAGGAAGACGGCGAACTCGCCGGCCCCGTGGCCAAGAACCTCACCGACACCGAGCGGGCCGGCCTCGCCGGCGCCGTGGGCGCCAAGCCCGGCGACTGCATCTTCTTCGCCGCGGGCGAGAAGACGCCCTCGCGCGCCCTCCTGGGCGCGGCCCGGGTTGAGATCGGGCACCGCACCGGCCTCATCAACCCGTCTGACTGGGCCTTCTGCTGGGTGGTTGACGCCCCCATGTTCGAACCAGCTGCCGCTGCCGTCGCTTCCGGTGACGTCGCCGTCGGTACCGGCAAGTGGACTGCCGTGCACCACGCATTCACCTCGCCCAAACCCGAGTTCATGGACAGCTTTGACCAGGATCCCGAGTCGGCCCTGTCCTACGCCTATGACATCGTCTGCAACGGCAACGAAATCGGTGGCGGCTCCATCCGTATCCACGAGCGCGAAGTCCAGGAGCGCGTCTTCGAGCTCATGGGCCTGGACAAGGAAGACGCGCAGACGAAGTTCGGTTTCCTCCTGGAAGGCTTCAAGTTCGGCGCCCCTCCCCACGGCGGAATCGCCTTCGGCTGGGACCGCGTTGTCGCCCTGCTGGCAGGCGTTGAGTCCATCCGCGACGTCATCGCCTTCCCGAAGTCCGGCGGCGGCTATGACCCGCTGACGCAGGCGCCCGCCCCTATCACGGCCCAGCAGCGCAAGGAAGCCGGCGTGGACTTCAAGCCTGAAGCCAAGAAAGCCGACGACGACAAGAAGTAATCTGGACGCGTTAGCAGCAGGGGCTTCCCGGGAAACCGGGGAGCCCCTGCTGTCTTCCCTGTTGCCCGCAGCCGTACCGGACGGAGAATCTCGATGGACCCTAACCCGAGCCCCGCACTGACTGCCCTGGCGGTTCCCGGGCTGGAGGCGCTCATGGATTCAGCGTGGCCCGCCGCCGGGCGGCAGGAGTCCGGTGAGTGGGTGCTGCGGGCGGCCTCCGGCGTGACACAACGGGCGAACTCGGTCTGGGCGCGGGAGCCCGGCGAGGACCCTCACCAGCTGCTCGCCGCAGTCCGGGCGGCCCGGCTTTGGTACCGGAACCGCCGTCTGCCGCTGATCTTCCAAGTCTTTGACGGGCCACGCTCGGCCGCCCTGAACACGGTGCTCGACGATGCAGGCTTCACCCGGCAATCGGAAACCCTGGTCCTTGCCCGTCGATCCGGGCCGGTGGCCGCCGCGGACTCCGTCGGCCCGGGCACGGCCGTGGAGATGTCCGCCGAGCCGTCGGCGGAGTGGCTGGACCTGTGGTGGAGCGTCGACGGGCATGGGGGAGTGGCCGGACTCGCCGTCGCCCGCGGCATCCTCGACGGGTGCCCGGCCCTGTACGCGCTGGTCCGGGACGACGGCGTGCCCGCCGCCGTCGCACGCCTCGCCCTGCCCGACACTGGGCCCGCCGGGCCCCGCTGGGGTGGCCTGTACTGCATGGCGACGCGCCCGGATGCGCGCCGGCGCGGCTACGGTGGCCGGATTGTCCGGGCGCTCCTCTGCGAGGGCGACGTCCGCGGTTTGGGTGGCTACTGGCTTCTGGTGACGGCTTCCAACGCCGGAGCCCGTGATCTGTACACACAAGCCGGATTCCGTGAATCCTGCCGGTACATCTACCGGCAGGAACGGCCGAGGCGGCACCTGAGCGGCTGCTGAGGATTGTGGTCGGCGCCGGCGCTCCTGGCGGAGGGCAGTCCACGACGGCAGCTGCGCCTGGTGGTGGAAGAGTGCTGAAGAGTCTGACTCTGCATTTCCGCTCCAATACGGTCCGCGATGTACCGGAGCAGACGCGCAGTCACCGTAAAAGCCGTCAAAACCGAGCAAGGCCAGGCTGCTCCCACGGCGGGGTACTGCCCGCGCCGTCGAGGACGGCCAATGTCATCAAATTGTCGGTGGCTGGTCATAGTCTGTGGGTGTGAAGAGCGGAGCGGTTTTGAGTGCGGGGTGCAGGGAGGCGGTGGCGGCTGTCGCTGCGTCCGCTGCTGCGCTGGCGGTTTTCACTGGCGTGGGTGGGGGCGGCGCTGAGCCGTCCGGCGCGGATCCGTTGCGGGATCTGGCGGATGATTGCCTGGACGGGTTGGCCGAGGTGGCCCGGTTGGAGGCCCGGACTGCGGCGTTGAAGGTGCGGCTGGCCGCGGAGTATGTGCAGGCGGCCAGGTTGCTGGYGGCTCCGGGGGCGTCCCGGCAGGACCGTGCCGCGTCGGAGATGGCGGTGGTGGCCGAGGTCGCCTGTGTCCTGACCGTCAGCGAACGGGCCGCCGGTGCCTTCCTGTCCGAGTCCGAGGCGTTGACGGCGGTGCTGCCGCTGACCCTGGGAGCGCTTGAGGCSGGGACGATTTCCTGGCAGCACGCTAGGATCATCGTCGACGAAACCGGCGGCCTGGACGGGTGCGGGGCGGCGGCGCTGGAGGGGCATTTCCTGGACCCGGAGGCAGCGGGCGCGGCCCGCGGGTGCCCGGCCGGGGACCTGGTGGCGTCCCGGTTCCGGGCCAAGGCGCGCGCCTGGCGGGAACGCCACCACCGGGAGAGCATCGAGAACCGTCACACCGCGTCCGCTGCGGACCGGCGGGTGGAGTACGTCCCGGACCGGGACGGCATGGCGTGGCTTTCGGCCTATCTCACGGCCGAGACCGCGGCGGGGATCTGGGAACGGTCCACCGCGGCCGCCCGGACCCTGCAGGGCCCGGGCGAGGCCAGGACCCTGACCCAGCTCCGCGCCGACATCACCGCCACCTGGCTCCTCACCAGCGGAATGACTGACGGTACCGGCACCGGTACCGGTCCGGGTGCGGGGATGGTCGGGGGCGGGTGCGGGGGTGTGCCGTTGCCTCGGGCGCAGGTCCTGGTCACCGTCCCGGTCCTGTCCCTGCTGGGCGCCACCGGGGAACCGGCCGTCCTGGACGGGCACGGG
>NZ_JBFTIK010000018.1:0-83037 GCF_056394725.1 Arthrobacter sp. 10N418
GTCGGCCCTTCGGCGCGAGAAAAGCATTAGGGTGGGACACGAAGACCTCCGTTTGTGGAACTGGACTCTAGACAAGCCCCACTCCACTCGGAGGTCTTCTTCATGTCACCCCACCACGCCGAATGTCACCAACCTCCGTGGGTAATACATCTAGGGAGCGCGCGAAGAGCATGCTCATTCTTCGGATCCCACTCCGGGGGACATGCCCATTCTTAAACACCAACAGTGGGCAGAATGGTGTTCTGCCCACTGTTGGTGGCTGCCGATGGACATGTCCCCCGGCGACGGGCCTGGCTTGGCCCTAGTTCTGGTACGCCGGGTAGTCCGTGTAGCCCGTAGCGCCGTCCGCGTAGAACGTGGACGGATCGGGCTCGTTGACGGGCAGGCCTTCGCGCCAGCGGCGGGCCAGGTCCGGGTTCGCGATGGCCGGGCGTCCGACGACGACGGCGTCAGCGTGACCGTCCGCCACGAGCGCCACTGCCTCATCGCGCGTCGTGACGACGCCAAAGCCCGTGTTGACGAGGAACGTTCCCCCGAAGCGTGCGCGGAGGTCCTGGACCAGTGCACTCGTGGGCTCCTTGTGAAGGACGCTGAGGTACGCCAGCTTCAAGGGAGCCAGACCGTCGACGAGCCGGCCGTAGGTCTCCTGCACATCGGCCGCATCCAGTTCGAGAGCGCCCTGGACGTTGTGCTCCGGCGAAATGCGGATGCCCACGCGGTCTGCGCCGAGGGCTGCAACGACAGCCTCGGCCACTTCAATGACGAAGCGGACGCGGTTCTCCGGGGAACCGCCGTAGATGTCGTCGCGCTGGTTGGCAGACGGGGTCAGGAATTCGTGGAGCAGGTAACCGTTGGCGGAGTGCAGCTCCACGCCGTCGAACCGTGCCTCGACGGCTTTGCGGGACGCCGTGACGAATTCCTCGACAATTCCCGGCAGTTCCTCAGTGGCGAGGGCGCGCGGGACGGGGAAAGGCTTCTTGCCGGCGTAGGTGCGGGTTTCGCCGTCGATCGCGATGGCGCTGGGCGCGACAACTTCATGGCCGCCAGTCGTGTCCTGGTGCGTGACCCGGCCGGCGTGCATGACCTGGGCGAAGATCCGGCCGCCTTCGGCGTGGACGGCCGCAGTGACCTCGGACCAGCCCTTGAGCTGTTCGGGGGTCACCAGACCGGGCTGGCCTGGGAAGCCCCGGCCGGCGGGGCTCGGGTAGGTGCCTTCACTGACGATCAGGCCGAGCGAGGCCCGCTGGCGGTAGTGCTCAACAACCAGCGGTCCCGGGATTCCTTCCTGGCCGGACCGAAGCCGGGTCAGCGGCGCCATCACGAGCCGGTTGGGCAGTTCCAGCTCGCCAATGGTCATCGGGGAAAACAGCATGCGCAATTCCTTTCACAGTGGAATGGGTTCACTGTCGGAAACTGCAAGGCGGCTGCAACTATTCCTGATGAGACTCGGATCACTCCGGGCGGACGTCCCCAGATCGATACGTTACGAGGGCGCCCGCGGGCTTCACGACGCCGCCCTCGCGTCCAGAACGGCGTTACACCGTCACGTCCAAAGGCCGCGTCGGCTCGCCTCTGCAGCCGGTTTCAGCACCCGGACCTTGACGTCATCCGAGCCCGGACCGCGCACATGGTGCGCCTCCCCCGACGAAGCTGCCGACGCCGTCGAGCACCTCGGGTGCGACCAGATCGGCCAGCCAGCCGTTCATGGACCCTTAGCCGGTGGCGTAAATGATGACGTCTGCGTCGAGTTCGGTTCTGTCGGGCACCAGCAGGGCGGCCGGTTCAGCCTGCCGGAGCTGAGGGTGCGACGCCGGGACAACCCTGACCTTGCGGGTTTTGGAGGCAGTCGTCGGCGTAGTTCCTGGTGATTGAGCGCCAGACGCTGACCGTCTGCGGCGGTGAGCTGAACCGGCCTTGGCCTGGGATGGGCAGCGGCGGCCCGCCATTCACCGAGTAGGTGCCTTGGAAATGCGTGGTCAACACCACTGAGAAATCGCCGGTCTGCGTATAGGCGTGGCTGGTGGGCGTCTTTTCGCCCCAGCGATCCTGTGGGAGGGGTCCGCCCGGCGCAGTCTGCGGTCCGAGCGACGTGCCGTCGCCATAGTTCCAGGTGTACTGCACGGGCTTTGCAACGATGGAGACACTTTGACCCAGCATGTCGATGGCGAATGCTTGTTCGACGGCTACCGCATAGAAGTTTGTCTCGGCACCTCGGAGAGTGTGCGGGCTCGGCTGAATAATAGAGTTGCCAGGATTGACAGGTAGCTGCTCGAACGCGGTTTGGATTTGCGCCGCGATTCTGCCCAATACATCATCAGGCCGCTCGGAATAGATACATCGATCCGGGCGAATCCTTGACCAGATCGGCGGGGTGAACGCTCGAAGCGATGAGTACCATGCGACAGGTCGCCCAGCATTCCCCGCATCACATTTCACTGCTCCGGCCAAGCAAGCAATATCGAAATTGTTCTTGGCATCGTCGAGACAGAGATATTCGAATTTGTAGGTATTAGGATCTGCGGGCACATCCCCAGGGGCGTCCACCCATACGCCAGCGGCTGAGTCGAAGCGCCAAACTCCAAGTCCAGAAGTACTCCAAGAGACTTCCGAGTCGTCCGCTGCCGCAGAAAGTGGGCTAGAGATCAGCAAGGCGAAGACAAGAACGCCCGCGTTCACGAGCCGCGGCAATAATCCCCCAAGGCTCATTACTTAGCCCCCGAGCCGGTCAACGTTTTGAACGGCCCAACTTCCTTTCTCGTATCTCGCCACCATCAAGTCTCCCAGCATCCCGGATTCTTTGACGACCTGAGCTTCGGAGCCGTCTGCGTTCTTCAGAGAACCAGCGTTCTGCTGCGTTTGGATGGCGACCTGAAAATCGCCCGCACTTGTTTTCACGAATTGAGATTGGACGGCATGGACAGTGATGGTCGCTCCGACTATCCACCTTCCTTCAGAATTCCATTTTTGGATCCCGGGAAAGGTCTTGCCGCAAAGTGCACATGAAGGACTCGATATGGCATTGATGCCCGAGAGGTCACCAGTTTGGTAGGAGTAGTTCAGAAGCGAATACCAGTACCGCGCGAACGCCTCGAGCCCTTCCCTCGTCTCCGCCTTTGCAGCCTCCGGCAGTACGGGAACGGGGACATTTTGCGCCCTGCCTGTTGCATCGGCAGGCTTGTAGGTGGCCGTCGGTGTTGGCGTCGCAGTGGGGGTGGAGGACACCGACGGGCTGGAAGACTCAGCGGCCGGCGAAGCTGGCGGCGCCGCTCCCCCCCCGCTGCAGGCCGTGATCGAGAGCAGGAAGACCGTGACAATCGCGGCTACAACCGTGCGCTGGCGCCTGGAAGTCGAAGTGCGAGATGTCATGGTCAGCTACTCCCCCGATAGAAAATCAAGACGCCTGAATCCAAACAATGCTTAAGGGTAACCGACATCACATTTTGGCGGTCAAGGTTATCCACAGGCTTGCAAGGGAACCTCAAGATCGACACTCGGGCCCATTGGCCTCTAGCGTTTCTCTACAGCGAACAGAACAATGAACCCATGATGTTCGAACATGCAGACGGCAATCCCATCCTGAATCTGGATGAAGAACAGAACTGGAAACTGATTGAGGGCACAAAGCACGGCAGACTCGTAGTCACCGTGGCCGGCGAGCCCGACATCTTCCCCGTGAATTACGCGGTCAGCGGCAAGAAGCTGTTCCTTCGCACGGCCCCCGGCAACAAACTGGCCGAACTCACCATCAATTCCAAAGTGCTCTTCGAAACTGACGGCATCCTGTCCGAGGAAGCATGGTCTGTGGTTCTCCGCGGTACCGCCAGGGTGCTCGACCAGTCCGCAGATATCGCTGCAGCCGAGGCGCTCGGGCTGAAGCCCTGGGTCCCCACTTTGAAGGACTTCTACGTCGAGATTGAGCCGACGTCGGTCAGCGGCCGGCACTTCCAGTTCGGCGAACACCCGGAACGGGAAATCTAGCGCCCCGCGCCCCAACCCCGGCGAGCCCGCCGGCGCCCCCAACCCGGCGCGGGCGGACCGTGCGCCGCCTAGACTTAAACGATGGCGGACAAGCTGACACCTGAGCGGCGCAGCTGGAACATGTCCCGTATCCGCGGCAAGAACACCAAGCCTGAACTGCTGGTCCGACGACTGCTCCACGCAAAGGGCTACCGGTACCGCCTCCACGGCACCACCCGGGGCGGACGGCTGCCCGGCAACCCTGATCTCGTGTTCGCAAGCCGCCACAAAGTCATCTTCGTCAACGGCTGTTTCTGGCATTTCCATGACTGCCGGGTAGGGCAGCACGCGCCCAAATCCAACGCTGAATTCTGGGAAACCAAGCGAACCCGGACCCGGAACCGCGACGCCGAGCAACGGCGCTTGCTCGAAAGTGCCGGCTGGGAGGTACTCACCGTGTGGGAATGCGAGCTGAAGGATCAGTCAGCGCTGGAGCACCAATTGGACGCGTTTCTGCTCGGGACCGGGGACCCGGCGACCGGACCTCGCGATTCCCAGGCCTCGTGACCTGCCACGGCGTGGTCGGCCTTGCGTTCACGCGTCACCGACAATCACGGTGTGGCTAAACGAGACAGGGCGATCTCTCTCGGCTACTATCCCATTCGGGGGATTTAGACTCTATTCGGTTAGTACCGTCGGTACTACTACACCTACGGGAGAGCGCAAGATGCCTCACTTGCTGATGTCGAACCAGCCACTGGACAGCGCCACGCCGCCATCGCAGCCATCCACCGAATCCAAGGTTCTGGAATTCCGGCGGCCCGGAGACAGCAGCTCCGACGCGATCCCGGCTAAGCCCAGCGAGGCACAGCACGACCTCGAACCCCTGCGGCTGCAGGTGACTTCGATCATTGATGAAATTCTCGCTGAGACCGGCCCCGCAGAAGTGGAAGTGCGCGAAAGACTCCGCCGGCATGTCGCAGAACATCCCGGCCAGCCGGAAAAGGCCCTGTTGAAGCACCTGCTGATGGCGTCCATCGTGCAGGATGAATCCGTCTAACGTCAGCGGTCTATTTTGGCCTGCCGCAACACTTCGCCCCAGGACTGCTGGGCGAGGTCAGCCACTGAGGCGAGGATCTCGGACGGCGGCAGGGACAAATCCAACGGAAATTCCACGATGTCAATATCGGTGTTGAGAATGCGGCGCAGCTTGATCTCGCCTGCGCCCGGGTAAATCATCCACGCCGTGGGCACGCGCAGGGACGTACAGTAGGCCAGCATCCGGTAGTGGTCTGCGGACAGGGACGCGCCGATGTCCGCAGCCGCCGTGTATTTGGCGTCGTACACCATCACCGGCCGCCCGCCCAGGAAGTGCACGGCGCCGGGCTGCACCACGATCCGGTCGGAGTCGCGAACCGCCTCGTTCAGCAGCGCGTTGAAGCGCAGCCGCATCTCCCCCGGGTAGGCCGCCATGGCTTCCCGCAGTGCGGTCCCGACGAAGTCCTCGAACACCTTGGCCATATCCACCACGAACGACGCCGACTGCTGCTTGCCGTCGCCGGCCTCCGCCGAGGCGTTCCGCAGGATCACTTCGGCGAGCCGGAGGGCCGCGTGGTAGCGCGTGTTCATCCGGCTGGGCCGCCACTGCGGCAGGGGCGCGCCAGACTGAAGGCGCGTCACGGCGTCGAGCTTTCCCTTCAACTGCCGCAGCCGGCTGAGCACTTCAGGGCGCACCCCCGGCACCTGGGACATCCGCACCAGCGCGGCGCGCAGGATCCTGTTTTCGGCAATGTCCTCGGTGAACTCGTCGTAGGAGACCTCCAGCGGGACCAGCATGCCGGGGCGGCGGGAGACCTGGTCCGAGATCCGGATCCGGCCTTTGACCGTCCGGAGCGATTCCTCCACCGTCAGATAGCCCTGGAGGACGCCGCGGCTCAGTGCACGTTCGGCTAGTTGCGCCAGCGATTCGGCCAGCGCGCTCCACAGGTCCGTCTCCTCGACCGCCGCGACGGAATCGTCCCGGAAACCCTGGTCCCCCGCGTAGCCGAGCAGGAACAGGAGCCGGCCCAGGCCCAGCCGTTCTTTCGGCCGGACCTCCAGCTGCACCGTGGGCGTGCGCACCGAACCGATCTTGCCCACCGGTTCAATCCGGTACAGGCCCATCCCCATCGGCGAGGCCTTGGCCAGGCCGGTGCCGTTGACGTACGCGGCGCTGCCCGGATCGAGCCGTTCCACAACGCCCGCCGACAGCTCATCGAGGACGATCCGGCGCAACGGCGAGGCACCCAGGCTAGACGTGCGCAAGGCGGCCGAGCAGTTGTTCCAGTCCGAAGCGCTCTTCGAGCTGGGCGCGGTTGAGCTGGCCGTGATAGTGCTCCTCCAGCAGCGGCATGAGCTCGTACTTCCAGATCCGGCGCAGCCCTTTCGGGGTCTGGGCAGACTTCTTCATGAAGTACGACGGGCCGATCATGAGGTCCCGGTCCCACTCGTCGATCGCGTCGTTGAGGGCATCCAGCAGCAGGGCCGGCGTCGTATCCAGGTCCCTGGCCTGCAGGAAGCGCAGGAGCGAACCCTTCACGGGCTCCGTCTTCGGGTGCAGTTCGATGAAGGAGAAGCGGCGGCGGATCGCTGCGTCCATCATCGCGATGGAGCGGTCCGCGGTGTTCATGGTCCCGATGATGTAAAGGTTGTCCGGCAGCGTGAACGGCTCGTTGGGGCTGTACTGGAGGTAGATCCGGTCATCGCGGTATTCGAGCAGGAAGTACAGCTCGCCGAAGACCTTGGCCAGGTTCGCCCGGTTCATCTCGTCGATGATCAGGAAGTACGGCTTGTTCTCGTTGCCGGGTTTGGCGGCTTCCTCGGCGAGCCGCCGCAGCGGTCCGGCCACGAGCTTGAAGGAGACCTGGCCCTCGTCCGTCTTGTCCGGGCGGAAGCCTTCGAAGAAGTCCTCGTAGGCGTACGACGGGTGGAACTGGACGAGTTTGACCCGCTCATCCGTGGTGTCGCCGGCGAGCTCGGCCGCCAGGTGTTTGGCGAGGTACGTCTTTCCGGTTCCCGGCGGCCCGTACAGCACCAGCTGCCGGTTCTCCTCGAGGAGTTCGGCGATCTCCTGCAGCGGCTCCAGATCCATGTGCAAGGACGCGGCGAACTCGGGCGTCAGGGGCCGGAAACCGTCACAGGCGGGTTCGACGACGGCGGCCGGCTCGGCGCCGTCGTTCTCGTCAGCTTCGGCTTCTGCCGGCAGCAGGGCTTCGAGGGCCTGGATGACGCGGGTGATGTCCACGATGTTGCCTGGGGTAGTCAGCTGGCGCTGCACGTGCCGGGGAAGCCCGGACACTTCGTGCGTCTCGTCGAACCAGCGGACCTTGCGGTGGAGCCTGCGGTTGTCCTCCCGGTGCTCCGGTTCGCCGAGCACCACGCCAACCCGGACCGTGCCGGAGGTCTGGTAGAGGACGAGGTCGCCCGGCTTCATCACCGTCAGGAAGGCAAAGATGGCGGTCTTCGTATCCTCGCGCTCCACGTAGCCGAGGTGCTTGTAGTCCTCGTCGACGGCGTGCTGGACCAGCCCCGCCGTGACGCCCGGATCCAGCAGGCGGAGGTGCTCGACGTCGAGCGTCACTGTTTCCTCGGCCCGCCAGGCGCCCTGCAGTTCGGCGTTGTCATGGTGGGTACGCAGCAGCCAGGCGCGGCGGCCCGGATCGCCGACCTTGCGCCACTGGCTTACGAGCTGGCGGGAGTACCAGTCGATCCGCTGGCCGGCCTGCTCGTCGAGGTGGAGACGGATGCGGTGGATGTCAGCCGAGACTTCCTCGTCGCTGTCCCCCTTCGCGCCGCCCACCAGGGACGCGAACGCGTCGCGGATCTCCTGCCGTTCGACGTCGGCCACGACGGGCTCGAAGTAGCTCGGCCAGACCAGGAATTCAATGCTGCGGCGGATGGCCGGCTGGTCGTCCGGAGTCCCTGCAACGAGGCGGTGGAAAGCAAGGGGGTCCTTGACTGCCGCCGTGACGGCAGTCGAGGACTGCGCGGCCACATGCCGGACGAACCGGCACAGCCATTTCAGGTGGTCCCAGATGGTCCAGTTGAACTCGGCGGTGCGGTCCCGGATGACGCCATGGTCTGTCATGCCGGCGTAGAGCTCGTCCGGGAGCTCCAGCGGAGGCTCCAGCCAGGATGCGGCCTCGGCGACGCGGGCACGCTTGACCTTGAGCGATTTCACCTCGTGGGCGAGCGGCAGGGACTGGAGGAACAGCAGTTCGACAGCGAGCTGCTTGGCTCCCCGCGACGCACCCTCAAGGTTCTGGCGGAGGTTGGTCATCATGGGCGCTTTGGGGTCGGGAACGCCCCGCTCGAGACGGCTCAGCAACTCCGCCGCGGCCGGGACCGACCATGTCCTGGTGCGGCCGTCCAGGGCCGACGCTTTGCCGTGCAGCCCGGGCCCCAGGACAAACCACGCCGCGTCTTCGATCTCTTTGGAGATGCCGAGGGCGCGGTGCATGGCAGGCTTTTTGGTTGGGGTCATAGGTTCAATTTACAGGTTTAAGCTGAACGTGCGCATCAAGCCCAGCCCGGCGCTACTGGACAGTAGCCCAGGCTACGCCGGAGCCGGGCGCCCAGCCGGAGAGCCTTGCCCGGCTGACGCCTGGCGGACGTTCGGCCGCTGCTTGCCGGCTGTTTCGTAGATGTCCGTCAGCCGTTTACCGGCTATTTGGTGGCGGGGAGCCGCTTCCGGCCGAAGGTGAAGTAGCAGCCTGGGCCGACGAAGTTGATCAGCGTGGCCGCCCGCCACATTGCCTTGCTGCCGCGGATCTCCGCCGCGGGCCGGCGTGAAATGTCCCGTTGCGCGGCGATCAGGAGGGCAATCTGGATGGTTGCTCCCAGGATGGTCCCGAACCGCGCCGTCGGCGAGAGTTCCTTCCACGTCTTCTTCTTCCGGATGTGCTTCTTGCGCATGTTCACCGTGATCACAGCTCCTTGCTTCCGGGTGGGTGTTGCCGGGTTGTTCATTGTAGGAGCGATCCCGACGCGGAGGTAGAGGCGATGGGACCGGTCGGGCCGGCCCGCCGTCAGCGGCCGGCCGCTGCGTGCGTGACGGTGAACGGTGCGAGCCGTTCCTTCTGCTCGGGGGTCAGCCGGAGCACGCGGCCGCTCGCCTCGTCTACAAACGCCAGATGGCTCGTGGCCCGCACGCAGTCCTCGCCGGTAACGGAGTCCCGGATGAGGTAGTGGATGTCGAAGCTGGCGCCTTTGACCGCGCCGATCCACAGCTGGACGACGGCGGGCACGTTGCGGTATTCGAGGGTCCTGACGTAGCGGATCTTGTGCTCCACCACCAGCGCGAGGGTGCCTTCCGGGACGTCGTTGAAGAGCGACACCGGCGGCTCGATCCCGGGCAGCCCGGGTCCGCGCGGAGGCCCGAAGGCCCCGATCCGGGCTTCCTCCAGGATCCGGACGATCTGGACGTTGTTGATGTGGCCGTAGGCGTCCATGTCGCCCCAGCGCATCGGCACCTGCACCTCGATGCGCCCGGGGTTCTGGCCGGTCTGGTCGAAGGCCGGCGGGTTCTGCGCGGCCGGGTTCTGGCCGGTCTGGTCGAAGGCCGGCGGGTTCTGGGCGGTGGGCCCGACGGCGCTCAGCTCCGCACCGCCGTCGGCTCTTCCGCCGCGTTCTCCGAGAAGGACGCCTCAGCGTCTTCGCCGGCGAACTGGGACATGTACAGGCGATAGTAGGCGCCCCGGAGTTCCAGGAGTTCGGCGTGCCGTCCCTGCTCCACGATGCGGCCTGCTTCCATCACCAGGATGGTGTCCGCGTCGCGGATGGTGGAGAGCCTGTGGGCGATCACAAAGCTCGTGCGCTCTGTGCGCAGGGCCGCCATGGCTTTCTGGACCAGCACCTCGGTGCGGGTGTCCACGGAACTCGTGGCCTCGTCCAGGATCAGCAGCGAAGGGTTCGCCACAAAGGCCCGGGCAATCGTGATCAGCTGCTTTTCGCCGGCGCTGACGTTGTTCCCCTCCTCGTCGATGACCGTGTCGTAACCATCCGGGAGAGCCCGGACGAAGCGGTCCACGAACGTGGCCTTCGCCGCCTCCATGATCTGCTCTTCGGTGGCATCCAGTTTGCCGTAGCGGATGTTCTCGTAGATGGTTCCGCCGAAGAGCCAGGCGTCCTGCAGGACCATGCCGACCTTCGCGCGGAGTTCCGGACGGCTGAGCTGCGTGATCTCGATGCCGTCCAGGGTGATGCTGCCGGCGTTGAGCTCGTAGAAGCGCATCACGAGGTTCACCAGGGTGGTCTTCCCGGCGCCCGTCGGCCCGACGATCGCCACGGTGTGCCCGGGCTCGGCGGTGAAGGACAGGTCCTCGATCAGGGGCTTGTCCGCGGAGTAGCTGAAAGTGACGTGCTTGAACTCGACATGGCCGTCGGTCTTCGCCGGCAGGTGCTCGGTGGCGGTTTCGGCGTCCTGTTCCTCGGCGTCCAGGAATTCGAAAACGCGTTCCGCGGAGGCGACGCCGGACTGCAGCATGTTGGCCATGCCCGCCATCTGGCCCAGCGGCTGGGTGAATTCGCGGGAGTACTGGATGAACGCGGTGGCGTCGCCCAGGCTCATGCCGCCGGAGGCGACCCGCAGGCCGCCGACGACGGCGATGCCCACGTAGCTGAGGTAGGACACGAACTGCATGACCGGCATGATCATGCCGGAGACGAACTGGGCGCCGAAGCTCGCCCGGTACAGGGCCTCGTTCCGCTCGTCGAAGCGGGCCAGCATGTCGGCGTCGCGGCCGAAGACGCGGACGAGGTCATGGCCGGAGAAGGATTCCTCGATCTGGCCGTTGAGCTCACCGGTGTTCTTCCACTGCGACGCGAACAGCTTCTGGCTGCGGGAGCCGATGATGCCTGCGGCCACCCCGGACAGCGGCAGCGCGATCAGCGCGATCAGGGCCAGCTGCCAGGACACGATGAACATCATGATCACGATGCCGAGCACTGTCAGCGCCGAGTTCACGAGCTGCGCGAACGCCTGCTGCAGCGCCTGCTGGATGTTGTCGACGTCGTTGGTGACGCGGGAGAGGATGTCGCCGCGCTGGCGGGTGTCGAAGTAGTTCAGCGGAAGCCTGTTGAGCTTGTTTTCGGTGTCGTCCCGGAGCCTGCGGACCACCCGCATGACGAGAACGTTCAGGACGTAGCCCTGCAGCCACAGGAAGATGTTGGCGACGAAGTACATCACCAGCACGACGCTGATCAGGAAGGCGAGCTTCTGGAAGTTGATGCCAACGCCGGGCACCAGGTCCATCTTGGAGAGCATGTCGGCGAGGTTGTCCTTGCCCTGGGAGCGCAGCCCCTGGACGAACTGTTCCTTGCTGGCCCCGGCCGGAAGCTGCTTGCCGACGACTCCGCCGAAGATCACGTCCATGGCCTGGCCCAGGATCCGGGGCGCGATGACGTTCAGGACGACGGCGACCGTCACCATCCCGAGCACCAGGGCGATTCCTGCCCGCTCGGGCTTCAGCAGGCCCATGAGGCGCTTCGCGGAAGGCCAGAAATGCTGCGCCTTCTTGGCCGGCATGGCGCCGAACATGCCGCCGTCGGCTTCACCGGGAGTGAATTCCTCTTCGAAGAATTCCTCTTCCGGCGCTTCATTGGGGGAAACTGTGTTCCCCGGCGCTTCGTTGGCAGAGACTTTTTCGTTGGTGTTCATGCCACGGCCTCTGCAGTCAGCTGGGATTCGACGATTTCCTGATACGTTGTGGAGCTTTCGAGCAGTTCCTCGTGCGTGCCGCGGTCCACGATCCGGCCGTTTTCCAGCACCAGAATCTGGTCGGCGTCGGCGATCGTCGAGACCCGCTGGCCCACGATGATCACCGTCGCGTCCGCTGTCTTGGCCTTGAGGGCCCGGCGGAGCCGGGCGTCGGTGGCGACGTCGAGGGCCGAGAACGAGTCGTCGAAGAGGAACACCTTGGGCCCGGTGACGAGGGCCCGTGCGATGCACAGCCGCTGCCGCTGGCCGCCGGAGACGTTGGTGCCGCCCTGGGCGATGCGGGAGCCGAGTCCGTCCTTCTTTTCCCGCACAAAGTCCTCCGCCTGGGCCACGGTCAGCGCCTCCCACAGTTCCTCGTCCGTGGCCTCGGGCTTGCCGAACCGCAGGTTGTGCTCAATCGTTCCCGAGAAAAGGTAGGGACGCTGCGGCACCATCGCCACCCGCTGCGTGATCTCGGCCCGGTCCAGGTTGGTGATGGGGACGCCGTCGAGCAGTACCTCGCCCGATTCAGCGTCATAGAGCCTGGGCAACAGGGCCAGGAGACTCGTCTTGCCGGCGCCGGTGGAACCGATGATCGCCACGGTCTCGCCCGGCTCGGCCGTGAAGCTGATGTTGCTGAGCACGGGCGCCTCAGCACCGGGGTAGGCGAAGGAGACGTTGCGGAACTCCACGCGGCCCGCTTTTTCGGCCGGCGCCACGGGGGTGAGCGGTTCGTGGATGGAGGGTTCGACGTCGAGCACCTCGCCGATGCGGTCCGCGCACACCGAGGCGCGCGGAATCATCATGGCCATGAACGTGCCCATCATGACGGCCATCAGGATCTGGAGCAGGTACTGCAGGAACGCGGTCAGCGAACCGACCTGCATCTCGCCGGCGTCCACTCGCTGGCCGCCGAACCACAGCACCGCGGCGGTGGAGACGTGCAGGATCATCCCGATCGCGGGGAACATCAGCACGAACAGCGCACCGATCTTCAGCGAGACATCCGTGAGTTCCTTGTTGGCCGCGCCGAACCGCTCGGCTTCGTGGGGTTCGCGCACGAACGCCCGGACCACCCGGATGCCGATGATCTGCTCGCGGAGGACCCCGTTGAGCCGGTCGATCTTCTTCTGCATGGAGCGGAAGAGCGGCATCAGCCGGACCACGAGGTAGCCCACCACAACCGTCAGCAGCGGAACCGAGACCCAGACCAGCCAGGAAAGGTTGAGGTCCTCGCGCAGCGCCATGAAGATGCCGCCGATGCACATGATGGGCGTGGCCACCATGAAGTTCAGCCCCATGAGCACGAGCATCTGGACCTGCTGGACATCGTTGGTTCCGCGCGTGATGAGCGTGGGGGCGCCGAACACACTGACGTCCTTGGCTGAGAAGCTGCTGACCTTGCGGAAGACCCCGCGCCGCAGATCCCTGCCGAACGCCATCGCGGCCTTCGAGCCGAAGTAGACTCCGGCGATGGCCGTCACCACCTGGATCAGCGCGACCCCGAGCATGACTCCGCCGGTGCGCCAGATGTAGTCCGTGTCCCCGCGGGAGACGCCCTCGTCGATGATCTGGGCGTTGAGGCTGGGTAGGTACAGTGCCGCGATGGTCGACGCGAGCTGGAAAATGACGACAGCCGCGATGTACGGCAGGTACGGCTTGGAATAGCGCCGCATAAGGGTGACAAGCATGCCCATGAGTCCTTTAGCAATACGTCAATGGTGATGCGCTTTCGGGAGCGCCGAGTGAATGGAGTAATTAATAGCAGTGGGGGCTGACAGCCTAGGCCCCACTCTACGAAATACCCGGCGCACATGAAACAACATGGGAAATGGAACACCGAATATCATCCCAACGGTGTATTCGTTCGTGCTTCGGGGTTCCCGCTGGAACGACGGCGGCCCGGCGGCGCGCCCCGCAGGGCGGCCACCGGGCCGTCGTGGATCCGGGTCCGGGGACCCCTGGACGCCGGACTAGTCGTTTCGGTGCCGGCCGTGTGTTGCGATGTACTCGGCGGCCGCGCGCTGAAGCTTCCGTTCCTTCGAGAGCTGCCGGCGCAGGGCCGTGAGCTCTTCGCTGACACGCGCCTGTTCGGCGGCGATGGCACGCTGCTCGGCCGCCTGCTCATAGACCGCCCGCAGGGCGTCGGCCAGCTGGAGCTGCTGCTCCGCCAAGAGCTGCTGGGTCTGCAGCAGCAAGGGAACAACGTCGGCGGCCTCGGCGCGCGCGTCCGCCACCAGGGTGCGGGCCCGCGCCCGGGCGCCTTCCCGGTCCGAGGCCCGGTCCTCCGTGGACCCCTGCTGGCCGGCGGCCGCGAGCCCGGCCTTCGAAAGTCCGGCATTCGGACCGAAGGTGTCCGGACGGGCGGCGTCCGGGAACCGGGATTCGCTGGCGCGCTGCCTGCTGAGCACTTCAATGAATTCGCGGTCAAGATCCACGATTCCGCTTCCGGATGCGGACCCGTCAGGCGAAGCGGCTGAGCCGGCAGTCCCGGGGGTGCCGGCGTCGTAGGACCGGAACCCGTCGGACTGCTCACCGGCGTCGATCCCGGCCGTCCCCGGTGCGGTCGCGGCCACGATTCCGCCGGCTGCTGCCGCGGCGTCGGCTCCGCGCTCGGCGGGTTCGGCGCTGATGTCCACGGTGCGGCGCAACGGGCGTTCCTTGATGAACAGGATCGCCACGAGCGCCACCAGGCCGATGATGGCCGAGATCAGGAAGATCTGGGCAATCGAATCACCGTACGCGGCGCGCATGATGTCGCGGATCGGTGCCGGCATGTCTTTGAGGTCCATGCTGGCGCCGGAGGAACCGGCCGGGACCTGGATCTTGGCCGCAGCGAGTCCTTCCACTGCGAGCTCCTTGACGCGGTTGCCCAGCACGGCACCAAGGACCGAGACGCCGATGGCGCCACCGAAGGAGCGGAAGAAGGCAACGGAGGCGCTGGCCGTGCCGATGTCGGTGGCCTTGACCGTGTTCTGGACCGCGAGGACCAGGTTCTGCATCAGCAGGCCGAGCCCGATGCCGAGGATGGCGGTGTAGATGCCGGTCAGCCAGAGATCGGTGGTGTGGTCCATGCTGCCTGCAAGGCCCAGGCCGCCGATCAGCAGGACGGCGCCCGCCACGAGGTAGCGCTTCCACTTTCCGGTGCGGCTGATGAGCATGCCGGAGGCCACGGAACCGATCAGGTTGCCTGCGATCATCGGCAGGGTCAGCAGGCCGGCTTCGGTGGGGGTGGCTCCGCGGGCCACCTGGAAGTACTGGCCAAGGAAGGTCGAGGAGCCGAACATGCCGACGCCCACAGCCACCGAGGCAAGGATCGCGAGGGCAGTGGTGCGCTCGGAGATGATCTTGAGCGGGATGATGGGCTGGGCCACGCGGGATTCCACGACCACCAGCAGGGCCAGAAGCAGCACGCCGCCGCCGACCATGGCCGCCGTCTGCCAGGACCACCAGTCGTAGTAGTCCGGGTTGCCGGCGAAGGAGACCCAGATCAGCAGGAGGCTGACGCCGGAGGTCAGCAGGATCGAACCGAGCCAGTCGATCTTGGCCGGGCGCTTGATGTGCGGGATCTTCAGCGTGATCTGGAGCAGGATGAGGGCAACGACGGCGAGCGGGACGCAGACGAAGAAGGTCCAGCGCCATCCCAGCGGGCTGTCCACGATGAATCCGCCCAGCAGCGGGCCACCGGCCGTACCGACGGCCATGACGCCGCCCATGTAGCCGGAGTACTTGCCTCGGTCACGCGGCGGGATCATGGATCCGATGATCGCCTGGGCCAGGGCCGTGAGCCCGCCCATGGCGATGCCTTGGATGACGCGGGCGGTCAACAGCAGCGGGATCGTCTGGGAGAGGCCGGCCATGACGGAGCCGGCCACGAAGATCACAATGCTTAGCTGGACGAGGACCTTCTTGTTGAAGAGGTCCGCCAGCTTGCCCCAGATCGGCGTCGTTGCGGCGTTGGCAAGCAGCGCCGCGGTGATCACCCAGGCGAAGTCGGTCTGTGTGCCCTTGAGCTCCGACATGATGGTCGGGAGTGCGTTGGCCACGATGGTGCTGCTCAGGATGGCGGTGAAGAACGCGGCCAGCAGCCCGGTGAGGGCCTCCATGATCTGGCGGTGGGTCATCGGCGCCGGCTGGGCGGCGGATTCCGGTGCGTGGGATGCTCCCGGTGGAATGTGTGACGGGGCCGGGGACGGCCCTGTCGCGGCTGCGTGGCTAGCCATATGTCTACTCCTCAACAAGTTCGGTCGTGTTAGTGGTTCCGGCCGTCGTTGCCCGGGCTGAAGTCCTTAGGGACTCAGCAAGTTTCTTGAGGGTCCGCGCCGTCAGTTCGACGTCGTCCTCGCTCCAGTCCGCCAGCAGGCCCTGGATGGTTGCGGTGCGCTGGTCCTCGATGACGCGGAGTTTCTCCGCGCCGACGGCGGACAGGGCGATCAGCTGCGCCCGCCCGTCCTCCGGATCCGGCCTGCGGACCACATAGCCGTGTTCCTCGAGTTCGGCGATGTGCCGGCTGAGGACGGGGGCGCTGACGCCGAGCCGTTCCGCAAGGTGTGTGGCCCGGGATTCGCCCTCCCCCACGAAGCGGAGAACGCCCTGCAGAGCCACCCCTGTGTCCTGCCCCCGCAGGTTGGCTGCGGCGACGCACCGGACCGCGCGCTGGAGATCGAAGATCTGATAAACGAGTTTGGCTGCAGCGTTGGATTCAACTGACATGACGGACACCCCTCTTTTGTTTGCCCAAGGCAACTATATAGCAAAATTGGTTACTTTGGGAAACTAACCTGTGAGGGTGGTGGCCAGGCCTGCCGAAGGAGGCGTTTAAACGCCGAGCGCGGACCGGCAGCGCCGCCCTCACGTGTGCCGCAAGGGTTGGCTGCCGGTCCGCGCGGAGACTGACGCGGTGGACCGTCTAGGTGGCCAGGTGTGTGGGCCCGAACATTTTGAGCAGGGTTTCGACGACGACGACGTTGGGGCCGTCCGCGGCGAAAGCAGCCTTCAGCGCGTCCCCGACGCCCTCGGGGGCGACCCTGACGGCCGGCACGCCGAAGGCCTCGGCCAGTTTGACGAAGTCGGGCCGGGCGAGCTCGGTGGCCGTGGCCTTGCCGAAGGCGCCGACCATGTACTCGCGCAAGATCCCGTACCCGCCGTCGTCCACGATCAGCCAGGTGACCGGAACGTTGTGCTGTTTGGCGGTGGCGAGCTCGGAGATGGAGTACATTGCCGATCCGTCGCCGGAGACAGCCAGTACCCGCCCCGGCCTGCCGGTGGTTTCCAGGCCGACGGCGCCGCCGATCGCCGCGGGGAAGCCGAAGCCCAGTCCGCCGGCGCCCTGCGCGGAGTGGAACTGGCCCTGTCGGGCGTCCCAGCAGCTCCAGGCCCAGTAGGCGGAGATCGTCATGTCCCAGAACGTCTGCATGTCCGCGGGAACGGCCTCGCGGATGTCCGCCATGAACTTTAGTTCCTTGCCGAGGTCCTGGGCTTCGAGGCGGCCCTTGACCTTCGCCAGGGTTTCCTTGACAAGGACCTCGGGCGCCGTGCCGTGCCAGTCGGCGCGCTCTCCGTGCGGTTCCGTCAGGGCCTCATCGAGGGCTGCGAGGGCCTGTCCGGCGTCGGCACGGATGCCCAGGCCGGGGCGGTTGGACTCCAGGACGCGGGGTTCGGCGTCGATCTGGATGATCCGGCCGCGGGGTTCGAACGTGAAGTAGTTGGACGTGACCTCGCCCAGGGAGGAGCCGATGACGATCAGCACGTCGGCGTCCTCGAGGACCTCCGTCATGTACTGGTCCTCGATCCAGGCCTGGAGCGAGAGTTCGTGGTTCCAGGGGAACGCACCGTTGCCGCCCGGCGTGCAGATGACCGGTGCGCGCAGCTTCTCGGCGATGGAGAGCAGCGACTTCTCGGCCTTGCCGCGGCGCGTGCCGCCGCCGGCGATGATGGCGGGACGCTCCGCCGTCGAGAGCCATTTCACGGCCTCGCGGACCAGCTCCACCCGGGGCGGATTATCCGCCGCTTCGGCGAGGGCGTCCTCCACCGGCGGCACCATGATGGGATCCAGGAGCACGTTCTGCGGAATTTCCAGCCACACGGGCCCCTGCGGCGAGGAGATCGCCTCGGTCCAGGCGTCCTGGATGGCCGAGGGAATGCCGGAGGCGTGCTGGATGAGCCGCTGGCTCTTGGTGACGTTCGCGGCCGAGGCCTTCTGGTCATCGAGCTGGTGCAGCATGCCTTTGCGGCGCGCGCCAAGCCCTTCGAGCGGGATCTGGCTCGCCACGACCACCATGGGCACGCCGGTGGCGTAGGCCTCCTGCAGCCCGGCCAGCGACGTCAGGGCGCCGGGTCCGGTGGAGAGGAAGAGGACCCCCACTTCGCCGGTGGCGCGGGAGTAGCCGTCGGCGGCGAAGGCCGAGTTGTTCTCTACCCGGGAGGACACGAAGTGCAGGTTTCCGCGGCCCATCGCGTCGAAGAGGCCCAGGGCGTGCTGGCCCGGGATTCCGAAGACCGTCTTGGCGCCCAGCGCCTCAAGGGTCTCGACGACGAGGTCCCCGCCGTTGCGCACGCCGGTCACTGGGTGACCGCCGGGGCGAATCCGGCCGGGCGCCGCGATTCCTGGCCGAGGGCCTGGGCTGCGTAGCCGTTGGGCGTGCCGAACCTGTCCCCCTCCACTGCGCGGTCCGCCATCAGGGTCACGAGCTCGTAAGCGACGTGGCTCGCGGCCACACCCGTGATGTCGGCATGGTCGTAGGCGGGGGCGACCTCGACGACGTCGGCGCCCACAAGGTTCATGCCGCGGAAGCCGCGAATGATTTCCAGCAGTTCGCGGCTGGTGATGCCGCCGGCTTCCGGCGTGCCGGTGCCCGGGGCGTGGGCCGGGTCCAGGACGTCGATATCCACGGAGATGTAGAGCGGGCGGTTCCCGATCCGGTCGCGGACCTTGGCCACGGTCTCCAGCACGCCCTGGTAGTAGACGTCGGCGGAGGTGACGATGCCGAAGCCGAAGCGGTGGTCGTCGTCGAGGTCTTTCTTGCCGTACAGGGGGCCACGGGTGCCGATGTGGCTGATGGCCTCGGTGTCCAGGATGCCTTCCTCGACAGCGCGGCGGAAAGGCGTGCCGTGGGTGTATTCGGCGCCGAAGTAGGTGTCCCAGGTGTCCAGGTGCGCGTCAAAGTGCAGCATGGCGACGGGCTGGCCGGCGCGCTCGGCGGCGGCCCGCAGCAGCGGCAGGGCAATGGTGTGGTCACCGCCGAGGGTCAGCAGCTTGCTGCCGGCCGCCGTCAGGTCCAGGGCGTTCTGCTGGATGGTTTCGATGGCTTCATGGATGTTGAACGGGTTGACCGCCATGTCGCCGGCGTCGACCACCTGGACGTTCTCGAAGGGGCTGACATCCCAGGCCGGGTTGTACGGGCGGAGCAGCCGGCTGGCCTCGCGGACGTGGTTGGCCCCGAAACGGGCGCCGGGGCGGTAGGAGACGCCGGAATCGAACGGCACGCCGACGACCGTGACGTCGGCCTTGGCGACCTGGTCCAGCCGCGGCAGGCGGGCGTAGGTGGCGGCTCCCGCGTAGCGCGGAATGCGGGATGAATCGATGGGGCCAAGGTTGCCGTTGGCCTCGATGCGCAGCTCTTCCAAAAGAAGCCTCTCCTTCGAGGATTGACTGACGGGTGTGACAGCCATCATACACTCGAAGTTTCGCGGTGCGCATCATTTGTTTACCAATGCACGCGCGCCGGGGCCATCCGTTCAGGCGATGGCCGAGGCGCCCCGCTCCCCCGTCCGGACGCGGACGGCGTCGCGGACGTCAATGGTCCAGATTTTTCCGTCCCCAAAGTGGCCGGTGCGGGCCACCGACAGGACCGCCTCCACGACGCCGTCGACTACGTCCTCGTTGACCAGGACTTCCACCCTGACCTTGGGGAGGAGATCGGAGTTGTATTCAGCGCCGCGGTAGACCTCCACATGGCCGCGCTGCCGGCCGTAGCCGCTGGCCTGGCTGACCGTCAGCCCGTTGACCCCGAGTCCCTCCAGGGCAACGCTGACGGCGTCGACCTTCTCCGGCCGCACGATGGCTGTGAGCTTCATGTGGAGACCTTGCCGCGGGCTGGTTCGCTTTCCGGACGGCTTTCGGCCTGGATCTCCGCCTTCACCTCAGCCTGGGTGGCCGCGGGGATGGCCTTTCCGTGCGGATCACCGGGATGGAAGCTTCCGCCGACCATGAGGAGCTCGTACGCCGTTTCCGCATGTTCCGTCACGTCGATGCCGGAGAGCTCATCGGCCTCGGTCACCCTCATGCCAATGGTCTTGTGAATTGCGAAGCCGATCAGAGTGGTCATGACGGCACTCCACACGGTGACGATGAGCGCGGTGAGCAGTTGGGGCCAGAACTGCGCCAGGCCGCCGCCGTACAACAATCCACCTTCGGTCTTGGCGGACGGGACGGCAAAGAATCCAAGCGACAGGGTTCCCCACAGGCCGCCGACGAAATGTACGGCCACGACATCAAGCGAGTCGTCCAAGCCGATCTTGAACTTCAGCCCGACAGCGAGCGCACACACCGCCCCGGCGATCGTGCCGATGAGGATGGCGCCGACTGGGTCGATGAACCCGCAGGCTGGAGTGACGGCGACCAGGCCAGCCACCGCACCCGAGGCGGCACCGAGCGACGTGGCATGCCCGTCCCTGATCCGCTCCACCAGCAGCCAGCCAAGCAGTGCCGCACTCGTTGCCAGCAGCGTATTGGTCCAGGCCAGCCCTGCCGTGGCGTCGGCCGCGAGTTCCGAGCCCGCATTGAAACCGAACCAGCCAAACCACAGCAGTCCCGCGCCCAGCATCACGAAGGGCAGGTTGTGGGGACGGATATTCGGGTCCTTCATGAAGCCGAGGCGCTTGCCCAGAACCACGGCCAGCATGAGGCCCGCGATGCCTGCGTTCATGTGCACGACGGTGCCGCCGGCGAAGTCGAGCGCCGAGATCTTGCTGCCGACGATGCCGGTAGCGCCAAAGATTCCGCCGCCCCAGACCCAGTGGGCGATCGGCGCATAGACAAGCGTCACCCACAGCGCGGCGAACAGGAGCCACGGGCCAAACCTGACGCGTTCGGCGACCGCCCCGCTGATGAGGGCGACGGTAATGATGGCAAAGGTGGCCTGGAAACCGATGAACACCATGTCCGGCAGGCCCGCAGCCTTGCCGCCGATGCTGCTGGTCAGTCCGCTCAGGCCGAAGTTGGCGAAGGGGTCCCCGACGAATCCGCCGAGGGTGTCGGGCCCGAACGCCATGCCGTAACCCCACAGGGCCCAGACGACGGCGACGATGCCCATTGCACCGAAGCTCATCATCATGATGTTCAGGACGGATTTCATTCTCACGAGGCCGCCGTAGAAGAACGCGAGGCCTGGAGTCATGAGGAGGACGAGGGCGGACGCTGCAAGCATCCACGCCGTCGCGCCAGGATCAAGAGCCTGGGGATCTACTGCCATTCCTACTGCAAGCACGGACATGTTCATTGCGGGAGCCTTCCTCGAGTGATGGCGCTCCAACGGGCGCCGATTCGGCGAGTCCATTTCAACTGCGGACGGGTTGCACGTCCCCCGCAGATGACGCTACTGACGGCATGTTTCCCTTAGGCTCGCCTGTCTTTGCGCGCACGTTACAAAGTGGGCCCGGGAATTAATTCCTGGTTTCCAGCGTGTTAATGGCATGTGACGTAGATCTCACCATCCGAATGTCCGAGGCAACCGGCCGGCCCGACGCTCCTTCCCGGTTGCTTCCACGCCCACCCCGGGCCGGCCCGTGGTGGGCCGCGGGATTCTGGGCTTGTGCCGGCCGTGGGGCCGCCGCGCGCCAAACAACGACGGAAATCGCCGGACTGCCGCAGGTGGGAGCGAGCCAACCCCGGCGGGGAGTCTTCGTGCTGCCCGAGTGCCAGCCGGAGCTCGTGGCGGCCATTCGGCACAATGCCCGCGTCAGTTGCGCCAGTGCGGCACCGTACTACGGCCTCTGGCTGAGGGAGATCCCTGCCCAGCATCATCTGGCCTGCAACCACGGCCATGGTACCGGCTTCATCCGGCACCGGACCATCCGGTTCGAGGGCCCTGCCCTGTTGCCAGTGGCCGCGGTCGAGGACGTTGCGCTGCACGCGCTCTCGTGCCTACAGCCGCCCGCATCAACAGCCCTGGCGACATCGGCCATGCGCCTGCATGGCATTCCCCTCGAATTGCTGAAGGCCCAGCTGGTCGGCGACAGATCCGGTCCGGTACTGCAGGCCGTGCGGCTGTTGGACCTGCGGGCCGAGTCGATCGTGGAGGTCGATGCCCAGCATCTGTTCAAGGCAAACCGAATCGGCTTCGACACCCAGGTCCAGCTCCCGGGAATCAGCCGGGTCGACTTCCTGATTGATTCCTCATCGTGGAAGTGGACGGCTATGCATTCCACTCCAACCGCGAGGCCATGCGCCCCAGCCGGAGGTTAGCGGCTGGCGGCGGGCACCAGGACCCACAGGACCTCGACGGCGTCGTCCGTGGGGTTGACCCACGTATGCGGCTCCCGGCCTGGAAACGTGACAGTATCCCCGGCGTGGAGCTCAAACTCCTCGTTGGTAAGGACTAGCCGGATGCTGCCCTTGACGACGTGAAGGACGTCGACGTCGCAGTCCACGGCGTACAGTTCGGATTCGCCGCGGCCGCGCGGTTCGATCACGGCCTGGATGATCTGGACCCGGCGTTCGGAGCGGGCCGTCAGCAGTCGCTCCACGATCCCCTCGCCGCCGAGCGAGATCCGGGGCCCTTCATTCTGCTTGGTGAGGTGGGTTTCCGGGGCGGCAAACAGGTCACCGATCGAGATGGAGAGCACCTGGCACAGCGTCACGAGGGACGCGACCGAGGGCGAGGTAAGGTCCCGCTCGACCCGGCTGAGAAAGCCCTTCGTCAGCCCGGTGGCATCGGCAACCTGCTCTATGGTGAGCCGCTGCGACTGCCGTGCGGCGCGGATCCGGGAACCGATGGCAACGGGAACGTTGCTCGGTTCAACTGGTAGAGCCTTCATTTAGGAACCTTTCACGGCCGGCCGCTCGGCCCCATCATTGGAGCAATCCTAGCCGGACAACGGCCCTGTGACGCCGGAAACTGCAGCGGCACGGGATGCGTCGTGACTGTTACCGGAATCCCAACCTGCTCTTTGACAACAAGTGTTGCCTATCGGGGACTCAAGCGGAGCGCCCCGGGGGTGACGCCCTCGCCAAACCGTCGAGTAGCGGCCGAAAGCCCAGCGCAGCGCCAAGACCGGCGCCGACATCGAGGACCAGCACGTTCCCGTGCCGTCCGGCTAAGGGACCGGCAACGAACCCATGCCCGACGGCGGCGCCTCCCTTCCTCCGGGCAGGCGCCGCCGTCGTCGGCTAGCTGTACTCAGCTAGCGGCTTGAATTATTGGGCCGGCGTGGTGGCCTGCTCAACTTTCTTCCCCGGGCTCGCGAAATTCGTCCGTTTCCAAGGGCACCACCGGCTGGTCCTCGCCCAGGAAATCATCCTTGTCCAGCGGAACCGTCCGTTCCGCCTCTTCAAGCAGTTCCTCCTCCTCCGTCTCCGAATCAGCGATGGGCGCGTCCTCCGCGAAGTCATAGGCGGGATCGGACTCGACGGTGTCCCTGACCGGCTGGATTGGCTGTGATCCGGTGTTGTCCATGATGCAACCTCCGTGCGCTCGGGCTGGCGGCAGTGGTTCCGGTGAACCCGCCCTTGCGTTCATTCGAGCACCGCTGACCTAGCCGGTCAAGGCCTGCAGATTTACGGTTTACCTAAACTTTTCACTAAGGACTGCCGGCCGGAAATCCGCGGAATTACGGGGTACGCTGGAGTGGCAACGAGGCCGAACCATGCCCTATCAAGCCCAGGAGCCTTCGTGTCTCAGCACGCAAAATCTGACCAAAACCACTCGAATCCGGACCCGGCAAACCGGGGCCCACTCCCCGGCGACTCCGCCCACGCGGTCCCGGCGCACAGCGTCGCGGACAAGCACGCGGTCCCCGCGCACAGCGCCGCGGACATCAAGCGGTGGCGCCAGTACCTCGCCGACGAGCGCGCCGAAGCGGCCGTCTATCGTGACCTGGCGCAGAACCGCGACGGCGAGGAACGGGCCATCCTGCTCGCGCTGGCCGAAGCCGAAGGGCGCCACGAGGCGCACTGGCTCCAACTGCTGGGCGAACACGCCGGCAAGGCCCGCCCTGCCTCGCTCCGGAGCCAGCTCCTGGGCTTCCTCGCACGCCACTTCGGCTCGGTGTTCGTTTTGGCTCTCGCCCAGCGTGCGGAGAGCCGCTCACCGTACGCCAATGATCCGTCGGCCACTCCTGCGATGGTCGCCGACGAGCAGATCCATGAAGAAGTGGTCCGCGGACTTGCCACCCGGGGGCGGAACCGGCTGGCAGGAACATTCCGGGCCGCGGTATTCGGCGCGAACGACGGGCTCGTCAGCAACCTTTCCCTCGTCATGGGGATGGCCGCGTCCGGCGTCGGGAGCCACGTCGTACTCCTCAGCGGCGTGGCCGGACTGCTCGCCGGGGCGCTGTCGATGGGCGCCGGCGAGTTCATTTCCGTGCGTTCGCAGCGGGAGCTCCTGGACGCGACCCGCCCCACCCAGATCACGCTGGCGGCCGCGCCGTCCCTGGACATCGAACACAACGAGCTCCTCCTGGTCTACCTGGCCCGGGGAATGTCCCGGGATGCAGCCGAACACCGGGTCGCGGAGCGGATGGGCCTGCTGGACTGCGACTGCGATCCGAGCCTGTCCCTGCGGCCCGAACTGCCTGACGCCGAGGACCAGCACGAGGCAGTCGGCACCGCCTGGGGCGCAGCGGCGTCGAGCTTCTGCTTCTTCGCATCCGGTGCGATCGTCCCGATCATCCCGTTCCTCCTTGGAATGACCGGGGTGGCGGCCCTTGTGGTCGCCGCAGCCCTGGTGGGTCTGGCCCTGCTGTTCACGGGCGGCGTCGTGGGCCTGCTCTCCGGCACCTCCCCCACCACCCGAGGTTTGCGCCAGCTCGCCATCGGGATCGGTGCGGCCGGCGTTACCTATCTGCTCGGCATGGCCTTTGGCGCCGTGGCCGCCTAGTGGAGGGTCCTGACCTTCGGGACCGGACGCCGCGGCACGGCCGTTCCAAGAGCGCCCTGCGGATCGTGCGGAACCTTGGGGCCGCGGCCCTGATCGCCGCGGGCGCCTTCCTGGCGGTCGGACTCGTGTACGGGGATCCACACTTCGCCGGGCTCTTCGAGGTCAACCACGGAACGGGACCGAACCGCCGGCCCGCCGGCGCGGCAACCGGCGAGGCAACCGCCCAAGCACCCGGCCAGGCGCCCGGCGCGTCATCGAACCAGGCGAAGGCCGGGGAAACCGGGCGGCAGGCCGGCGTCCCCGCCGGCGGGTCCCGGACAGATGCTCCTCCGCCGGGGCTCGAAGAGCAGGACCAGCCGCTCGGAACGCCCAGGAAACCGGCCGTTGCCAGCACCTCGTTCAAGTTCCTGGCAACGAACGACGACGGTCGACCCGTGGGCTACTCGCCGTGCCGCCCACTGCACTTCGTGGTCAATGCCGCAATGGCGCCGCCGGGTGCAGAGCGGTTGGTGGAGGACTCCATCCGCGCCGTATCGCTGGCGACGGGCATCACTTTCATCAATGACGGGCCCACCGCCGAGGCACCGTCAGATTCGCGGGCCCCTTACCAAAAGGACGCCTACGGAGACCGGTGGGCGCCGCTGCTGATCGCCTGGACGACCCCCGAACAGGCTCCGCAGCTCAAGGGACCCGTCATCGGCACCGGCGGGAGCACCCACTTCAGCTACGGCGATGGACCCAAGAGCTTCGTCACGGGGAGCCTGGAACTCGACGCCCCGCAGATCACCGAGGAGCTTGACCGCGCCGACGGCGCACCCTACGCGACGGCAGTGATCCTGCACGAACTCGGTCACGTGATGGGGCTGGAGCATGTCGATGACCCCACCCAGCTGATGTACCCGGAAATCGGAGCCCCTGATGGCTTGGCTGCCGGGGACCTCAACGGCCTGTACGAGCTCGGCTCCGCCCAGTGCCGCAAGGATCTCTGAACCGCTCAGCGCTCCAGCACGGCGAGTGCCTCGTCCACGGTGTCGACAAGGAAGATCCGGTCTTCCATCCGCCGGCCGGCGGCCAGGCTCTGCAGCAGCGGCCACGCCGGGAAGCGGCTCAACCAATGCTCGTGACCGACGAGCACCATGGGCGTGATCGTTTCCGGCGCGCCATAGTAGTTCTCGCAGGCGTCCTGGAAGATCTCCTGCACAGTGCCCCCGGATCCGGGCAGGAAGATGATGCCGCCGTTGCACAGCTCAAGCAGGATGGCCTCACGGATTGCGTTGGCGAAGTACTTCGCGACATGCGTGGCGAAGAAGTTCGGCGGCTCATGCCCATAAAACCATGTGGGAATCCCCAGTGACGGCATACCGTCCGGATGGCGCTCGACGACGGCGGCGGCCGCGCGCGCCCACGCCGACACCGAGGGCCTGAAGGTCGGGACCGCGGCAAGATCGTCCAGGGCCCGCCGGAACTCCTTGTCCGGCGCCTCGCTGAGGAAGGCGCCAAGATTTGCTGCCTCCATGGCTCCGGGGCCGCCACCGGTGGCGACAACCCGGTTGTTCCTGGCCAGCAGCCGGCCCAGCAGCGCGGCTTCCTCAAAGCGTGCCGAGCCGCGGCGGGCAATGTGGCCGCCCATGACTCCGACCATGGTGCGGCCCACGCACAGTTCCGAGCGGGTGAGCTCTTCCAGGGCGTCGCCGATTGAATGGTCGTGCAGGGCGGCGGCGAGCGTGGCATCGAGGCGGTGGCGCTTGCCCGGCCGGATACTCCACTGGTACACCCTGGCATCCAGGGTGTCCTCGTAGCGGGAGGTGGCTATCCCCGCGTACAGTTCCTGCGGGCTGTACAGGCCGCCGCGGTACGGGTCGAAGGGAACCTCCTCGAGCCTGGGGAAAATCAAGGCTCCCCGGCTGCGCAGCGAATCCTCCACACCCTCGTCAAAGGTGCAGCCCAGGAAGATCGCCCCCTGCACGTCCATCATCTCCAGCGTGGGCCGCCGGCCGCGCAGGTCCAGCGACTGGGCGTGCCAGCCGTGCATGCTGTGCGCCCCGGCCGCGACCAGCCGGTCGAAGCTGGCCAGGCTCTCGACCTCAAGCGTGCGGGGGCTGGGGTGCAGGCTGCGGGCTGCGCTCACGCGGCGGCGCTCTTAGCTGTGCAGGCCAGGAACACGGCCGGGCGCGGCCATGTAGGCGTCGAGCTTGGCCAGGGTCTGTTCCAGGTTCGCCGGGTGGCGGCGGAGGTAGCCTGCCAGCCGCAGGAGGATCCTGCCGCGGACCTGGCGCGCGTCCCACTGTTCGGTCACGAGTGTGCCCGGCGTGCCGTCGGCGCCGGCAGAAGGCTCCAGGAGGTAGCGCCACACGTGGCCGTAGAAGTGGCGCCACGCAATGCGGCGGCCTTCCTCGAACTCGCAGACGGTGTTGAGGATCTTGTAGTCCACGCGCATGTTCATTTCCATGCCGAACTTGGCGCCGAGGGCCAGCCGTGCGGGGCCGTGCGGCTGGGCAGCCTTGACCGTGTCTGAGCCGTCGATCACGCTGTGCAGAGCGGGGGTGGCGAGCACGTCGAAGATGGCTTCCGGGGCGGCCGCGATGAAGCGGCTGCGGGACACGAGATATCTGTTGTTCATCCGGCAATCCTAGTCCTCGGATTCTGTTGCAGAATGAGCCATGCAGACTTCCTTCCGCCCCGCCGGCAACCGTCCCCGCATCGGCGTCCCGATCCGCCTCAGCAGCTCCTCGGACCCGGACCCGCGGGTGGACGAAGCCAACGGCCTCTTCGACTACATCGTGGACTTGGTGCGCGACGGCGGGGGCGAACCGGTGCTGCTCACGGCGGCGTCGGGCAGCAACAGCCTGGACGCGGAGCTGAAGGCGCTCGACGGCGTCGTCCTTCCCGGCGGCGGTGATCTCGACCCCCGGCTCTACGGCGAAGAGGAAAGCGCCTATTGCTATGACGTCAACCTGGCCCAGGACGAACTCGACCTCGCGGTGGCGCGGCACGCGATCGACGCCGGGCTGCCGGTCCTCGGCATCTGCCGCGGGCATCAGTTGCTCAATGTGCTCTACGGCGGGACCCTCGTCCAGGACATGCCGCCGGGAACGGTGGTGCACCACGAGCCCGCGCCGGCGCACGGGGCCGGTCCGTGGGCCTGGCACGAAGTCGAGCTGCAGCCCGGCACGAAGGTGGCCGGCCTCTACGACGGCGGCGCCGGTGCCGCCGTGAAGATCGCGTCCGGCCATCACCAGGCGGTGGCCCGGGTGGCCGACGGCCTGGTGGTGACGGCCGTCGCAGAGGACGGAACCATTGAAGCGCTGGAGGACCCGGAGCGCTGGGTGGCCTCTGTCCAGTGGCACCCCGAGGCCCTGGAACTTCCCGCCGGGGAGCGGCTCGCTCCGTTCCGGGCCTTCGTCGAGGTGTGCCGGAACCGCCCCTGAGTCAGCCGCCGGCACTCACGGCCCCGCGGACCGGGGAGCCGGGGACCAAGCCGCAATCCCGCATTGTTCGAGAGCCACAGGCGCCAGCATGGAGCCCTTGGCTTCCCCTCGGCAGCCCTGCTACTATCAGAAAAAGGCAGTATGTCCTATCAAGCGAACATACGCCTTACATGCGTGGACAGGCCGGCGCTACGGCGGCCGCGGAGCACAAGGGAGCACGCCCAGTGGCGAATCAACTGAACCTGCGGATCGACCGTTCTTCCCCGGTGCCGCTGTACCACCAGGTGGTGCAAGGCATCGAGGCTGCGATACACACCGGACTGCTGGAGCCCGGCAGCCGGCTGGAAAATGAGATCGATTTTGCCGCCCAGCTGAACCTTTCGCGTCCCACGATGCGCAAAGCCATGGATGAGCTCGTCCGGTCCGGCCTCCTGGTCCGCAAACGCGGCGTGGGGACGCAGGTGGTGTCCAGCCAGGTCCGCCGCCCGTTGGAACTCTCGAGCCTGTATGACGACCTGAGCAACAACGGCAGCAAACCCACCACCGAGGTGCTCAGCTTTTCCCATGAAGAGGCGGACGCCGCGATCCTGAAGGCGCTGCAGCTTCCCGCCGGCGCCAAGGTCTACCACTTCGCCCGGCTCCGGAAAGTCGGCGGCAAGCCGCTGGCCTTAATGGAGAACTGGGTGCGCGACGACATCACCGTGATCGACGAGGCCCTCCTGGCATCGCAGGGCCTCTACGGCATTCTGCGTAACGGCGGCGTGAACTTCCGCCTTGCATCGCAGCGGATCGGCGCGATGATCGCCAACGATTACCAGGCGCCGCTGCTCGAGACCACCTCCGGATCAGCACTCGTCACCATGGAACGCACCGCCGTGGACGACACCGGGCGCATGGTGGAAACCGGCCACCACGTCTACAGGGCAGATTCCTACAGCTTTGAAATGACACTCGTTCAGAGATAGGCGCTCACGGAGAGGCACTCAACAACCAGTGCCGCCTCCGCTCCGCACCCACGCGCCTTCCTCCGGCGCGCCAACGAAAGGGCAGCTTCCATGGCCAACTGGGTCTATCCGCTCGGCACCGCAGCCGATGGCAAGTGGGACATTTCGATCGGGACCGCCGATTCGCGGCTGGAGATTGACGGCTGGGCGCACACCGGGCTGAAGGTCTCGACGCTGGCGGCCGCCGGCGCCGTCGAGCTTGCCGCCGCCAGTGAGGAACGCATCGTGATCCCGCTCAGCGGATCTTTCACGGCAACGGTGGACGGCCAGGACTACGCTCTGGCCGGACGGGAGAGCGTCTTCAGCGGTCCCAGCGATGTGCTCTACACAGGGGCCGGAAAGACCGTGACCATCAGTTCGGCCGACGGCGGCCGGGTGGCGGTTGCCACCGCCCCGGCCAACACCTCCTACCCCACCCGCCTGATCACGGCCGCCGAGACGCCGGTGGAGCTGCGCGGGGCGGGCAACTGCTCCCGCCAGGTCCACAACTTCGGAACTCCGGCGGCGCTGGAGGCCGACCGCTTCATCGTCTGCGAGGTCCTCACCCCGGCCGGGAACTGGTCCTCCTATCCCCCGCACAAGCACGATGAGGAAAAAGACGGCGAGACAAGCCTCGAGGAGATCTACTACTTCGAAACCCGGGTGGCGCCCGGGGCGCCGGAGCGCCCGGGCGCCGACGACGCGATCGGCTACCAGCGCGTCTATGCCTCCGACGGGCGGCCCATCGACGTGGCGGCCGAAGTCCGGACCGGCGACGTCGTACTGGTCCCCTACGGCTGGCACGGGCCCGCCATGGCTGCCCCCGGCTACGACATGTACTACCTCAACGTCATGGCCGGTCCGGGCCCGGTCCGGGAGTGGCTCATCAGCGACGACCCGCACCACGGCTGGATCCGCCAGACCTGGGAGGGCCAGGACCTGGACCCGCGGCTGCCGTTCGGCCGTTAGGCCGGCTGCAGCTCAGTCTCAGCGTCAGTCTCAGCGTCGGCCGCGGAGCTGTCAGCGTCGGCCCGGTGTCCGGCGTCGCGCCGTTTCGCCTTGGCTGCCGCGAACGCCATCACGGCAAGGCCCAGCGCGGTGATGCCGGCGCCGGCCCAGATCGGCGAGGTGTAGCCGAGGCCGGCCGTAATGGTCACGCCGCCCATCCAGGCGCCGAGGGCGTTGCCCACGTTGAAGGCACCGATATTGGCACCGGAAGCCAGAGTGGGGGCGGTGGTGGCGTACTTCATGACGCGCATCTGCAGGCCGGGAACGGTTGCGAAGCCGAAGCCGCCCAGCAGGACCATGGAGGCGATGGTCATGGGCTGGTTGTTGGAGGTCAGGGCGAACACCACGAGCACCACGACCAGCGCCGAGAGCACCACCAGGAGGGTACGGTCGACGTTCTTGTCGGCGGCCTTGCCTCCGACGGTGTTGCCGATGAAGAGGCCCACGCCGAAGAGGATCAGGAGCCACGGAACGGTGGAGGCTGCGAAGCCGGTGACCTCGGTGAGCGTGAATGCGATGTACGTGAAGGCGCCGAACATGCCGCCGTAGCCGAGGACGGTGACGAGGATCGAAAGCCAGACCTGTCCGGACCGGAAGGCGCGCAGCTCGCCGCGCAATCCGCCGGAGGCAGAACCGGCGGCTGTCTGGCCCGATCCCGTTTTCGGCACGAGGGTGAGGATGCCGGCGAGCGCCAGGACACCGATCCCGGTGATCCCCCAGAACGTGGAACGCCAGCCTGCGGCCTGTCCGAGCATGGTTCCGAAGGGGACGCCCAGCACGTTTGCGGCCGTCAGGCCCGTGAACATGATGGCGATGGCACCGGCCTTTTTGTTGGGCGCCACCATGCTTGCTGCCACCACCGCACCGATGCCGAAGAAGGCGCCGTGGGCCAGGGCGGCAATGATGCGTCCGATCATCATGGTCCAGTAGTCCGGCGCCAGGGCCGAGACGAGGTTGCCGGCGATGAAGAGGACCATCAGCACGGCCAGCACGGGCTTGCGCTCGAAGCGCGTCACGGCGGCGGTGAGGACCAGCGCGCCGACGACGACGGCGAGGGCGTACCCCGAGATCAGCCAGCCCGCCGTGGCCTCGCTGACGTGGAAGTCTGCGGATACCTGCGGGAGCAGGCCCATGATGACGAACTCGGTGAGTCCGATCCCGAACCCGCCAAGGGCGAGTGCTATCAGGCCAATAGGCATGGAGGAGCTCCTTCGAAACTGTACGGAAAGTAATACGAGGCGTAAGCTAGTAGTTGCAGACGCGTTATTTATTGTTGCACAAACAGATATAGCGCGCAAGCAACTACTTTGGAGAATGGCCGCTTTCCACGCTTTTTGCGAGCGGGGCAGGCTGAGGGAAGGGAACAACAGATGGGCATCAAGGACGACGCCGTCGAGGTCCGGGCGCAAGGCTGGCGGACACTGGCGGCCTTGCACGGGATGATCGAATCCGAGCTGGAACGCTCGCTGCAGGCCAATGCGCGGCTTTCCGTGGTGGAATACACGGTGCTGGATGCGCTGAGCCGCCAGGACGGCTGGCACATGCGCATGCAGCAGCTGGCGCGCGCCACCGCACTGAGCCCCAGCGCCACCACACGGCTCGTCAACCGGCTCGAAGACCGGGGCTTGCTGACCCGGATCCTGTGCGCCGACGATCGCCGCGGAATCTACACCGAGCTCACCCCCAGCGGCGTCACGCTGCTGGAGGAGGCCCGGCCCATCCACGACGCCACGCTGGAGCGCGCCTTGGCGGAAGCCCAGGATGTACCGGAACTGGCGCCCCTGGTGGACGCCCTCCCCCGCCTGCACGCCGGAGTCTAAGCCGCCTGGTTCCTGCCCGGGTTTCCTGCCCGGGGTGCCGCTCCTGGGCAGAGTTCCTAGCGGTAGAGGGCGGGCTTGGCGTTGAGCTTCACGGCGACCTTTTCGCCGTTCTTCTGCGCCTCGACGCCGGCCTCGCAGCAGGCGGCCGTCGCGTAGCCGTCCCAGGCGGTGGGGCCGCCGATCTCATCGCGGAGGGCCGCGTCCACCCAGGACTGGATTTCGACGTCGTACGCCGCCCCGAAGCGCTCCTCGAAGCCGGGGCTGACGACGCCGCCCCAACGGCCGTTGCTGCGGGTGTACGGGCCGTTGTCCCCGCCAATGCTGACGATGCCGTCCTCGAAGGTCGCCTGGGTGGCCACTTCGTAGCCGAACTTCGCGTTGACGAAGATCTCGACGTCGGCCAGGACGCCGGACTCCGTCTCGATCAGCACATGCTGCGGATCGTGCTGCCCGGCCGGGGCGCTCCTCGTCGCTTTGCCGAGGCGGACCTGGACCGAGGTGATTTCCTCGCCGGTGAAATAGCGGATGGCATCGAATTCGTGGACCACAGAGTCGTTGATCAGCATCTCATTGGTGAAGCCCGCCGGGGTGGTGGGGTTCCGGTGCTGGTGATGCAGCATGAGCAGCTCGCCGAGTTCGGAGTCGCGGATGATCTTGCCGAGGGCGGCATATTCGGCGTCGAAGCGGCGCATGAAGCCGACTTGGATGCGCTTGTGGCCGAGCTTTTCTTCGGCCTCGATGATCTTCCAGGCAGACCCGGCATCCGGGGTGAGCGGCTTCTCGCAGAGGATCGGGATGTCCTTGGCGATCGCCTTCAACAGGATGTCCTCGTGCAGGAAGCCGGGGGTGGCGATCAGCACGGCGTTGACGTCGCCGTTGTTGAGGGCTTCGTCTGCGTCGGCCAGGGCGACGGCGCCCGGGATGCCCTCGACGGCGGCCTGGGCACGGGCGAGGTCGACGTCGACGACGGCAGCGACTTCAGCGCCGTGGATGCGGGTGTTGAGCCGCTGGATGTGGTCTGCGCCCATACGGCCGGCGCCGATGACAGCTACGCGGAGTGTCCTGGTCATGGTGGGTTCCTTTGGGTTCTAGTTGACGGCGGTGCGGGAGCCGCAGGAGAGCAGGTAGTTGCGGGTGCGCTTGGCGATCGGCATCGGGACGTCGAATGAGACGGGGTACATGTCCTGTTCCACGATGCCGAAGATCGGACGATTGAGAGCCTCGACGGCCTCGATGACGGCGCGCAGGTCCGGCAGGCCATTCGGCGGCTCGGTCATGACGCCCGCCAGGTTGGCGGCAGCCCACGTCATGTTTTCCGCGTTGACCTTTTTGAGGATGTCCGGGTTGATCTGCTTGAGGTGCAGGTAGCCGATCCTGTCCGGGTAGTTCCTGATCAGTTCAAGGCTGGAGGCCCCGCAGTATTCGGCGTGGCCGGTGTCCAGGCAGAGGCTGAGGTACTGGGCGTCCGTAGCGGCGAGAAGGGTTTCAATGTCGTCCTGCGCGCCGACGTGGGAGTCTGCGTGGGAGTGGAACTGCTGCTTGAGGCCGAAGTCCTCCAGCAGCGTCTTGCCCAGGCGGTTGTGGCCGGCGAAGAGGTCATTCCAGGCCTTTTCGGTGAGCGTGCCGCTCTCCAGTGCCTCACCGGTGACGTCGTCGCGCCACATCGCCGGGATGACCACCACGTGTTCCCCGCCCATCGCGGCGGTGAGCTCGGCAACCTTGCGGGCCGGTTCCCAAGCGGCCTCCCACTGGTCCAGGCCGCGGTGGAAGGCGGTGAACACGGTGCCCGCCGAAATCTTCAGGTCGCGGGCCTTGAGCTCTTCGGCGAGACGGACCGGGTCCGTCGGGAGGTAGCCGTACGGGCCAAGTTCGATCCACCTGTAGCCGGATTCGGCGACTTCGTCGAGGAAGCGTTCCCACGGGGTCTGCTTTGGGTCATCCGGGAACCAGACGCCCCAGGAGTCCGGTGCGGTGCCGACGATGAGTTTGTTCTCAGTCATGTTCCATTCCTTCCCATCCATTGCTCCGCAGGTGCCGTTCTGGACGCTCAAATCGGCACCTGCGGAGCAGTCGATGGTGGTTGTTAGGGTGCTAGGTGTCCGGGCCTGTCCTTGCTGGGGCGGCCCAGAGGGCCCGGGTCAGAGCAGCTTGCGCTGGCGGCTCTTGTGGTCGGTGTAGGTCTGGAAGGCCTGCTGCGTGGAGTCGAGCGCGGAGACCTGGGAGACGGGGACGTCCCACCAGGATTCGGAGCTGGGGGCATCCAGCAGCGGGTCGGATTCGACGTGGATGAGGATCGGGCCGCCGCTTTCGGGGGCCGCTTTGGCGTCGCGGATGGCCTGCTCGAGTTCGGCGATGACCTTCTCGCCCGGTTCGATCCGGATCACCTTCACGCCCAGGCTTTCGGCGTTCAGGGCCAGGTCCACCGGGAGCCGGTCGCCGTCGTCGAAGCTGTGGTGCTCCTCGTCCAGGGCCCTGTACCGGGTGCCGAAGCGCTGCGAGCCCAGGGACTCCGAGAGCGAGCCGATCGAGGCGTAGCCGTGGTTCTGGATCAGGACCACGATCAGCTTGATCCGTTCGGCGACGGCGGTGACGAGTTCGGTGTGCATCATCAGGTAGGAGCCGTCCCCGACCATGACGACGACGTCGCGCTGCGCCCCGCCCTTCGCCGCTTCGGCCAGGGCGGCGCGTTTGACGCCGAGGCCGCCCGGAATTTCATAACCCATACAGGAGTAGGCGTATTCGACGTGGTAGCCGAACGGGTCCCGGACGCGCCACATCTTGTGCAGGTCCCCCGGGAGGGATCCGGCGGCGCAGATGACGACGTCCTGGGCGTCCATGGCCCGGTGCGTGGCGCCGATGATCTCGTTCTGTGCCGGCAGCGGGGTGAAGCGGGTGTCGAAGGCTGCGTCCACGGTGGCGTCCCAGCGGGTCTTCTCGTCCGCGATCTGCTGTTCGAGGTCCGCGCCGATCCGGTAGCCGCCGAGGGCCCGTTTCAGCTTGATCAGGGCCTTGCGGGCGTCCGCGACGATCGGCAGGGAGGTGCCGTGCTTGTAGGCGTCGATCGGTGCGACGTTGATGTTGATGAACTTCACGTCCGGGTTCTGGAACGCGGTCCGGGACGCGGTGGTGAAGTCCTCGTAGCGGGTGCCGATGCCAATGATGAGGTCCGCTTCGGCGGCGATGGCGTTCGCCGCGGTCGTGCCGGTGGAACCGATCGCGCCCAGGGAGAATTTGTGGTCCCAGGGCAGGACGCCGACGCCGGCCTGGGTGTTGCCCACCGGGATGCCGGTCAGCTCGACGAACGCCGCGAGTTCCTCGTTGGCGTAGGCGTAGAGCACGCCGCCGCCGGCGATGATCAGCGGGCGCTTCGCGGCGCGGATCGCCTCGGCGGCGCGGCGGATGTCCTCGTCGTCGGCGTCGGGGCGGCGGATCCGCCATTCGCGTTCGGCGAGGAATTCCTCGGGAACGTCGAAGGCTTCGGCCTGGACGTCCTGGGGCAGCGAGATGGTGACGGCGCCGGTCTCGGCCGGGTCGGTCAGGACGCGCAGGCCGTGGTGGAACGCGGAAAACAGCTGCTCGGGCCGGGAGACGCGGTCGAAGAACTTCGACAGCGGCCGGAAGGCGTCGTTGACGGTGATGTCGTAGGCCTCCGGGCGTTCGAGCTGCTGCAGCACCGGGTCCGCGGCGCGGGTGGCGAAGGTGTCACTGGGCAGCAGGAGGACCGGCAGCCGGTTCGTCGTTGCCAGGGCCGCGCCGGTGAGCAGGTTCGAGGAACCCGGGCCGATCGAGGTGCTGATCGCGAAGGTCTGGCGGCGCCGGGTGTGCCGGGCGTAGCCGACGGCCTGGTGGGCCTGGGCCTGCTCGTTGCGGCCCTGGTAGTACGGCATGATCGCCGGATCGAGCAGCTGGTACTGCTTGAGGGCCTGGCCGACGCCGGCGACGTTGCCGTGGCCGAAGATGCCGAAAGTGCCCGGAATCAGGCGTTCCCGGAAGTCCTGGCCGCCGATCGAATCAACGGTGTACTGCCGGGACAGGTATTCCACGACCGCCTGGGCGACCGTCATTCTGCGTGTTCCTGATGCAGTTCTCATTCCCATGGCTGGTTACTCCGATACTTCTTTGGCGACGGCTCTGGCGACGGCGGGTTCGGTGCGGGCGGGGTCGGTGCGGCGCAGCAGCGAGGCGGCGGTTGCTACGGCGCCGGCGACGTCGCCGTCGTGCGGGTAGAGCAGGGTCCGGCCGACAGTGAGGCCCTGGACTCCCGGCAGTGCGAGGGCATCCTGCCAGCTGGCGAAGACCTCATCCTGGCTGCTGTCCGGGTCCCCGCCGAGGAGCACGGTGGGCATGGTGGTGGCGGCCATGACACTTTCCATCCCGGCCACGACGGGCAGCTTCATCCACGTGTAGGCGCTGGTCGAGCCGAGGCCTTCGGCGATGGCGACGGACTTGATGACGGCGTCGGTGGAGAGGTCGTTGCGGACCTTCCCTTTCTCCCAGACGGACAGGAACGGTTCGACCATCGCAATGAGTTTTCGCTCGGCAAGGGAATCGATGGCCCGTGCGGTGGCTTCGAGCGTGGCCACGGTGTCCGGGTCGCCGAGGCAGATCCGCGTGAGCATCTTGCCGCCGTCGGCACCGAGGGCTTCGAGCGCCGCCGCGGTGTGGCCGGTGAAGCGGTCATCGAATTCGTTGACCAGGCCGGAGAGTCCGCCCCTGTTCATCGAGCCGAACAGCAGCTTGCCGTCCAGCGCCCCGAGCAGCAGGAGGTCGTCCATGATGTCCGGCGAGGCCAACAAGCCGTCGACGTCCGGGTTGGCCAGGGCGGTCTGCAGCCGGTCCAGGAGCTGGCGGCGGTCGGCCATGGCCACGGGATCACTGCCCACCGCGAGTGCCCCGCGGGCCGGGTGGTCGGCGGCGACGATGAAGTTCTGCTTGCCGGCTTTGGGTCCGGGGTGGCGGCGCCGGGCCTTCGCAGCGCGCGCGACCGCCCCCGGGTCTTCGAGCCTGATGATGCCCAGGTGCTCGTAGCGGCGGGGATCATCGTCCACGCCAACCGTGGCGGCGGCGGGGTTCGCCCTCACAGTGCTGCCCCCTCGGAGGCGTAGGTACCGACCGCCAGGCGGCCGCGTTCGGTGAGCAGGCCCGTGACTTCGTCCGGCGTCGGCATCGCATCGGCGCAGGACAGGCGGGAGGCGACGAGGGCGCCCGCGGCATTGGCGAAGTCGAGGACCTGGGCCAGCGGCCAGCCGGAGAGCAAGCCGTGGCAGAAGGCCCCGCCGAAGGAGTCTCCGGCACCAAGTCCGTTGACGGTTTCCACCGGGACTGGGGCGGAGACGACGCGGTCGGTGCAGGTCTTGGCCATCACGCCTTCCGCGCCAAGCTTCACGACGGCGATTTCGACGCCGGCGGCGAGCAGGCGGTCCGCCTGTTCGTCGGGTGTGCCTTCGCCGACGGCAACGGCGCATTCCTTGTCGTTGCCGATCGCCACGGTGACGTGCGGCAGGATCCTGGCGATCTGGTCGCGGGCTTCAGCTTCGGAGGCCCAGAACATCGGCCGGTAGTCCAGGTCCAGGATGGTGAACTGGCCGGGCTTCAGCCCGGTGCGCGGCCGCGCCTCGTGTGCCGTCAGATGGGCGGTGCGGCTGGGCTCCTGGCAAAGGCCGGTGACGGTGGACCAGAAGATTCCGGCGTCCCTGATGGCGTCCAGGTCCAGCTCCCCGGCCTTGATCTGCAGGTCCGGGGCTGTGGGGAAGCGTCCGTAGAAGTAGAGCGGGAATTCGTCCGGCGGCTTGATCGCGCAGAACGTGACCGCCGTGGGCCATTCCTTGACGGCGGTCACGAAGGAATCGTCCACCTTGAACTTGCGCAGTTCGCGGTGCAGGTACTTGCCGAAGGCGTCGTCGCCGGTGCGGCTGATGACGGCGGTGCGGCGGCCATGGCGGGCGGCGGCGACTGCGACGTTGGACGGGGATCCGCCCAGGTACTTTCCGAAGGACGTCACGTCCTCCAGATCCACCCCGATGTCGTTCGGGTAGATGTCAACGCTGATTCGCCCGATCGTGAGCAGTTCGTGGGTCACGGTGATCGTGGACCTTTCTGGTGTGAGCGCGGTACCGTTGGGCAGCCTGAGCTTCGGTGCTTAGGGGGTCGACGTGAGCCGGGCCACTTCCACTACTTTGCATCAGAATCTATGTACTGTCAAAAGTTTGTACTGACATACGAACAACGTGACCGGGTGTGCAGATTGCGCCCCGGCGCGGCCGCCCGTGCCACCTTCTCGGAGCCTCAAGTCCGGCAGTTTGTACTGACAAACTTATAAAGTTCGCGCGGGCTGCGCAAGGGTTTCCGTCGACACACCGCCACGGTGTCACCTGGTGCCCACCCGGGCGCCAGCTTCGTCGCGGGTGCGGGTTGAGCCCATGACGGGGTATTGCGCAGGACGGCGGCCCGGAGTAGCGTTAACAACCTAGAGGTTTATCAACAAACCGGTTGACTAACCCGGCGTGCTGATTACCACCTTGATAACCCTGATGACCGGATTCCTGGACGGAGAGGCGGGGCACCCATGGCCGAGCACGACGATGAGCATCTCGACTCGGCCTTCCTCGCTCTCGCCGACCCGGTCCGCCGTCGCATCATCGCCCGGCTCAGCCGGGGTCCGGCCACCGTGAATGAATTGGCGGAACCTTTCGCGATCACCAAACAGGCGGTCTCGAAACACATCCAGGTCCTCGAGCAGGCACAGCTGGTCACGCGCACCCGTGACGCCCAGCGCCGGCCCGTCCATCTGAACCCCGCACGGCTGGAGGCGCTCACCGCATGGATCGACCAGTACCGGCTGGTCCGCGAGGGGCAGTTCCGCAGCCTCGACGCCGTGCTCCAATCAAACGCCGCGGCACGCGGCACACAGGCAAAGGAGTCATCATGACCAACGCCCTGACCGTCAGTGTTCCCAAAGGACTGCCCTTCATTGATTTCGAGCGGGAGTTCGATTTTTCCGTGGCCGATGTCTTCCGGGCCCACAAAGATCCTGAGCTCGTCGCCCAATGGCTCGGCCCCCGCCGGCTCCGGATGGACCTCGACCACTACGACTTCCGCACCGGCGGCAGCTACCTGTACCACCACGTTGACCCGGACGGCGTCCGCTACGGCTTCAGCGGCGTCTTCCACACCGTCCGGGAGAACGACTTCGCCATCCAGACCTTCGAGTTCGACGGCTACCCGGACGTGGTGAGCATCGAGTCCATCACCTTCGAGGACCTTGGCGGCGGACGCACCCGGCTGCGCGGCCATGCGGTCTACCCCAGCATGGAAGCGCGTGACGGCATGGCACAGTCCGGCATGGAAGGCGGACTGTCCGAAGCCTACGAAAGGCTCGACGAACTCCTGGCCGGCGCGAAAGTCTAGAAACGCAGAGTACGACGGCGGCAGGCCACCTTCCCCACGGATGGTGGCCTGCCGCCGTCGTACGTTATTAAACCCACAACGCGGAGTCTCTTGTCGCCCATCCCAGCGGGTGGAATGGACCGAAAGTGACTCCGCGTTGCTTTTTGGTGCTGGTGCTTCGGACCTAGAGGGTCGCGAAGACTTCGCGCAGGAGCTTGGCGGTCTCGGACGGCGTCTTGCCGACCTTGACACCGGCAGCCTCGAGGGCTTCCTTCTTGGCTTGGGCGGTGCCCGCGGAACCCGAGACGATGGCGCCGGCGTGGCCCATGGTCTTGCCTTCCGGAGCGGTGAAGCCGGCCACGTAGCCGACAACCGGCTTCGTGACATGTGCCTTGATGTAGTCAGCGGCCCGCTCTTCGGCGTCGCCGCCGATTTCGCCGATCATGACAATCGCCTTGGTCTCCGGGTCAGCTTCGAAGGCTTCGAGAGCATCGATGTGGGTGGTGCCGATGACCGGGTCGCCGCCGATGCCGATGGCGGTGGAGAAGCCGAGGTCGCGCAGTTCGTACATCATCTGGTAAGTCAGGGTGCCTGACTTGGAGACGAGGCCGATCGGGCCCTTGCCCGTGATGTTCGCCGGAGTGATGCCGACGAGAGCCTCACCCGGGGTGATGATGCCGGGGCAGTTCGGTCCGATGATACGGGTGACCTGCTTGCCGTTGGCGTCGACCTTGGACTGGGCAAGTGCCCAGAACTCGGCGGAGTCCTGGACCGGGACACCTTCGGTGATGACGACGACCAGGCCGATGCCGGCCTCGATGGCTTCAACCACTGCGTCCTTGGTGAATGCCGGCGGCACGAAGACGATGGAGACGTCAGCGCCGGTTTCGGCCATGGCTTCCTTGACGGTGCCGAAGACGGTGATCTCATTCTCGCCGTGCACCACCGTGGTGCCGGCCTTGCGGGCGTTGACGCCGCCCACAACATTGGTGCCGGCCTTCAGCATCAGGGCGGTGTGCTTGGTGCCTTCGCCGCCGGTGATGCCCTGGACGATGACCTTGGAGTCCTTGTTCAGATAAATAGACATAGTCGAGTCCCTTTACTTCGCTGCGTTGGCGAGCTCGGCAGCCTTGTCGGCGCCCTCGTCCATGGTGGCGGCCAGGGTAACCAGCGGGTGGTTGGCCTCGGCCAGGATGCGGCGGCCTTCCTCGACATTGTTGCCGTCGAGGCGGACGACCAGCGGCTTGTTCGCGGAGTGGCCCAGCTCGGCCAGTGCGCCGACAATGCCCTTGGCCACTGCGTCACAGGCAGTGATGCCGCCGAAGACGTTGACGAAGACGGACTTGACCTGCTCGTCACCCAGGATGACGTCGAGGCCGGCCGCCATGACCTCGGCGGATGCTCCACCGCCGATGTCCAGGAAGTTGGCGGGCTTGACGTTGCCGTGGTTCTCGCCGGCGTAGGCAACGACGTCGAGAGTGGACATGACCAGGCCGGCACCGTTACCAATGATGCCGACGGAGCCGTCCAGCTTGACGTAGTTGAGGTCCTGCGCCTTGGCCTTGGCCTCGAGCGGGTCGGCAGCGTCCTTGTCTTCAAGGGCGGCGTGCTTCGGGTGGCGGAAGTCGGCGTTATCATCGAGGGAGACCTTGCCGTCAAGGGCAACGATGTCACCGGCACCGGTCAGGACGAGCGGGTTGACCTCCACGAGGGTGGCGTCTTCCTTCTTGAAAACGTCCCAGAGCTTCAGGATCACGCCGGCGACCTTGCCGCGCAGTTCCTCGGCGAAGCCCGCGGCGGCAACGATTTCGTCGGCCTTGGCCTGGTCGATGCCCACGGCCGGGTCGATGGAGATCTTGGCAAGGGCCTCGGGCCGCTCAACGGCGAGCTGCTCGATTTCCATGCCGCCTTCAACAGAGCACATGGCCAGGTAGTTGCGGTTGGCCCGGTCCAGGAGGACCGAGAAGTAGTATTCCTCGGCGATGTCCGCACCCTGGGCAATCATCACACGGTGAACAGTGTGGCCCTTGATGTCCATGCCGAGAATGTTGGTGGAGTGTTCAAACGCTTCGTCAGCGGTCTTGGCAACCTTGACGCCACCGGCTTTGCCGCGGCCTCCGGCCTTGACCTGCGCCTTTACGACAGTTACGCCGCCGATTTTCTCGGCAGCTGCCTTTGCTTCTTCAGGGGTGTGCGCCACGATGCCAGCAAGCACGGGTACACCGTGCGCCTCGAACATATCGCGCGCCTGATATTCAAACAGGTCCACGGTTTAGTGTCCTTCTACGTCGAAGTAGTTTCTGTACAGCCGGACCCCACGTTCTCGCGGTTACCGGGCTGCGGAATAAACGCACCCTGCGACAAGCTTGGAAACGAGCCACACGGCGCAATGCTCCTCTCGGAACTCTAGTCCTTCCTTGGGACCGGCCCGTTCCAGAGTACCTGTTATGTGAGGAAGGACACTATTCTATTGACCGTAGAAAAACCGCTAGAATTCGGGGTTTTCCGGACCTCGGAGGGGCACCAGGACGGCCGTCTGCCGGCGCCGGAGATTGGTTCGAGAAGCAGCCCGACGGCGGGGTGCTCAGGCGCCGATCTTGGTCAGCGGTGCGTAACGGAGCAGGAGCCGCTTCTCGCCGATGTCGAACTTCACCTTGGCCACTGTCTTGTCCCCGGCACCCTCAACGGCCAGCACGGTGCCGTTGCCGAAGCTGGTGTGGTTGACCTTGTCCCCCACGCTGACGGCGACAACTTCCTTCTGCGGCTGCACGCGGTTCTTGGCGACGGCGGCCGGAACCTCGGCGTTGAAGCCGGCGGAGGGGCTCGACCCGGCGCCGCGGGCGGTGCCTGCTCCCCAGAAGGAACCGCCGTAGCGGCTCGAACCGATCGAGGCGCCGCTCCCCCAGCCGCCGCTCTGGCGGCTGGAGCCTTCGCGCTTCCATTCCACGAGCTCGGCCGGTATTTCCTCGATGAACTGGCTGGCGGGGTTGTACTGGCTCTGGCCCCACATGCTGCGCACCTCGGAACGGGTCAGGTACAGCCGCTTCCGGGCGCGGGTCAGGCCGACGTAGGCCAGCCGGCGTTCCTCGGCAAGTTCCTTCGGGTCGGTTGCGGAGCGCTGGTGCGGGAACAGCCCGTGTTCCATGCCGGTGAGGAACACCACGGGAAACTCCAGGCCCTTGGCGGTGTGCAGCGTCATCAGCGTCACGACGCCCAGACGTTTGGCTTCGGCTACGGCGGCAGCTAGTTCGTCGGCGGTCCCCGCCGGGGCGTCCGGGATCTGGTCGGCGTCCGCCACGAGGGAGACGCCCTCCAGGAACGCCCCGAGCGAGCCTTCGGGGTTGTCGCGCTCGTATTCACGCACGACGGCGACGAGTTCCGCGAGGTTTTCCACCCGGGATTCGTCCTGCGGGTCGGTGCTGGAGCGCAGGCCGGCGAGGTAGCCGGTCTGTTCCAGGACGGCTTCCAGGGCGGCGGCCGCGCCGGAGCCTGACGCGACCTCGGCGAGGTCGTCGAGCAGCTTCACGAAGCCCTGCACCGCGTTGACGGAGCGGGTGGCCATGCCGGGCGCCTCGTCGGCGCGGCGGGCCGCGGCCATGAAGGAGATCCGGTCACGCTGGGCGAGGGAGGCCACGGCGCCTTCGGCACGGTCGCCGATGCCGCGCTTGGGCTCGTTGAGGATACGGCGGAGGTTGACGTCGTCGTCGGGGTTCACCAGGACGCGCAGGTAGGCGAGCGCGTCCTTGATCTCCTTGCGTTCGTAGAATCGGGTTCCGCCAACCACCTTGTACGGCAGCCCTACGCGGACCAGGACGTCTTCGATGGAGCGTGACTGGGCGTTGGTGCGGTAGAAGATCGCAACGTCGCCCGGTCGGAGATCCCCCTCGTCCTGCAGCCGGTCGATTTCCTTGGCGATGAACTGGGCTTCGTCGTGTTCGTTCTCGCCGACATAGCCGACTATCTTCTCGCCGTCGCCCTCGGCGGTCCAGAGCCGCTTTTCCGGCCGGTTGGGGTTGCGGGAGATGACGGAGTTGGCGGCGCTGAGGATGGTCTGGGTGGAGCGGTAGTTCTGCTCGAGCTTGATGGTGCGGGCGTCCGGGTAGTCCTTCTCGAATTCCACGATGTTGCGGATGTCGGCGCCGCGGAAGGCGTAGATGGACTGGTCCGAGTCGCCGACGACGGTGAGCTCGGCCGCGCCGGGGCCTTCGCCGACGATCTCGCGCACCAGGGCGTACTGGGCGTGGTTGGTGTCCTGGTATTCGTCCACGAGGACGTGGCGGAAACGGCGCCGGTAGGAGTCGGCGAGCGCCGGGAAGGCCCGGAACATGTAGACGGTCTCGGCGATCAGGTCATCGAAGTCCATGGCGTTGGCCTGGCGCAGGCGTTGCGTGTAGCCCTTGAAGACCTCGGCGACGGCCTGCTCGAAGGGGTCGTTGTAATTGGCGCTGGAGGCGTACGAGTCGGCGTCGATCAGCTCGTTCTTGAGCGCGGAGATCTTGTGCTGGATGGCCTTGGGCGCGAACCGCTTGGGATCGAGGTCCAGGTTCTTGGCCACGAGCGTGATCAGACGCAGCGAGTCGGCGGAATCGTAAATCGAGAAGTTGGAGTTCAGGCCGACGTTCTTGGCCTCGCGGCGCAGGATCCGGACGCAGGAGGAGTGGAACGTGGAGACCCACATGGTCTTGGCCCGGGCACCGACGAGGGCCTCGACCCGCTCACGCATTTCGGCGGCGGCCTTGTTGGTGAACGTGATGGCCAGGATCTCGCCGTGGTGCGCCCGGTGCGTGGCGATGAGGTAGGCGATCCGGTTGCTGAGCACCCGGGTCTTGCCGGAGCCCGCGCCGGCCACGATCAGCAGCGCGCTGCCGGCGTGCTTGACGGCTTCTTCCTGCTGCGGGTTCAGCCCCTCAAGGAGCTCCGCCGCCGACGGCAGCTGAGGGCGGTCCCGGTCCCCTCCGCCGGTCCCGCTTGCATCCGCGAGGGCGGCAAAATCGAAGGCCGCCGTCCCGTTCCCGGCACGTGAGGAAGAAGGCGACTTGGTGGGCGCCGCAGTCTTGGCGGCAGCCTGGAAGGGTCCGTCGGCGTAAGGGTCAAACAACATATCCATGGTGCATACAAGTCTAGGCGGTGCCGCTGACAGCGGAGTCCGCCCCTTTGGGACATGCCCTCCCTGCCACGCAGCCACTGGACATATGCCCGCCATGCCCACTCCCCGCGGCCAAGAATGAGCATGTCCCCCGGTGCCCCCGGGTGTGGCATGAGCATGTGCCTCCCGCCCGACCAAGAATGAGCATGTCCCACGGTGCCCCGGGCGAACAATGGACATGCCCTCCCTGCCACGCAGCCACTGGACATATGCCTGCTATGCCCACTCCCTGCGGCCAAGAATGAGCATGTCCCGCGGTGCCCCGGGCGAACAATGGACATGCCCTCCCCGTCACACAGCAACCGGACACATGCCTGCCATATCCAGTCCTCGCGGCGAATAATGAGCATGTCCCGCCGTGTCCCCGGGTGTGGCATGAGCATGTGCCATTCGCCAGGCCAAGAATGAGCATGTCCCACGGAGTTGGTGTGGTTTAGGGACCTTAGCCCACAGAGCCTGAGTCGAGTGCGGCACGCAGCTGCCGGACCGCCGTCGTGCCTCCTGCAATGAACCAGTCAAGACCGTTGACACGCACGACGTCGGTCGCGCCGCCGGCCGCCTCGACGATCGCCTTGCCGGGCAGCCAGTCCCATTCCGGGCAGCTGTGCTGGAACCAGCAACCGAGTTCTCCGTCGGCGACCCGGCTGAGGTCGCAGGAGCCCGAGCCGAACATCCGCAGGGCGGCCGCCGACGTCGCGGCCGCATGCCAGGGCATGGCACACATCGGGTCGGCGAGCCAGGTCGGGTGGATGTATGTTGCGGCGCCGAGCTCGGACACCGGCGTGTCCGACCGGCTCGCGCCCCCCGAGGCCGCGCCCGGGAACGTCCTCAGCCGTTCACCATTGAGTGCCGAGGGCCGTGCTGTCCCGCCGAGCCAGAGCTTGTCCTCCTCGGGCTGGAAGACCGCGCCGAGCACCACCCCGGAGGAGTCCTTGAGTGCAATGGCCGAGCACCAGTAGGTGGATCCGTGCAGGAAGTTGTACGTCCCGTCGACGGGATCGATGACCCACGTCCGGCCGCTGGTGCCCGCCACGGAGGCACCTTCTTCACCCAGGATGCCATCCTCGGGCCGGCAACGCTGGAGCTGTTCGAGCACGTAGGCCTCGGCGGCGTGGTCCGCGGCCGTGACAACATCCGAGACGGACGTCTTCTGCCGGCCCTCCAGCCCGGCCTGCCGCATCAGCAGCGCCAGCGTGCCTGCCTCCCGGACCAGGGCTTCGGCGAGCTGAAAGTCATCCAGCGAGGGGTCCAGTTCCGCCGTGCTGTGCCGGCCGAGCCGGCGCCTGCCAAGTTCATTTCTGTCAAGTTCCGTCACGCGTCCCAGACTATCGGCGTCCCGCGGGAGTGAACAGCCGGCCAAGTGGTTCGGCGGAGCCGCGGCCGGAGACGGACGATAATGGAGCAATGGCCAAAACTCCCGCACAGCGCGTCAAGAAACACGGCGTCAAGGCAACCGTTCCCCAGCACCATCTGCCGCCGGTGATTAATCCCAGCACCAGCCGGACCCCGGGGAAGGCGCAGAGCAACAACAATATGATCCTGATTGCCGGTGCCGTGGCCAGCCTGTTCCTCTTCTGGTATGTCCATCTCCTGACCCTGAACCAGCTCACACAGCTCTCCGGCGGCCTGGCCATGCCGGATTCCCTGGTCGGGGGCTTCGACGAGACCTTCGTGGAGAAGCTGCGCGGCGCGATGGACGCCGATGCGAAGGGCCAGCTCAACTACGTCCACAAGACCGCGGGCATGCTCTTCCCGCTGATCTTCGGGTTCAGCTGGCTGCTGCTGATCGGAACGAACGTTGCACGGAAGCCTTTGCGGTGGGCGCTGTGGGCAGTGCCCCTGCTCTTTGCGGCAGTGCGTCTTTGGGGAAATACGGTGATTGACGCAATGATGTCCGCCGACGCCGTCGACGCCGGTCAGGTGGCCCTGGCGTCCGGACTCACCGTGGCTGGCTGGGTCCTGCTGGTGCTGAGCCTCGTCGCAGGCGGCGCCGCTGTGGTCCTCGGCAGGAAGAGATCCTCTGCCGCCCCTGGAGCAGGTCCGGCCACGGGACATGCCCAGCCTTAGGCAAGCCGTACGGACATGTTCCCTACATCGGTAGCCACGGCTGCGGGACATGCCCAGCCCTGGCATCGACCACTGGACATAATCCCGTTATGCCCATGCCTGGGCTCCAGCGGAGGACATGCTCACTCCGAACAGGCCGGAGCGGAGGACATGCCCAGCCCTGGCACCGACCGTTGGACATAATCCCGTTATGCCCATCCCTGGGCTCCAGCGGAGGACATGCTCACTCTTGGACTCCAGCGGAGGACATGCTCACTCCGGATGGGCCCCGGTCGCGAAGTACTCGCGCGCCTGTTCGGCACGATGGTGGGCCCCCGCGGCTTCGAAGTGATCGGCAGCCTCCAGGAAGTACTTGCGCGCAGCCGACGAATCCTCCACTAAGGCGTGCGCCCGGCCTAGCAGCAGGCACGCCTCCCCGAGAATCTGCGGCGACGTCATTTCCGGTGCTGGGAAGATGCTGCCCAGGATCTCGATAGCTGGCTTCGGGTCGCCGGCGAGGAAGTTCCAGTGACCGCGGTTCAGCTTCAGCAGGATGTGGTCCTCGTCAGAGCCGCCGATAACGTCCGTGGCTAGTTCGGCCCGTTCAATGCAGCGAAGCGTGTCGGCATCCGCAATATCGGCGGCGAGCCGCATGGCCGCAGAAGCGTTGTTGAATTTCGCCCAGACGGTGAGGTTCCGGGCCGGAGAAAATGTGGCTGCCGCGAGTTCGTGATAGTGCAGCCCTTGCCGCACCTTATTGCAGAGGAATGCAACGTTTCCGATGACCCAGTACGCCTTGCCGACCAACTGGTCGTCGACTTCGCCGGAAATGACGTCGGCCATGATCAGGCTTTCCGCCCAAGCCTCCTCCAGCTTTCCGCTGTCGGCAAGCGCAGCGATCAGTGCCTGCCGGGCCTTGACGTTGATTTCCACGTCGCCGTCGTCGCTCGTCAGATCGGCCGCGGCCCTGGCTTCGGCGGCACCCTCGTCGAGCAATCCGAGGCCGTGGCGTGCTTTTGCCTTGAGAATCCGCACCTCGGCCTGAATCTGGGGTGTTGCACCGGCCGCCTCTGCCACGAGGGTTGAGGCGACGTCCGCGCAGTCTTCAAACTTTCCTGCGGCCAAAAGGCTCTCGGCCTGGAACAACGTCATGTTCCACCACGATTGCGTATCGCCTTCGACACGGGCGATCTCGGCCGCGGCCTGGGCACTATTGGCGGCCTCGCTGAAGTCGTGGCTTGAGCGACGTTCGCGTGCCTGAAGTTCAGCAGCGACGTACGCGGGCGAGATGGAATTTTGTTGCATGACTCAATTATCCGTTGCCGCGCAAGCGGATCCGTGCAAACCCCGCAAGCAGGAACTGCGCAGTTTCTGCTGAGCATCCGCTCAGATGCGCGCGAATAACACAGGCTTCCCGCGTCGGGAGGAATTGGTACTCCATGGCGTGTCGATTGACCCTATACTGATCTCGCATCACACGAGCCACATCAGCCTCTTACGCATCAGGAGTCCTTATGAAGAAAACCCTCGCAACACTCCTCGTCGTCGGTGCCCTTGCCGCTGCAGGGCTCTCCGCTACTGCTGCCATCTCGGCAACCGGTGACAACTCGGGTCAGGGCTCCATCGCGGCCTATGGCTGGTGGCCGGACTCCGCTCCGAAAAACTAGCGCAGCCAGCAACAAACAACGGTGGGTATCGGAACTGACTCCGATACCCACCGATGCTGGTTAAAGCTCCAAGATCGGGTTAGCGGCCCAAATCGCACAGGCCCGACTACACCCGGGCGGCTTTCCCGGGGTTGATCAACGCCAAGACCTCTGCAGCTGGCGCGGGGCGGCCGAAATAGTAGCCCTGGCCGCTGGCGCAGCCCAGCCGCACAAGCGCCTCTGCCTGCTCCGCCGTCTCGATCCCTTCGGCCAGGGCTTTGAGACCGCAGGCGTGGATCAGTTGCAGAACGGCGGCGATGAAATTTCCTTGATCCTCGTCGGCACCCAAGCCCCTGATCAGGCTCCGGTCGATCTTGACCACGTTCACGGGCAGCTTGCGCAGGTAGCTGATGGACGAATAGCCGGTGCCAAAGTCATCAATCTCGAGTTGCACGCCAAGTCGCCGGAGGCCATTCAGCGAATACTGGTCCACATCCCCGCCGTTGACGGCCATGGACTCCGTCAGCTCCACAATCAGGTTCGAGGCATCCACTCCGGTCTCCCTGAGGATGTCGCGGACATGCTCGATCAGGTCGAGGTTCTGCAGTTCCGTTGTTGAGATGTTGACGCGGACGTTGAAGTGGCTGTCCACCCGCGACTCCACCTGCCAGTCCCGCAGCTGACGCACAGCCGTGCGCAGGACCCAGTGGCCCAGATCCACAATCATGCCGGATTCCTCGGCGAGCGGAATGAACTGGTCCGGCATCAGGAGGCCGCGTTCGGGGTGGTTCCACCGCACCAGCGCCTCGACCCCTTCGATCCGGCCCGTGGCCAGCTCGACCACCGGCTGGTAATGCAGGGTCAGCTGGTCCTGGCGGATCGCTTCGCGCATTTCCGTAATCATGACACTCTGCAGCCGCCGAGCGTAGAGCAAGGCCGGCTCGAACACCTTGATGCTGCCGTGCGGCTGCGCCTTGGCCGCATACATGGCCGTATCGGCCTCCATGACCAGGTCATCCACCGACTGTCCGGGTTCCGCGATCCGCAGACCGATGCTCGTGCCGCAGGTGATCCGGAGATCGCCGACGTCGAGGCTTTCGTTGAGTGCCTTCAGGATTCTGTTGGCGACACGGCGGGCACGGCCGAGATTGGATTTAGGCAGCATGACGGCAAATTCGTCGCCGCCAAGGCGCGCTACGGTATCCGTCTCCCGGACGGCTTCCTGCAACCGTCGCGCAATCACCCGAAGGACGTCGTCACCGGCGCTGTGCCCCAGGGTGTCGTTGATGCCTTTGAAAGAATCGAGGTCCAGAATCAGCAGGGCGGGCGGCAGCTCGCCGCGGGAAGCCTCCGCCAGTGCATGGCTCAGCACCGAATTCAGCGCCGTTCTGTTGGCCAGCTGGGTCAGGGGGTCCGTCAGCGCCATACGTTCAAGTTCGACCTGCGCCTCGCGCAGCATGGCCGTGCGGTTCTCGACCCGTTCCTCAAGCTCCTGGTAGATGGTCTGAAGGTCATCCGCCATCAGATTGATACCGGCAATGACGGCGGCGACGTCGTCGCGGGCCCCCGAGTGCGGGATCCTGGTGCTCAGGTCGCCTCCGGCGATTCGAACGATTCCCTCCACGAGGGCGTGGAGCCTGGGGTCCGGCGGATCAGATTTCACTCGCGTACTGACCTAACCATTCGACGGCCTCGGCCTCGGACGTGAAGAACTTTGCAGGGATTGTCTCTGTACCGGCCCTCAGGAGATAGTGGGCGATGACCCGGTCCACAGGGCTCTCACCCACCACTGCAAAGGCGGAAGCGGCAATGGATCCGGTGTATGCGTGCCGGGCTTCCACACTGACTCCCACCACCCCGGTTATTACGAGCAACACAGGCATGCGCCGGCCGTTGGCCAGGAGGCGGACCGCGGCACCCGCCACACGCGCTTCCTGGCCCTCAATCTCCTGGTTGGGCGGAAGCAGGACTTCGATGATGCCTGGCTCGATGACGCGGACACCGATGGGCTCAGCCTCGCGCCCGTCACCGGCGGCCGCGCGAGCACCGGTGCTTGCCGGTCCCTCCGGGTTCTCTTCAGGCATTCGCTCTTCAGGCCCGGTCAGGGCAGCGACGGTCAACGGACCACAATCCGGCGGCGCAGGTCCGCTGACCGGCGCCCAGTGGCGCCGCGTGCTGAGGCCCGGCGCGGCAAGACAAGCAAAACAGGCAGGACAAGCTGATCAGACATTGGGCCCCATAGACTGCGACGTCGGCATTTCGGCATGCGCTTATGTCAGCTCGCGCACGATGCACCGAAATGTTCCGGTGAGTGCCCTCATGATAATGCAAGGTCAGACGGTTGCCGGGCAGTCAGGGCCGGAAATTACGCGAGCTTGCGCGACTTCTTGCGAATGCGCTCTTGCCGGACGCGCTGGGCCACGATCAGGCCCACCGCGGCGAGGCCGACAGTGATGGGATAGCCCATAAGCCGCTCCAGCGTGCCGGGCTCCGGCACCCGCATCCCAGTCACCCCACCCGTGGTCAGTGCGGCGAGGGAAACCGCACCGCAAATCAGGATGAACCAGCCCAGCGGTGTCTGCCGGAGCCAAAGGCCGCCCAGCAACAGCAGCGCGAAGGATCCGGCCGCGAAGTACGTCACCGCGCCCACCACGTGCCAGACGGACCCTGCGTCCTCCGGCACGAGCCCCACAACAACGGTGCCGGAGCCGGCCGCGAAGGTGAGAACCCGGGCAACGGTTGCGACCGCAGCCACCCACGGCGTCCGCCGTCCAGTCCGCCGTCCCGAACCAAGACGCACACCGGACCGCGCCGCAGTACACAGCAGGATCGAGCCGAGCAACAGCGCTCCAATCGCCATGCCGAGGCCCTGGACAACGAAGGACGCGTTCATCAGTACGTGCGCGGGCGAGCACACGTCCCGGCCGGAGAAGACCCCGCAGCCCAAGGCGCCGAGGTCGCTGATATAACCGGTCCGGCGGCTGTACGGCTCCGGCGCCGCCCAGGAGCCGATCACGGCCGTCTCCGCCACGAAATACTGCAGCACACTCAGCTTCGCCAGGGCTCCTATGTAGAACCGGGTGGAGGCCACATCCGGGACGTAGAGGGCGTCTTCGGTGGGCGCGATAGCTGCTGCGGTCATGCCAAGAGCGTAGTACGCGCCCCTACCTTGTATGCTTATATCCGTGTCCGACAGGGCCGGCCCACCGCCGGCCGCGCCGGGCGCCCGCCCTCGTAGCTCAGTGGATAGAGCACGGCTCTCCTAAAGCCGGTGTCGTTGGTTCGATTCCAATCGAGGGCACTTGAACCTGCCTGCCCCGGACACCGGTCCGGACTTCGATCTCCGCGCCTACCTGTTGGGCTCCTGGAGCGTGGAGCGCACCTTGCTGGACCGCGCCGCCGGCACCCGCGGAAGCTTCTCCGGCGTCGTGCAGTTCACCGGGAACGACGGCGGCGGCCTGCGCTTGCGCGAAGACGGCACCGTTTCCTGGACCTCCTACACGGCGGAGCCGTTCACCGGACCGGCCAGTCGTGAGTACCTGCTGCGGCCCGGCGACACCCCGGCCGTGATGGACGTGTTCTTTCCGGACGGACGCCCGTTCCACCGCATGGGCTTCACGGCGCAGAGCAGCAAGGACCGGCACTGGTGCGATCCCGACTCTTACCGGGTGGGCTACGAGCTGATCGGGCCGGACGATTTCCGGTACCGCTGGGATGTCACGGGCCCGGCCAAGGACCAGCTGCTGGAGTCCGTGTTGCACAGGCTCGGCGATCTGCCGCCCCGGCAGCAGATGCCGGGACCCCGCGAATGAACCCCCGCATTGTCGTCTCCGCGGTCTGCGTGTTCGATCGCGCAGGACGGCTCCTGACCGTGCGCAAGAGAGGCACGGAGAAGTTCATGCATCCCGGCGGCAAGCCCGAGGCCGGCGAAAGCGCTGCGGAAACCGCATCCCGCGAGCTGGAAGAAGAGGTGGGGATCGTCGTGCCGCCCGAAAGGCTTGTGCTCCTGGGCAGCTGGCTGGCCGACGCCGCCAACGAAGCCGCGACGCAGATCGAAGCCACCGTCTTCACGGCACCCGGCATCTGGAGCGCCCGTGCCTCCGCCGAAATCGCTGAGATCCGCTGGCTGGACCTTGCCGCCGGACGACCTCGCGCCGCTGCTCACGGACCACGTACTGCCCGCCTTGTCCCGCGCATCGGACCAAACCCCGTCCCTTGCGTCAGACCAGGCCCCAGGCCCGGTCCCAGGCCGGGCCCAGGCGCGCGGCCCCGGCCCTGCCGGTCCCGGGCGCAGCGCCTAGAAGTCGGGGACGGCCTCTTCCACGACAGCGGTGGCCTCGGCGAACTGCGTCCGGTACAGCTCCGCATAGCGCCCCTCGGCGGCCAGGAGCTCGCTGTGGGTCCCGCGCTCCACGATCGTGCCGTCCTCGACGACCAGGATGGCGTCGGCGGCGCGGATGGTGGAGAGCCGGTGTGCAATCACGACGGCGGTGCGGCCGTCCAGCGCGGCACCAAGCGCCTCCTGCACGGCAGCCTCGTTTGTGGAGTCCAGCGCGGCCGTGGCTTCGTCGAGGATCACGACGCGCGGCTGCGCGATCAGCAGCCGCGCGATGGTGAGCCGCTGGCGTTCGCCGCCGGACAGCCGGTAGCCCCGCTCCCCCACCACGGTGTCCAGCCCGTCCGGTAGGGACCGGATCATGTCTTCCAGCCGGGCCTGGCGCAGCACATCCCACATGAGTTCCTCGCTGGCGTCGGGGCGTGCCAGGCGCAGGTTGGAGGCGATGCTCTCGTGGAAGAGGTGCCCGTCCTGGGTCACCATGCCCAGGGTTTGACGCATCGAGTCGAACGTCAGGTCGCGGACGTCCACGCCCGTGCCAGGCACGGCGCCGCCGAAGCGGACAGCCCCGGAATCGACGTCGTACAACCGCGAGAGCAGCTGCGCGATCGTGGACTTGCCGGCGCCCGAAGATCCCACGAGGGCCACGGTCTGGCCCGGTTCAACCCGGAAGCTGATCCCGTGCAGCACTTCCTCGCCGCCCCGGGTGTCCAGCGTGGACACGTCTTCCAGCGAGGCCAGCGAGACCTTGTCCGCGGACGGGTAGGCGAAGCGGACGTCGTCGAACTCCACCGACAGCGGACCGGCCGGTGAGGCTACGGCGTCGGGCTTCTGCTGGATCAGGGGCTTGAGGTCCAGGATCTCGAAGACGCGCTCGAAGCTGACCAGGGCGCTCATGATTTCCACGCGGGCGTTGGACAGCGCGGTGAGCGGGGCGTAAAGGCGGGTGAGCAGCAGCGCCAGCACGACGACGTCGCCGGCGGCCAGCTGGCCGCCCAGGGCGAGCCAGCCGCCCAGTCCGTAGACCAACGCCAGGGCCAGTGCGGAGACGAGCGTCAGGGCCGTCACGAACGTGAACTGCAGCATGGCGGTGCGTACGCCGATGTCACGGACGCGGCCGGCCCGGAGGGCGAACTCGCGGGACTCCTCATCCGGGCGGCCGAAGAGCTTCACCAGGGTGGCGCCGGGGGCGGAGAAGCGCTCGGTCATCTGGGTGCCCATGGCCGCGTTGTTGTCCGCGGCTTCACGGCGCAGATCGGCGAGCTTGGAGCCCATCCGGCGGGCCGGAATCAGGAAGATCGGGAGCAGGATCATGGCGAGCACGGTAACAAGCCAGGACTTTCCAAGCATCACCGCGAGTGTCAGGGCAAGGGCCACGACGTTGCTGACGACGCCGGACAGGGTTCCGGCGAAGGCCGACTGCGCGCCGATGACGTCGTTGTTGAGCCTGCTCACGAGGGCGCCCGTCCGGGTGCGCGTGAAGAAGGCGATCGGCATCTTCTGGACGTGGTCGAACACCTTGGTGCGCAGGTCCACGATCACGCCTTCGCCGATGGTGGAGGACAGCCAGCGGGTCACGAGGCCGATTCCGGCCTCGGCTACGGCCACTATCGCGATCAGCACCGCGAGCCAGATCACCGTGCCGGCAGCCGCGTGGGCGATGATCGCATCCACGACCTGGCCGGCGAGTACGGGGGTGGCCACGGCGAGCACCGCCATCACGATGGACAGCAGCACGAAGGCGATCAGCTTGTTCCGGTGCGGCTCGGCGAAACCGAACACACGCTTCAGTGTCGCCTTGGAGAACGGCTTGGAGCCGCTTGAGGCGCGCGTGATGTTGTAAAGGGAGCTCCAGGCGACCCGGTCCATGCTCATTTTTTGGTGCCTTTCAGGGCGCGATCGCCGTGTGATGGGGTGCCCGCGCCAGCGCCGGCTATAAGTTCGGTGACGACGCCGGCCTCGACGTTCCAGCGCGCGTCGAGGCGCACGTTCTCCATGAGCCGGCGGTCGTGGGTGACCAGCAACAGCGTGCCGTCGTAACTGTCGAGGGCTTCCTCGAGCTGCTCGATGGCGGCCAGGTCGAGGTGGTTGGTGGGTTCGTCCAGCACGAGCAGGTTGACGCCGCGGGCCTGCAGCAATGCCAGGGCGGCCCGGGTCCGCTCTCCGGGCGAGAGGGAGTTTACCGGGCGGCCGGTGTGGTCGGCTTTGAGGCCGAACTTGGCCAGCAGGGTACGCACCTCCGCCGGGGTCTGGTCCGTCAGGACGGCTTCGACGGCGTCGGCCAGCACGAGATGCCCAGCCAGGAGGCCGCGGGCCTGGTCGATTTCTCCGACCGCCACCGACGCGCCCATGGACGAGTCCCCGGCGTCGGGGCGCTGAACGCCCAGCAGGAGACGGAGCAGGGTGGATTTGCCGGCGCCGTTGGGACCGGTGATCCCGATCCGCTCCCCCGCGTTCAGCTGCAGGTTCACCGGGCCCAGGGTGAAGTCGCCCTGGTGCGCGACGGCCTCCCGGAGCGTTGCCACCACGGCGCTGGACCGCGGGGCCGCCCCGATGCGGAACTGCAGCTGCCATTCCTTGCGGGGCTCTTCCACCTCGTCGAGCCGCGCGATCCGGGACTCCATTTGCCGGACCTTCTGCCCCTGTTTTTCCGAGGATTCCGTATTGGCCGCGCGCCGGACCTTGTCATTGTCCGGGCTCTTCTTCATCGCGTTCCGGACGCCTTGGGAGCTCCACTCGCGCTGGGTCCGTGCGCGGGAGACGAGGTCAGCCTTCGTGTTGGCGAATTCCTCGTAACGCTCACGGGCATGGCGCCGGGCAGCAGCGCGTTCCTCAAGGAAGGCCTCGTAGCCGCCGTCGTACACAGCCACGGAGTTCTGCGGAAGGTCCAGCTCCACGATCGTGGTCACGCAGCGCGCCAGGAACTCACGGTCGTGCGAGACCAGGACCACTCCGCCCCGCAGGCCCTGCACGAAGGCTTCGAGCTTGGCGAGGCCACTGAGGTCCAGGTCATTGGTGGGCTCGTCGAGCAGCACGATGTCAAACCGGCTGAGCAGCAGGGCCGCCAGGGCCACCCGCGCCGCCTGGCCGCCGGACAGGCCGGTCATCTCGGCGTCCGGCCCCACGTCGAGGCCGAGGTCGGCCAGGACGGGTCGAATCCGCTCCTCCACGTCGGCGGCGCCGGAAGCCATCCAGCGGTCGAATGCGAGGGCGTAGGCGTCGTCGGTGCCGGGGGCGCCGGAGGCCAGGGCCTCGGCCGTGGCTTCCATGTCGCTGGTGGCCTGCGCGCAGCCTGTGCGCCGGGCGATGTAGGCGCCCACGGTTTCCCCGGCAATCCGTTCGTGTTCCTGGGGCAGCCAGCCCACGAAGGCGTCTGCCGGGGCAAGGCTGACCGTTCCCTCCTGCGGCTCGTCGATGCCGGCGAAGAGGCGGAGCAGGGTGGATTTGCCGGCGCCGTTGGCACCGACGACCCCCACGACGTCGCCGGGAGCAACGGTCAGGGAGAGTTTGGAAAAAAGCGTGCGGTGATCGTGACCACCGGAAAGGTCCTTGGCAACAAGGGTTGCAGTCATTAATCAATCCTCTCACCACGGCCCAAAAGGCCACCACGGGGGTCGTCCCCGGCCGCCGAAAAATGCCCGGGCATAGAAGAACCCGCCGGTCCGGACTTGGGGGGTGTACGGACCAGCGGGTTCGACCATTTAGCATAGTTCAATCAGACCTCGCCGTAAAATCGATGCCCAGCCGTACACCGGGACCCGTTGCTTCCACCGACACCGCAGGACGCCATAGATGCCCTTACCCGCCAAGGCATTCCAGCACTGGCTTCACAGTGTCGCGCCGGCAGCGAGCACCGCCGACATCTGCCGGATCTCCGGTATCAAGCGGACCACGCTTGCCCAGCAGCTGGTGCGCGGCAAGGTGGCCGAATCCACCCTGGTGAGCATCAGCCGGGCTTTGCACCGGAGCCCGCTGGAGGATCTGGGCTCGTTCGAGAACTACGCGGAGCTCGCCGGGAAGCCGCGTCCACCTTCCGTGGCCGAACTCGTGAGCCAGGTTGCCACCATGGATCTGCTGCGTGCGGTCATTGCCCGCTCAGGCCCGGGCGAGGTCAGCGCCGGCGACCACGGGAGCACCGGCGCCACCGGCGCACCGGAAGCCAAGATGGCGCTCAGCCCGGCCCCGCACGCCACCTCCGTCCGGAACTGGGTGGACGCGATCGACGACGGCGAGCTGCGCCACCGCGTCTCCGCCGCCACCGGGATCGCGCCACAGAACTATTCGGCCCAGCTGACAGCCAACAGGCTGTCCCCGGAACTTGCTGTCGCCACCGCCCGCGCGGCAGGCGTAGGCTTCACAGGCGGACTCGTAGCGACCGGCCTCATTTCCGAAACCGAAGCAGGCTGGCCGCCAGGGGCAAAGCAGTCTGCCCTGGACGCGCTCTCGGACGGTGAACTCACAGTCCTGGCCGGCGAGAGGCTACAAACCCTGGGCAAGGCACTCCGCCGCCAGGAGCACGAACAAGCACAAACAGAAAAGATTTGGGAGAACCTCGGATGATCGCGATCCTGCAATGGACGACTTTGGCGGTCTGCGCCGCACTCGCGTTCGCCCGTATTCCCGGTGCCCTCCGGGGGCAGAACCGGTCCATGTTCGGACTCTTCGCCGTCTCCACTTTCGCAGTTCTCCTGAGCATCGACGGACCCTACTTGGCCATCGACCAGGCCTTGGGCGGCACGAACATCGCCAATCTGCTGCTCCGCTTCGTTAGTTTCGCTGCCATTTTCATCCTTGGGCTCCGGGTAGCACGGGGCTTCAGTGCGAACGACTCCCTCCGGCTCATCACGGGCCCGATCGGAATCGCGGTCGCGGCGGCAGCCTCGCTGGCCGTGCTAGCGGTCTTTTTCATGATGGACACCGCCGGCTCGTCCGCGGGTCTGGTCGCCGTCTCTGCCAAAGACGGCCGCAATGCCGCCCTGGTGGAATACTACGGAGCCGCGGGACGCCTGTACCCCGCCTACGTCACTCTTGCCCTGTTCCCGGCCATGGTGCGCAGCGTCCGCAGCAGGCTTCCCGTCCTCGTGCGCGTCGGCGCCGGGTTGGTCGCTGTCGGTTCCGTTGGCATCGCGCTGAGCCTTGCGTCGCCGATCATTCCGCCCGCGCTGGGATTCCTGCGGTTCCTCTTCAACTACACCGCCATTCTTTGCCTGGTTGTGGGCCTTGCCGCGATCTGGCTGGCAAGGGCGGTGGCGAGGCGAAAGCCGAAAAAGACGGTCGGATTCAGCTGATTGTTACCACGGGCTGAGCGGGCTGGCGATTGGAGTACCCAGGATGACGGCGGTCCTTGAATGGGGCACCCTGACCGTATGCTGCGTCGTGCTCCTCCTCCGCGTTCCGGACGCCATACGCGGCCGGAACAGAGCCGTATTCGCAATCCTGCTCCTGGCCACGCTGTGCAGCCTTCTCGCTGTCTCCGGGCCCTATGAAGCCATCGACCGCATGCTTGGCGGCTGGAACCTCGCCCACCTGATCCTGCGGTTCCTCGTTTTCGCAACAATATTGCTGGTCGGGCTGCGCATCGCCAAGGGGCTCGGTGACGCCCGGGGCCACAGGCTCATTGCCGGAAGAGCGGGCCGCTGGGCGTTGGGGATCAGCTGTTTGGCCGTGGCGGTGACGTTCTTCCTCATGGACACGCGTGAGTCCTCGGCGGGTTTGCTGGGCGTCCAGGACAGCGGCGGCACTAATGCTCTCCTCGCGCCGTACTACGCCGCCGCCGGCCGCACGTATCCGGCCTTCGTCTCCGTCATTCTCATGCCGCCCCTGCTGGCCATTGCCAGGAGCAAACTGCCTCGGCTGGTCCGGGCCGGAGCACTTCTGATGCTCGTCGGCGGCCTCGCCACCGCCGCGAGCATTCCGGCGTGTTTCGCACCGGACGACTGGGCGATGGCACGGCATGCCGTGAATTACGGCGCCGTGCTGGGCTTTGTCCTCGGCTTCGCCTTCATCTGGTTCTCCGGGCTGGGCCCCACTCAATCTGGTAACGGTAATGCAACATTACGCCAGAATGACACATAGGGCATTCACATAATCATTAGACCGTGAGAGAATCATGAATGTGTGAAAGCGACAATCGCTTCGTGAACGGAAGTCAGCCGTGCGAGGCAGACGACGTCGTCCAAGCGCCATTGGGGGGATGAGTGGTGGCGGTCCATGAGGACCGCCCCCACTCAGCCTGTTTAACGGCAGATTCCCGTCCGGACCACGTTACGGCCGCGCCGGGAGACCCGCAAGACCCTGCGTAAGGTCAGCGCACGAACCTCAGCGTCACCAGTTGGAACGGCCGGAGGGACAGCTGTGCGGAATCAGGGCTGCCCGTCACGCCCGGGGCTTCGAGGGGCCGCTCCAGCAGATCGACGGAATGGACGCCCGTGACGTCGAATTCGGCCGTCACCAGGCCCGTGGACCGTTCCCCCAACGATTCGTAGAGGCGCACGATCACGTCGCCGGAGCCGTCTTCGGCGAGCTTGATGGCCTCGATGACGAGGGCCCGGTTGGACACGGTGAATAGCGGGTCCGCCCCGCGGGACCCCTTGAGCACCCTCGGGGCCAGGTTAGTGCGGTAGCCCTCTTCGACGGCGTCGGCGATGCTGGCACCCGGCCTGATGGTCACCACCAGCTCGTGCCGCCCGCGGTCGGCGCGCGGATCCGGAAACTTCGGCGCCCGCAGGAGCGAGACCCTCACAGTGGTTGTGGTCCCGCCGTCCTCCTCCCGCACGTCACGGGTGACGTCGTGGCCGTAGCTGGAGGCGTTGGAAACGGCTACCCCGTAGCCGGGCTCGGCGACGTGGATCCAGCGGTGTGCGCAGATCTCGAACTTCGCCGCTTCCCAGGACGTGTTGAGGTGGGTAGGCCGGAAGACATGGCCGAACTGGGTCTCCGAGGCCGAGCGGTCTGCCCTGACGTCGAGCGCGAAGCCGAGCTTGAGCAGCTTCTCGCTTTCCTGCCAGTCCACCGCCGTCGAGATCCTGAGGGAATCAGCACCCGCCTCCAGCGAGATCCGCTGGGTGACCGTCGACGACCCTGCCATCCGTTCCACCAGCACGACGGCGTTCGAATTTTCCCCTTGCGGGTTCCGCTCCAGCGTCACCGAGCGGGCTTCGGTCAGCCGTGCGACGTTCCTGCGGTAGAACGCGTCGATGTCCCAGGCATCCCATTCGTTGGGTGTGTCCCGGTGCAGCTCCAGGAGGTTTCCGGAATGCCCGGGCGCAATTGCCTCACGTCCGCTGGCGTAGTCCATGAGCGAGACCAGCAGGCCGTCGGCGTCGACCACTGCACGGACGATGCCGTTGTCCAGGATGTAGCCGCCCGCGGATTCTGTGACGGACACCGCCCGTTCTGAGCGGTCAGCCGGGGCGGCGGCGAAGGCCGGCACACCCAAGCGCTCATGCGGAGCCGCGTTGAGGAGAAATTCGGTCCCGCCTTCTCCCAGCAGTGCCTTGGCCGCATCCGCGATGATCGCTTCGAGGCCCTGTTCGACTGCGGCGTAGTTGCGTTCGGCGTCCTGGTGCACCCAGGCAATCGAGCTGCCCGGAAGGATGTCGTGGAACTGCTGGAGCAGGACCAGGCGCCAGAGCCGCTTGAGCTCGGCCGCCGGGTAGCCGAAGCCGGTGCGCACCGCCGCCGTGGCGCACCAGAGCTCGGCTTCCCGCAGGAGGTGCTCGCTGCGCCGGTTTCCCAGCTTGGTCTTGGCCTGGCTCGTGTAGGTGCCGCGGTGCAGCTCAAGGTACATCTCCCCGACCCACACCGGCAGGTCTTCATATTCCGCCTGCGCGCGGGAGAAGAAGCTGCCGGAGGTCCCGATCCGCACCTTGGGTGAACCTTCCAGATCCGCTGCGCGCGTGGCCGAGGCGAGCATCTCCCGTGTGGGGCCACCGCCGCCGTCGCCGTAGCCGAACGGGACCAGGGACGTGGTTCCGCGGCCGTGGTCGCGGTAATTCCGTTCCGCATGGGCCAGATCCTTGGCGCTGAGGTCCGAGTTGTACGTGTCCACCGGGGGAAAGTGGGTGAAGAGCCTGGTGCCGTCGATTCCTTCCCAGTTGAACGTGTGGTGGGGCATACGGTTGACCTGGTTCCAGGAGATCTTCTGCGTCAGGAACCACCGGCTGCCGGCGGACTTGACGATCTGCGGCAACGCCGCGGAGTAGCCGAACGTGTCAGGAAGCCACGCTTCCTGGCATTCGACGCCGAACTCAGCCAGGAAGAAGCTCTTGCCCTCCAGGAACTGCCGCGCCATGGCTTCACCGCCTGGCATGTTGGAGTCCGACTCCACCCACATGCCGCCCACGGGGACGAACTGGCCGGTCTTGACCTTCTCGCGGATGCGCCCGAACAGCTCCGGATAAAACTCCTTCATCCAGGCCAGCTGCTGGGCCGAGGAGCAGGAAAACACGAATCCGGGGTACTCGTCCATCAGGGCCACCACGTTGGAGAACGTGCGGGCGCATTTGCGCATGGTTTCCCGGATCGGCCACAGCCAGGCGGAGTCGATATGGGCATGACCCGTGGCCACCAGCTCATGGGCCGAGGCGTAGGCCGGCCGGGCCAGGGCCTCCGCGAGGACTCCACGGCCGGCGGCCGCCGTTCCCGCAACGTCATCGGGGTCCATGACATCCAGCATCCGCTCCAGGGCGCGCAGGATCTCGTGGCGGCGGGGCAACTCCATGGGCAGTTCGTGCATGAGCCCGCTGAGGGTCCCAATGTCCTGCTGCAGCTCCCAGACGGTCTGGTTGCGCTCGGCGACCACAATGCGGCCCAGCCGGTACTTGGGATCACTGCCCGACGTCGCCTTGTCGCCATACGGTGTGGGGGCGAAGGTCCAGCCCTGGGAAAGATCCGGGTTCGCCGCGGCCTCGACATAGAAGTCAATGGCCATGCCGCTGCCCAGGAGCTTCAGCGGGATGTACTGGTTCCGCGGGGAGATGGCTTTGATGATCGTCCCGTCGGGGCGCCAGGCGATGCCCTCGCACTGAAAGCCCGGAAGGTCGCCGTTGAAGCCCAGGTCCACAAGAATTTCAACCGAGGTGTCCGCCGCCGTGCCCCAGGAGTCCGGCACTTCGCCCTGCAGCCTCAGCCACTTGGTGCTCCATGGCCGCCCCCAGGCCGCGCCGTGTTCCTGGGGCGTGAACTCCTGCCGCAGGGCCTCCATTGCGGCGACCGGTTCGTCCGGAGCGTCCCAGCTGCTCAGCGTCAGGTCCATGCTGCGCGGGTAGACCGCGGGAATGATGCGTTCGCGTACGAAGCGGTCCAGCCGGACTTCCGTGAGACGGCGGTCGTCGTGCAATGTGATCCTCTTAGCGCTAGGGGGCGAAGCCGGGCTGCATCCAGTCGATGGACAAAACTTACTTCGCGCGGAGCGGTTTGGCCAACGGTGCCCGCTATCCGGCCACGGACACGGGACCCGCGACCCGCCCCTGGCCGGCATACACGTTCAGTGTTGTGCCCCGGCTGAATCCGGCGAGGGTCATCCCGCTGGCCTCGGCGAGCTCGACCGCCAGGCTGGAGGGTGCGCTGACGGCTGCCAGGACGGGGATTCCGGCCAACGATGCCTTCTGGACAAGCTCGAATGATGCCCTGCCCGATACTTGCAGCACGGTTCCGCTGAGCGGCAACAAGCCCTCGCGCAACGCCCACCCCACGACCTTGTCAACGGCGTTGTGGCGTCCGACGTCTTCGCGCAGACACAACAGCTCGGCGGAACCGTCGTCGGCAATCCGGAAGAGGCCCGCGGCGTGCACGCCGCCGGTAACGTCAAAGACGGCCTGGGCCTCCCGGAGCGCGTCCGGCAGGGCCGCCAGCGTCTCCACCGGCACGCTCAGCGGGTCCGCCCCCGGGCTGAAGTGGGAGGACTTGCGCACCGCTTCGATCGAATCCGTTCCGCAGATACCGCAGGAACTGGAGGTGAAGATGTTCCGCCCGGTCTCCGGCAGGACGACGTCGGGCCGGAGCTGTGCCTCCACGACGTTGAACGTCTGGACCCCGTCCTCGTCCTCGCCTGCACAAAACCGCAGGGAGACCAGCTGCTCCGGGCTCCAGATGACTCCCTCGGAGACCAGGAACCCGGCCACGAGGTCGAAGTCGTTGCCCGGTGTGCGCATCGTGACGGAAAACGAGAGGCTCCCCAGCCTTATTTCCAGCGGTTCCTCAACGGCCAGCACATCTTCCCGGTAGCGGACGGGAAATTCGAGGGCTTGCGGGGATCCGTCCAGGACGAATTTGTGCACTTTGCGGCGCTGCGTCACGCGACCCATGTAAGACTCCTAAGCAACGTGGTGTGGGGGTTTTCGGCTGATTCCATCATTGCAACTGCCGGTCACGGAAGCCAGCGCGGCGCACACCCGGGAGCTTTCACCCAAGAAGGGCGCTCCAGTCCACGGGCCCGCTGTTCGCTGAGGGCTTCCGGGCCGGCCTCTTGGTTGGCGCCGCGGCCTTCGCGGCGGCCTGTGCGGGGTCCGGGATGGGTGCTCCCCACGGGAGCGCGAAGGCGGGAACGAGTGCCCCCAGCTGGACGCCGTGCGGCGGGACCACCAGGACGCCGTCAGCCGCGGCCAGTCCGCGCATCATTCCGGGACCGGCGTGCTGGGCCGGTGATGCCATGCCGTAGAGCAGACGGTAAGGCATCAGCCGGGTCCGTCCGGGATCGGGGTCGATCGTCGATCCGCACGGCACCTCCGCGACCGGCGGCAGGGTCCCGTGGCCCAATGCCGCGAGGAGCGGCGCCCCGATCGTGGACAACGCCATCATGGCCGCCAGAGGGTTCCCGGGGAGGCCGAGGATGAAGCGGCCGTCGGGCAGCCCGGCCAGCACGGCGGGGTGGCCCGGGCGCATGGCGATGCCATCGATCAGCAGCCGTCCGCCGAGCTCGGCGACGGAGCGCCGGAGGTGGTCCGTTCCTGAGCGGCCGGTGCCGCCGGTGGTGATGACGACGTCGGCGGGCAGGTTTTCGACGGCGGGCCCAGCCGCCTGGCCGACGCCGGACCCCGGGACTGGAACAGCTGGCTGGGCCGCCGGTCCGGTGGGCTCAGTGTCCTCGAGCGCGGCGAGCCATTCGGCGTAGCTGTCGCCGATCTTCACCTCTTCGGCGCAGATCCCGCCGAGCATGTGTACCACGCCGGCCAACTGGGGGCCGAAAGTGTCACGCACTTTCCCTGGCCCGGGGAGACCGGACGACACGACCTCGGAGCCGGTCAGCACGAGGCGGACGACGGCCTTGCCAAGCACCGGGAGGGCGTCGTGCCCGGCCAGTGCGGCCAGGGCCAGGTGGGCCGGGTTGAGTACGGTCCCGCTCCGGATCAGCACCTCGCCGGCGGCGGCCTCCTCGGCGGCCCTGCGGATGTGTTCGCCGTTTCGCGGTTCGCCGGGCTTGGCGGTGCCGCTGGTCTTGAGGACAGGAAGCCCGTCCTCGTCTGTGGCGAGGGTCCCGCTCTCGCTGCGCAGCACGGCCTTCGCCCCCGCCGGGATGAGTCCGCCGGTGACGATCGGACTTGCCTGGTGCGGGGTGAGCCGCTGGTTCGGTTCAGCCAGGATCCACGGTCCGCTTCCGCTGACGGCCCAGCCGTCCATGGCTGAGGACGCGTAGTGCGGTATGTCCTGCAGGGCTGTCACGTCCGCTGAAAGCATCCGTCCCAGCGCGCCCCGGAGCGGCACGGGGGCCGCGGGAATGGGGGTGGCGCAGTCGAAGGCGAGCTGCCGGGCCTCTTGCCAGGTGTGGGCGAGGTGACGGTGCGGCGTTGTGTCGGCGCCGTCCGCCGTCGGGTCCTTCTCCGGGTGCGTTCCGGCGTCGTGGGCATACCCGGGTCCTGAGTCGTCCGCGGAAGCGGGGTCGCTGCCGCGGGGAGGGGCAGGTGTCATGCCCCGGAAGCTTCGGCGTCCGCGTAGTCCTTGGCGAGCTGGCGGGCCACGCGCATGGCAGCCTGCATGGAGGTTGCATCGGTGGCCTGGCCGGAACCGGATGCCAGTCCGGCGGCGAAGCCGGCGATGAAGGTGGTCAGCGGGGCGGCCGGGCGCACTATGGAATGGGCGGCGACGCCGGCCAGGGACAGGACCTCGTTAACGTCAATCTCGACGCCCTCCAGCTCCAGGGCCTGCAGCAGCGCACGACACCAGTCTTCCAGCGTTTCGTCCTGGCTCTTCACCGTTTGCCTCCAAAGTCGTGTTCAGTTGCGGCCCCCGGACCGGCCTCCTGGACATGGCCGGGAATGGGACCGGATACCCCGAGCGCGGAGGCGTCGTCCCAGGTGTCCACATCGTCCGTGGAACCGGCCGGGACGCGAACTTCCCGCACCTCAAGACTAGCAAGAAGGCCGAAGACCGAGGCGTTTTCGAGGGCGCCCCGCCCGGCAGCGTCCGCGACGGATCGTTGTAGCGCAATTGTGCTATACAGCCCCAGGAGGGGTTGCCTGCGTCCGTCGGCGGAGACCGCCATGACGCCCCTGGCCCCGGTCTCGCCGGCCACCCCGTGACCGGACGTGCCCAACGGCCCGCTTCCTTCCAGCACGTCGAGGAGTGCACGGACGGCAGCTTCCGCGCCCGGCATGTCACAGGCCAGGACCAGGGTCAGGGGCGCGGGACCTGTGGAGCCCGGGCGCACGGTCTTGTGCGCGGCCAGCGCGGAGAGCCCGGCGGCTATCGCAGCGGCGGGGCCGGCGAAGGGAGGGTCCTCGCGACAGTTCAAGACGCCGGCGGGCAAGGTTCCCGGGTCCGGCCCGACCACGACGACGTCCCCGGCACCGTGCGCGGCCCGCAGCGAGAGCTCAAGGAGGGTGGCGCCCCCGTACTCCAGCCCGGATTTGGGCACGCCGCCGAGCCTGGCGGACCGCCCGCCGGCGAGAATGACAGCATCGAACTCCACGGCTTCAGCCTAGCGCGGCGCGGCAGCGGGCGCGGCCGGACCGCGGAGGAAGTCAGGCGGCGGATTCGGGCAGCAGGAACGGATCCCAGGCCGGCGTCGGCTTCTCGAGCTCTTTGATCTGCCAGAGGGTGCCCCTGGGCGGGGCTGGGACGAAGCCGAGCTTCCAGCCCATTTCGGCCGGGGTGTGGTCACCTTTGGCGTTGTTGCACCGGAGGCAGGCAGCGACGAGGTTCTCCCAGGAATCCGCCCCGCCCCGGGACTTGGGCTGGACGTGATCGATCGTGTGGGCCGCTTTGCCGCAGTAAGCGCACCGGTGGCTGTCCCGGCGCAGCACCCCCCGGCGGCTGACCGCGGTCAGGGTGTTGTACCGGGGCCTGATGTAGCGGTTCAGGAGGATCACGGACGGGCGGCCCAGGATGTCCTGCGGCCCGACGACGGGATCGTCGCCCTCGGCCACCACGCTGGCCTTTCCGGTGAGCACGAGGACAAGAGCCCGGCGGAAGGTCACTACCGCGAGCGGTTCATATCCAGCATTCAGAACGAGAGTGCGCATCCGCATACCTCTTCACGGCCGCACCCGCCAGGGGCACGAGGGCCGGCTGCCCTCTGCATGGTCGGGCTATGGATCGACAAGACAAGAGTAAACACCCAAGTGCCGTATCACCGAATTTTTTCTCGCCCGCGGGTCCGTAGTACCGGACTGGTTCATGCCGGGGAAACGCGAAGGACCCCCGCCGCAAGGGCAGGGGTCCTTCGAAGGATGGAGCTATTGACCTAGCCGCCGACGCGGATGAAGACCGGGCCGGAGCCGATGTTGACGCTGTAGAGGGCGGTGGTGCCGCCGTTCCAGCCGCCGTGGACGGCCATGCCGTTGCCGACGTAGACAGCGATGTGGGCCATGCCCACGCCGCCGTTCTGGTAGTAAGCGAGGTCGCCCGGCTGAGCCTCGGCGGCGCTCACGGTGCGGCCCAGGGACAGGTAACCTGCCGGCCAGCCGTGGTAGTGGATGCCGGCTGCGGCCAAAGCGTTCGTGGCCAGCGCGGTGCAGTCCTGCGACACGCCGATCTGGGCGTAGGCGGCGGCGGCGATGGTGGCGCCGAAGCCGCTGCCGATGGCTGCCGGTGCGCCGACGGATGCAGTGGCGCCGGCCTGGGTGCCCGCAGTCTTTGCCGCGGTGGCATCCTGGACCTTCACAACGGGCTTCGGGGCCTCGACCACGGGGGCGGGCGACGTGGACACAGTCGGCTTCTCGTAGGAGATCGCGATGGTCGAAGCAGCCGAAATAGTTGCCGGGGAAGCTGACTGGACTTCGAGGGCGGAAGCGGAGGTGGATTCGCGCTGAACGTTGGTCTCAGCAGCGTTGGCCGCGATACCGCTGGTCAGGACCAGGCCGGACGCTGCAGCGATGACTGCAGCCTGGCGGCCCATGCCGCCGGCGTTGTCGCCGACAGCCTTGGCAATGACAGCCAGCGAGTTGGTCTTGGTGACCTCGGCGCGGTGCCGTGCGATTGCACGAGTAGTCATTCAGTTCTCTCTTTCGTGATCCTTGGACCGCGCGTTTTAGGCGCGGACTGAGGACGCTCCGGCATCTTGGGGGTACGCCGGATCGCCCCGAATGGGTTAGTTAGCGAAGGGTGTACTGCGAAGACGCGCCAAAAGCGGGAACTGCGTGCAGGTGCTTGGCCTGCAGTCCGGACTCGGCAGCAATGGAGCCTGTGGAGTCGGATCCAATCCGGGCGCCGGCAAGGGCAGCACGGGACTTGGATTCCAGCGGGCTCGCTAGAGCCGCGCACGCGCGGTGACGCGCAGCATTGTGGCGTGAAGACACGAAAGTAGCCTCTCCCAATGCCTGCGAGGTGAGCTGTCGGATTCGGATGGGAGTCACCCGGCCGCTCCGCTTCCTGGGAAGCTTTGCGACTTAACCCCAAGGCCTTCTTGCGAAGACCAAAATTGGTTCCCCCGCCCCTGCCAGACGATGTAATGCGAACGGACCTTGAGCGGTGGCAGAGCTAGGCAATCCACTCAAGAGCGCCAACTTCGGAAAAGTTGGCGTACCTCATACGGTACAGCAGTTGGGATTCAATGTCACATTCAGATCACGGCGTGTCACAAGAATGCGAGAGTGACCCTTCATCTTGGCTCAGAGCCAGCCGAGGGGGTCAACCACATCGCCGTTGACCATCACCTCGAAGTGGAGGTGGCAGCCGGTCGACGCGCCGGTGGTGCCGCTCATGGCGATGAGGTCGCCGCGCGAGACCTTCTGGCCGACGTGGACCGAGGAAGAGGACAGGTGGTTGTACGTGGTCTCCAGGCCGTTGCCGTGGTCGATCACGATGCGGTTGCCCCCGCCATAGGGGTGCCATCCCGAAAAGGTCACCGTGCCGCTGGCTGCCGCGTGGACGGCTGTTCCGCACTGCGCGGCATAGTCCTGGCCGCGGTGGAACTCACCGGCACCGCCCGTGATGGGGCTGACACGGTAGCCGAAGGGCGAGGAAGCGATCATCACATCCAGCGGCGCACCGAGGGTGCCGGCCGACGCCGCGCGGGTGATGCTGCCGACGGACTGCGCGCTCAGCAGCTGTTTGAGCTTCCCGTCCGGGTCACCCTTGGTGGTGACGGCCGTGCGGCTGAAGTCGACCTTGGCGCCCGCTGCGGCAGTTACATCCGGCTGCGCTGCGGCGGAAACGGATCCGGAAGGCCCGACGTCCGTGGCCATGACCGGGCTGGTGACCGGGACGGTGACCGTGAGGACCAGGCCTGTGGCAGCCAAAGCGATTCCGGCCTTCTGCCCGACGCCGCTGGCAGCGGCAAAGTCCGTTATCTGGCGGAACGGACTGCGGCGGCCCCGGCGTTCGACGCGGTGCGCGTCACGCGGGCGGTCGGCCAACGGCGCGAGAGCCGGACGCGGTTCCGGAGCAGGACCGGCGGCGCGACGGCGACCTTTGGCGGTCTGGGTGGTCAAGGACGGTTCCTCTCTGGATGGCCTGCGGAGTTAGCTGTCGGATTCGGGTCAGAGAGATCAAAGACCCGGTCCGCCGTGGCAAGCTTCCAGACACAGAGGCACGTTGGAATCCCACTGTGGAGTGCGCTTGCCGCTGACGGACTTCACCCCAAGGCCGCCCTGAAGGCGGCCGCAAGTGGTTCCCCCGCCCCTGCCAGAAGGCGATTCTGCGACTGATCCGCTGGCAGGGTTCGGCTTCGGATCAGGTAACGCTTTGGTATCGGTACTGGAGACTAACTATAGGTGATTAAGCCGCCCGGTAATAAATCCGTAATCACGCTTGTGCACAACTCATAGGTCGTCCCACAACCCAGGCGTCAGCGCAGGTCAGCCGACCGTTACAAACACATGCGCCGCGACTTCGGGCGGCAGTTCGAGAGCGCCTTCGATATCCGGAACCCGGACCGAGATGTACTCGCCCACCCGCTCCAGCGAGAGGCGTGCCCCGGGACGGATTCCGCCCTCGTCCAACTGGACGAGCAACTCCGGTTCCACCTGGATCGGCTCCGCCAGGCGGCTGACAATGATCCTCGAATCAGCGCCGTAACCGGCCATGGCATCCAGCAGGTTCACCACGTCCGCGGCGAACTCGCTGGACGGGGCGCCGCCGAGGTCCGCGAGCCCGGGAATCGGGTTCCCGTACGGCGAAACGGTCGGGTGGTCGAGCATCTCGAAGATCCGGCGCTCCACTCGTTCACTCATCACGTGTTCCCAGCGGCAGGCCTCCTCATGGACGTACGCCCAGTCGAGGCCGATCACGTCAGCGAGCAGGCGTTCGGCCAGGCGGTGCTTCCGCATGACACCGACGGCGCGTTTCCGGCCGGTTTCCGTCAGCTCAAGGTGGCGGTCGCCCGAAACAACCACGAGGCCGTCACGCTCCATCCGGCCAATGGTCTGGGACACAGTGGGGCCGGAGTGGCGCAGTCTTTCGGCAATGCGGGCGCGGAGGGCGACGATGTTTTCTTCTTCAAGTTCCAGAATGGTCCGAAGATACATCTCCGTCGTATCAATCAGATCCGTCATTCAGCTCAGCTCCTCGAGCGCCGTCCTTGCATCATTCCCACCGTACCGCGCGCAGATTGCGCCCTGGCGGGATTCGCCGTACGTTCGCAGCACAGCTTAGCCTATTTTGAATTACTCCGGATAATCTTCGAGCGTACGCGCGGTCGTCTCAATGACCGGACTGTGACGGCCTCTTTCCGCGTCCACCGGGGCAGTCAGGCAGAATGAAACGGAGCCTTCGTTGCAGCCACCCCTGCCGGACCATCTCCCAAGCCACGCTAAGCATCAGCCGAAAATTGGAGCCCCTGTGAGCGACACCAGCATCACGATCCCCGCAAACCTCCTCCCCAAGGACGGACGGTTCGGCGCCGGCCCGTCCAAGGTCCGTCCGGAACAGATGGAGGCCTTGGCAGCGGCGTCGGCGACACTGCTGGGAACTTCCCACCGCCAGGCGCCCGTCAAGAACCTTGTCGGTTCGGTCCGGACGGGGCTCGGTGAATTCTTCCGCGCTCCGGAGGGCTACGAGGTCATCCTCGGCGTCGGCGGCTCCACGGCGTTCTGGGATATCGCCAGCTTCGGCCTGGTCGAGAACAAGACACAGCACTTGTCCTTTGGAGAATTCGGCTCGAAGTTCGCTGCCGCCACCAACAAGGCGCCCTTCCTCGCGGAGTCGTCCATCATCAAGTCCGAGCCCGGCACCCGCCCGTCCGCCCGGGCAGAGTCCGGCGTCGACGTTTATGCGTGGCCGCAGAACGAAACTTCGACCGGCGTTGCCGCTCCGGTCAAGCGCGTGGCCGGCGCCGACCGGGGTTCCCTCGTACTCGTGGACGCGACATCGGCGGCGGGTGGCCTGGACGTGGACGTGGCTGAAGCGGACGTGTACTACTTTGCCCCGCAAAAGAACTTCGCGTCCGACGGCGGCCTGTGGCTGGGTCTGTTTTCCCCGGCGGCCCTGGAACGGGCAGCCCGGATCAAGGCCAGCGACCGCTGGATTCCCGATTTCCTGGACCTCCAGACGGCCATCGACAATTCGCGGCTGAACCAGACGTACAACACGCCGGCACTGGCCACGCTGGTCACCCTGGATGCCCAGGTGCAGTGGCTCAACGCCAACGGCGGGCTGGACTTTGCCGCTGCCCGGACCGCGGACTCCGCCGGGCGGATCTACCGCTGGGCCGAGGCCTCCGACTACGCCACGCCGTTCGTGGCCCAGGCTGAGGACCGCTCGAATGTTATCGCCACGATCGATTTCGACGAATCGGTCGATGCAGCCGCCATCGCCAAGGTGCTCCGCGCCAACGGCATCGTGGACACGGAGCCGTACCGCAAGCTGGGCCGCAACCAGCTGCGGATCGCAACCTTCGTGGCGATCGAGCCGGAGGATGTTTCGGCGCTGCTGGAGTGCATCGACTTCGTCGCGGGCGAGCTCAAGAAGTAGCGCCACCTCGCGGCGGGCCCGGGGCGGGGAAGCCCGCCGGCCGCGCAGGAGTCAGTGTTCGACGGCGTCGTCCGGCTTTGTTTCCCGGGCGGCGCCGCTTGCGTTTGCGCCGGAGCCGGATTCGAGGCGGAAGTGCCGCAGCCCGCGGGCACGCCGGTCAAAGCGGATCCGCAGCTGCTTCGCCCGGACAATCCACAGGACCCCGATCAGTGCCGCGATCAGGCCCGAGCCGGCCGCGACGCTCATCGACCAGCGCGGACCGGCAACATTGGCCACCCAGCCCACGAACGGCGCGCCGATGGGGGTGCCGCCCATGAAGATCGCCATGTACAGGGCCATGACGCGGCCGCGCATCACCGGATCCGTCGTGGTCTGGACGTAGCCGTTCGCGCTGGTCATCATGGTGATCGCGAAGAGGCCCACGGGCACCAGCGCCACTCCGAACCAGAAGTAGTCCGGCGCCAGGGCCGCAACCCCGCATGCAACGCCGAACGCTCCGGCGGCGCCGAAGATGATCCGCAGCCTGGGCTTGCTGCGCCCTGCCGACAACAGCGCCCCGGCGACCGAGCCGATTGCCATGATCGAGTTCATCAGGCCGAAGGCACCAGCGTCCAGGCCGAACTCGGTCCCGACCATGGCGGCGATGAACAGGGCGAAGTTCAGTCCCAGGGTTCCGACGATGAAGATTGCCACAAGCACCACGACTATGTCCGGCCGGAACCGGACGTAGCGCAGACCTTCCCGGATCCGGCCCTTGCCCGTCCCCGCCCGCGGCAGCTGACGAAGTGACGCCGCCGGAATCTTCCACAGGCTCAAGAGCAGGGCGAGAAATGTGAGCGTGTTGATCAGGAACACCCAGCCGGGACCGACGACCACCGTGAGCACGCCGGCCACGGCCGGTCCGATCATCCGGGCCACATTGAACGAAGCACTGTTCAGGGCCACCGCGTTGGGAAGATAGTCGTCCCGGACCAGTTCGGAGACGAAGGTCTGCCGCACGGGCGCGTCCAGCGCGGAGACGACGCCGAGCAGCAGCGCGAACGCATACACGTGCCAGAGCTGCGCGGCGCCGGAGACGACGAGGGCCCCGAGCCCTGCGCTCAGCAGCGCCATCGCGGACTGGGTCAGGACAAGGAGCTGTTTGCGGTTGAACCGGTCGGCGACCAGTCCGGCAACCGGGGCAAGGAACAGCTGGGGACCGAGCTGGAGCGCCATCGTGATGCCCATGGCACCGGCGTCGTGATCGGTGAGGTGGGCAAACACGACCCAGTCCTGGGCGGTGCGCTGCATCCAGGTCCCGATATTGGAAATGATCGCGCCGATAAACCAGATCCGGTAGTTAAGGATCTGCAGCGACTTGAACGTGGACATCATGTCCGGCCCTCCCCGTGCACTCCCCCGGACGCTTCCAACCGCTAGTCAGCCTCGACTGCGGAGTCGTCCTGCTCGTCGTCGGATTCTTCGGGCTCGTCGTCGGCCACGTCCGAGGCCTGCCCCGCCGGCTGGGCCTGAGCGTCCGGGGTGTCCTCGTCGCCCTGGGCGTCCTCCGGGCGCACGCGCTCCGCCCACGGGATCCAGGCCGGCGCCAGTACGGAATCCTCCGAGGGCAGCAGGCCGAGCTCGTCGACCGTGACCACCTTGGAGCGCGAGTTGCGGGTCAGCACGGCATACCACTGCCAGCCCAGGTAGCCGGGCAGCTTGGAGTCGAACAGGTGCGTCACAACGCGGTCGCCCTCTGACTTGGCACCCAGGTGCTGGCCGATCTGCCACGCCGGGGCGATACCCTCCACCGCGGTCCGGGCAACGTCGACGGCGGCGGCCAGGAAAGCGTCGGGCTTACCGATGCGCCAAACGGGAACGCCGGTGCGCGGACGGGTGCCGTCTTTGGATTCGGCTTCGCCGCGTGCCTTGCGCACCCTCTGATCAGGTTCCGGAGTCATCAAAAGCCTTATACGTCCAACTCGTCGGCAACCTTACGCAGCGCAACGGCAATCGCCTTGCCCTTGTTGCCTTCCGGGTACTTGCCCGCGGAGAGAGTTCCGGACAGGTTGTCCAGCACGGTCACGAGGTCCTGGACCAGCGGGGCAAGATCTTTGGCGCTGGGCCGCTTTGCCTTGGCGATGGAGGGCGTCTTGTCCAGCACGCGCAGGCCCAGGGCCTGGGCGCCCTTGCGGCCGTCGGCGACACCGAATTCAACGCGGGTGCCGGCCTTCAGCTCCGTGACGCCTTCGGGCAGGGCCGACTTGGGCAGGAACACTTCCTGGCCGTCCTCCCCCGCGAGGAATCCGAAGCCCTTTTCCTTGTCATACCACTTGACCTTGCCGGTAGGCACGTAATCAACCTTCTTCGTTCTGCTGGGTACACGGCCGGCGGTCACCGCATCCGCATGGATATGCGGGTTCAGGGTATGACTGCCTGGAGACCGTGTTGGTCTGTATCTCCAAGGTTATCCTGCCTGACCCACTTTGACGGTGTGAGGCGCGGGCGAGGCCGGACTGTTAGCGTTGCCCTCATGACTCGACAGCGCTATCGGCGGCCCCTACTAATCCTCGCGGCCGCCGTTGCCGTGCTCTCCCTCGCGGCTGTCGGCGCGGTCATCGCCGCAGCCTCGAACCACATGGCGACCCCGGTCTGGATCACCTCCGCCGCCCTCTACGGGCTGCCGGTTGCGTTCTTGCTCATGCTGGCGCTGGTGGTGGACGGAGCCGCAGCCCGTCGCCGCCCGCCCGAGCGGCGCGAAAGGTAACGTTGGACTGATGTCCCAGATCCGCGCGCTCAGCAAGGAACTTCAGGCACGCAGCGACGAGTCGTTGCGGGCTTTGTTCTCCGCGCGGCCGGACCTGATTTCCCCCGGGGTTCCGGACTTTGCCGCCCTCGCCGCCCGTGCCAGCGGCCGCGTCAGCGTGCAGCGCGCGCTCGAGCGGCTCAACCGCCCCGAGATGCAGGTACTGGAAACACTCCATCTGTGCACCAACGGAGACACCGGCCACAGCGCGTCCGCGGCAATGCTGAAGAAAGCCATCAATGGCTCCACGGTCGCGGCAATCGAGCGGCTCCTGCATTCACTGCAGGAACTTGCACTCGTCCACCGGGCAGACCCCCCGCACGGCGTCGCCCCGGCGGCAGCGAAGCAGCGCTACTACCTCCCGATCGGCAGCCTCAAGGATGTCATTGGCATCTACCCTGCAGGACTGGGTCGCAGCTACACCGAACTCGTGCGTCTCCAGCCGGCCTTCGCCCAGCGCGTCGTGCAGCTCGTGGGAGAACTCGCCCGCAGCGGGGCGGCCATCTCCCCGGCCACGACGCCGATGGAGGCGGCCTTGTCCCTGCAGCACTGGACGGCGACCCCGGAAGCGCTCCAGAAGATCCTCGTCACAGCCCCGGAACGCACGATGGCCCTGCTGGCCCGGTTCGGGAACTGGGCCATGGGTGCCGTTCCCCAGGCGCAACGCCGCGCCTCCGTGCTTCACGAAAGTGACGACGTCGGCCCTGTGGACTGGCTGCTGGCCAGGGGCCTGCTGGTGCCCCTGGACGCCGCCCACGTTGAACTGCCGCACAGTGTCGGCATTTCGCTGCGCGGCGGGCACGTCATTGAGAACTTCGCACTGACTCCCCCCGTGCCCCGGCTCGGCCAGACCAGCGCGGCGCTGCGGCGCAACGCGGCCCTCGGCGCGATCGCCGAAACCTTGCGGCTCGTGGGCGAACTCCTCTACATCGTGCGTGACCAGCCGCTTGTGACCCTCCGCAGCGGCGGGGTCGGTGTCCGCGAGATGAAGCGCCTGGCCGACTCCCTGCGGATCGAACTGCATGAGGCCGGGGTGCTCACGGAGCTGTGCGCCCTTGCCGGGCTCCTGCGCCTGGACGTGGACAGCTCCGCCTGGGTCCAGCCCCCGCAGCTTGAGTGGCTGACCCTTCCGCGGCAGGAACAATGGCTCTGGCTGGTCCACGCCTGGCTGGCCAGTGAACGCGCGCCTTCCCTTGTCGGCCAGCCCGCCGGCGGCGCCGCGTCCGGACCGGCCGGGCACCGGGGCGCAGCCGGCACCACGATCAATGCGCTCTCCGCGGAGGCCCAGCGGCCGGATGCGCCGGTGGTCCGGAAGCGGATACTGGAAATCCTGAATGAACTCACGCTGGAGGCCGCGGCGCCGGACGGGCAGGCGCCGGTGCTCGATGCCGCCGCCGTGCTGGAGCGCGCGGACTGGGCGCAGCCCCGTATGGCCCGGCGCTTCAGCTCGCTGGTCCGGGGCGTCCTGGCCGAGGCGGAAATGCTGGGCCTCTTCGGCTCGGGGGCCCTCAGCCAGCTCGGTGCGGCGATAGCAGCCGAACAGCCGGACGACGCCCTGGGAATCCTCGGCGAACACCTCCCGGCGGCGCTGAACCACGTCCTGCTGCAGGCAGACCTGACCGCGGTGGCGCCGGGCTATCTCGCACCGGAACTGAGCGAGAGACTCCTCACCATGGCCACCGCCGAAGGCCAGGGGCCGGCCACCATCTACCGGTTCTCCGTGGCGTCAGTCCGCAGGGCCCTCGATGCAGGCCAGGACGCCCAGGCAATCCTGGACTTCCTGGGCCAGCATTCGGCCACGGCCATCCCGCAGCCGCTCAAGTACCTCATCGAAGACACCTCAGCGCGGCATTCCCGGCTCCGTGTCGGAGCCGCCGGAAGCTTCATCCACAGCGAGGACGAAGCCGCGCTGCTCGAACTGCTCAACGCCCCCGCCGCTGCCGGCCTGGGACTGGCGCGCATTGCCCCCACCGTGCTCATCTCGCACGCCGCGCCCCGGGACGCCGCGCAGGTGCTCCGCGCACTGGGGTTGTCGCCCGTGGTCCAGGAGCCCGAGTCCGCCGTCGTGCGGCTGCGCCGCAGCACCGCCGTGCCCGGCAGCGGGCGTCCGGTCTATACGGCACCGCGCACCGCGCCGCCGGAAGCCGACGTCGCCGCCCAGCTCGCGGTGCTCCGAAGCGGCCGGGTCCACGCTGCCGGCTCCCCCGATGGCCACTTTGCGGCCGCGGCTCCGGGCAGCGAGGAGGCCACCCAGCTCGGCCTGGAAACGTTGCAGAAGGCGATCCGGCTCAAACAGCGCGTCGTCATGAACGTCGTCGACAGCATGGGGAATGCCAGCCGCGAGACGGTCGTTCCGGTAGCAGTGAACGGCGGGCGCGTGCGGGTCTTCGACCCGGACAAGGAAACCGAGCGGGTCCTGTCCATCCACCGCATTATTGACGTAGAAACCACAGAGGAAATGCTCCAGTGAATGACGGGCCCCTGATCGTCCAGAGTGATAAGACCATCCTGCTCGAAGTCGACCATGAGCTGGCCACCGAGGCCCGCCATGCCATCGCGGCCTTTGCCGAACTGGAACGCGCCCCGGAGCATGTGCACAGCTACCGGCTGACGCCGCTGGGCCTGTGGAACGCCCGGGCCGCCGGGCTGGACGCCGAAAAGGTGCTCGACACCCTGCTCAAGTACTCCCGCTTCCCGGTGCCGCATTCGCTGCTGATCGACGTCGAAGAGACGATGTCCCGGTACGGCCGCCTGCGGCTCGAAAAAGACCCCCAGCACGGGCTGGTGATGCGCACGTCGGACTATCCGGTGCTCGAAGAGGTGAGCCGGGCCAAGAAGATCGAACCCCTGCTGGGGCCGCGGATCGACGCCGAGACAGTGGTGGTGCACTCCTCCCAGCGCGGGCAGCTCAAGCAGCTGCTGCTCAAGATCGGCTGGCCGGCGGAGGACCTCGCCGGCTACGTGGACGGCACGCCCCACCCCATCATGCTCAACGAGACCGGGTGGAAGCTGCGTCCGTACCAGCAACTGGCCGCGGAGAACTTCTGGGCCGGCGGCAGCGGCGTCGTCGTGCTTCCCTGCGGTGCGGGCAAGACCCTTGTGGGCGCCGCGGCCATGGCCACGAGCTCCACGACCACCCTGATCCTGGTGACGAACACGGTGTCCGCCCGGCAGTGGAAGGACGAGCTGCTCAAACGGACGTCCCTGACCGAGGAGGAGATCGGCGAATACTCCGGCTCCGTCAAGGAAGTCCGTCCCGTCACGATCGCGACCTACCAGGTCCTCACCACCAAGCGCGGCGGGCTCTACCCCCACCTGGAGCTCGTGGACGGCAACGACTGGGGGCTCATCATTTACGACGAAGTCCATCTGCTGCCCGCCCCGATCTTCCGGATGACCGCCGACCTGCAGGCCCGGCGCCGGCTGGGGCTCACCGCCACGCTGATCCGGGAAGACGGCCGGGAGGGCGAGGTCTTCAGCCTGATCGGCCCGAAACGCTATGACGCGCCGTGGAAGGACATTGAGGCCCAGGGCTACATTGCCCCGGCCGACTGCGTGGAGGTCCGGGTGGACCTCCCCCGCGACGAACGGGTGGCGTATGCGATGGCCGAGGACGCGGACAAGTACCGCTTGTGCGCCACCTCGGAGACCAAAACCCGCGTCGTGGAACAGCTCGTGGCAGAGCACGCCGGCGAACAACTTCTCGTGATCGGGCAGTACATCGACCAGCTGGACGAGATCGGCGAGCGCCTGCAGGCGCCGGTGATCAAGGGTGAGACGTCGGTCAAGGAACGCCAGCGGCTGTTCGAAGCCTTCCGCGCCGGGGAGGAACAGATCCTCGTGGTGTCCAAGGTCGCCAACTTCTCCATCGACCTGCCCGAAGCCTCGGTCGCGATCCAGGTCTCCGGCTCCTTCGGCTCCCGCCAGGAGGAGGCCCAGCGCCTGGGACGGTTGCTGCGCCCGAAGAAGGACGGCCGCGCCGCCCGCTTCTATTCGCTCGTGGCCCGGGACACCCTGGACCAAGACTTCGCCGCGAAGCGGCAGCGCTTCCTCGCCGAACAGGGCTATGCGTACCGGATCATGGACGCCAAGGATGTCGGCACGGCCCGCTGAGGACCCCAGCCGGCACGGGCGAAGGATCCACCCAACACACATCTGCCACCCAGAAAACTCACAGAGTCTGGGAGCATTATGGGAAGTATGAAAAAGAACGGTCCCGAAGCCAAGCTCCTCGTCGTTGATGACGAACCGAACATCCGCGAGCTGCTGTCCACCTCGCTGCGCTTCGCCGGCTTCGAGGTAGTCTCGGCCGGCAACGGACGCGAGGCCCTGGCCGCCGCGGAACTGCACTCCCCGGACCTCGCCGTGCTGGACGTCATGCTGCCGGACATGGACGGCTTCACCGTCACCCGGCGCCTCCGCGCCGCCGGCAAGCACTTCCCCGTCCTGTTCCTGACGGCCAAGGACGACACCGAAGACAAGGTCACGGGCCTGACCGTCGGCGGTGACGACTACGTCACCAAGCCCTTCAGCCTCGACGAAGTCGTGGCCCGAATCCGCGCCGTGCTCCGCCGCACGCAGCCCCAGCTCGACGACGACGACGCCGTGATCCGGGTCGATGACCTGCAGCTCGACGACGACGCCCACGAGGTCCGCCGCGGCGGCACCGTGATCGAGCTGTCCCCCACGGAGTTCAAGCTCCTGCGCTACCTCATGCTCAACCCGAACCGGGTGCTGTCCAAGGCCCAGATCCTGGACCACGTCTGGGAGTACGACTTCAACGGCGACGCCTCGATTGTGGAGTCCTATATCTCCTACCTGCGCCGCAAGGTCGATATCGATCCTGACGCCCCGGCCCTGATCCAGACCAAGCGGGGCGTGGGCTACGTACTGCGGACAGCCGAGAAGCGCTGACATTGCTGCACCGCTGGAAATCGGCCTCGCTGCGGTCACAGCTTGTCGCCATCATGATGGCCCTGATGCTGGTGGCCCTCACCGCCACCGGCGCCGGCACCCTGACCCTGCTGCACAGCTTCCTGCAGGGCCAGGTGGATGACAAGCTCAAGGCAGCCATCGATTCCGTGCGGCAGCAGCAGTCCTTCAGCCAGCTGCAGGACACGAACCCCAACGTTCCCACCGACTATTCGCTGATGCTTTTCAGCCCGGGACTTCCGGCCGCCGTCTTCGGCGGCGACAAGGAGTCCCATCCTGGCATCACGGGCATTTCCGCCGCCGACGCCAGGGACCGCCAGCAGGCGCCGTTCCAGGTCCGCGGCACGGAGGGCGGCAACTGGCGGGTCGTGGCGCTGAACGTACTGGACGGCAACCAGCGGAGCGCCGTCGTCGTCATCGGGCTCCCGCTCGACCCTGTCGATTCCGTCATGGAGCACGCCTTCCTCGTCGTCGTGGGGGTTGGGCTCCTCACCCTCGTGCTGGCCTTCTTCATCGCCACCTGGACCGTCTCCCGGTCCTTCCGGCCGTTGGCCCGGGTGGAGAAGACTGCGGCCGCGATCGCCGCCGGAGACCTCTCCCGGCGTGTGGAGGTCGAAAACCCAGGCACCGAGGTGGGGCGGCTGGGCAGCTCCCTCAACGCCATGCTGGCGCACATCGAGACGGCCTTTGCCGCCCGGATGGCGTCCGAGGCGCGCATGCGGCGCTTCGCCGCCGACGCCTCGCACGAGCTGCGGACACCGCTCGTCACCATCCGGGGCTTCTCGGAACTGTACCGGCACGGGGCGCTGGCGACCCCGGAGGACGTGGCCACCGCGATGGGACGGATCGAAAGCGAAGCCAAACGCATGGGCGCCATGGTCGAGGACCTGCTGCTGCTGGCACGGATCGATGAGCAGCGCCCCCTGCAGCAGAAGCCGGCGGACCTGTTGCTGCTGGCCAACGACGCCGTCGTGGACACCCAGGCCAGCGACCGCAGCCGCGTCATCACCCTGACGGGAATCGATGGCGCCGCCGCCGGGCCGGCGCCTGTGCTCGGCGACGAGGCCAAGCTGCGGCAGGTGGTCAGCAACCTGGTCGGCAATGCCCTGCGCTACACGCCCGAGGCCAGCCCCATCGAACTCGGCGTGGGCGTCCGGACGGCCCCGGACGGAACCAAACAGTCCGTCATCGAGGTCCGGGACCATGGTCCCGGCGTCCCGGATGACGAAGCGGCCCGGATCTTCGAGCGGTTCTACCGGGCGGACACGTCCCGGACCCGGGAAACGGGCGGCAGCGGGCTCGGGCTGGCCATTGTTGCCGCCATCGTCGGTTCCCACGCCGGCTCCGTGCGGGTCGGGAAGACCGACGGCGGCGGGGCCACCCTGGTAGTCAGCCTTCCATTCCTGGACGAGGGCACGGAAGGCCCCGAACCGGCCTCCGCGTAGGGCGCTGTCCACATACGCGCACTATCCACATACGGGTGGCGGCTGGGTCCCCCGCTGGCCGCCACGGCCTAGGCTCGGGCTGTCCGGATCAACCGGACCAGGCAGCCCCCTCGTCCCGCGGGTGCCGGGCCGCCTCACGGCACTGTCCAGAGGATATCTCCATGAGCATTATCTCCGTCGACACGGAACTGCTTCAGCTCAAGTCCGCCAGCGTCAAGGCCACCGTCGAACGGATCAGCGCCGACGTCCAGGCCATGAAACGCGGGCTCGACGAGCTCCAGGCCAGCTGGCGCGGTTCGGCGGCCACCAACTTCCAAAGCCTGGTCGCCGAATGGACCGTGACCCAGGGCAGGGTCGAAGCGTCCCTGGCCTCCATCAACCTCGCCCTGAGCTCTGCGGCCGCCAGTTACGACCAGGCGGAGTTGAACAACGTCCAGCGCTTTAGCTGAGCGTCCCCTGCGGGCTTCAGGCCTCCGGCGTGCCCTGGTGGAAGCGCAGCCGCCATTGGGTGCCGTCAAGGACCCACAGGGAGCTGCGGAGGGAGCTGCCTGAGCGCGTGGAGCTGCGGTATGTCAGGAGTACGATGCCTTCGCCCAGCCGGTCGGCGGCAAGCAGTTCCAGTTCCGTGGGGCTGCCCGGGTTCTCTTCCAGGGCCATCATCATGGCATCGCGGGTCCAGATCCGGCCGGAGCTGCCGATCTCGGTGAAATCGGGGTGGAGCAGCACTCCGGTGCGGCCCAGGTCAGCCCGGGTTTCCGGCCGGAGCAGTTCGCGTTCAAGGGATTCGACGAGTGCTTCAGGGCTGGCCTCCGCGGCGGTTGCGGCCAGCCGGTCCGCCTCGTCGAGTTCGCTGAACAGATCGGGTTCGTTGAAGGCGCCGGGTTCGCTGAAGAGCTCCTGTTGCCCGGTCGGCGCGGGCGCGGTCGGCGGGTTCGTCGGCCGGCCGGTCTGCGGCGCGGGGATCCGGGGCTGCGCGGGCTGTATGGGCTGTGCGGAGTCCTGTGCCGTCGGGCCGAAGCCGGGGCCCTGCCGGACGGCCACGCCCTGCTGGAAGGCGGTGGCTGCCGCCCGGGCACGGTCGTCTGCTGCTTCGTTGAGGTCGTGCCCGGCGTGGCCGCGCACCCATTCGAAGGTGTACTTGCGGCCAACGAGCTCCTGGTCGATGTCTTTGAGCAGGTCCACGTTCAGGACGGGTTTGCCGTCCGCCTTCCGCCAGCCCTTGCGCTTCCAGCCCGGCATCCACTTGGTGACCGCGTTGATGACGTACTGGCTGTCGCAAAGGATGTGGAGATCCTCCGCAGGCACGTGAGCCGTAGCACGGAACAGATCCAGGACCGCCATGAGCTCACCCTGGTTGTTCGTGCCGTGGGGCCATCCGCCGGCCCGCCAGCAGTCGTCGTCCACGTACCAGGCCCATCCGGCGGGGCCGGGATTTCCTAAAGCCGAACCGTCGGCCGCTGCTGTAATCGTCACTGCACTATCCTGCCAGACCCGCCGACCCCACCCAACGCTCCCTCACCTTTGGCGCCAATTCACCCAACGCTCCCCCACCCTTGGCGCCAATCCACCCAACGCTCCCGCGCATCGGGTTCTTAGATGCGGGAGCATTCGCGCGAACACTGTCATACCTGAGGCGGCGTCGGCCAAACAATGACCACAACTGACGGAGGGTTGGATAGAGGGGTGTCCCTATGCTTTTAGTCAAGCTGCTTGGGGAGTCTTTTCTTGGTAGTGGGTTCCGTTCTTGAGCATCGCGAAGATGACGTCGCAGCGGCGCCGGGCGAGGCAGATGATGGCGGCGTTGTGTTTCTTCCCTTCGGCGCGTTTCCCCGATGGTCAGGAGTATCGTCGCTGCGGTCTTGATGCCGACTCCCGGCATGGACATCAAGACCTGGGAAAGAGGGAAGTCGTCCAGGAGCTTTTCGACTTCTTCGGCCACGATGGTCCGCTGGTGTTTGAGTTCCTTGATCTGGGCGGCGACGCGCGGGATGACGAGTTCGACGGCTTCGGTTCCGGCGACGGTTACCGTCTGCTCGCCCAGGGCAGCGAACACGGCGTCGATGAGCGCGGTCGGGTCTTTGCGGCTGTGGTTGCGGGCCCAGCGCAGCACGTTCCCTCGTCCCGCGGCACGAAGACCGGTCGGGCCCGCATATTTGATCAGCAGCTCCAAGACGAGGGGACGGGTCAGGACGGTGCCGGGAAAGGCGCGCTCGAGGGCCGGGAAGATCTGCAGCAGCAGGGACCGCAGCCGGTTGATCGCCCGCGTGCATTCGTGGGTCAGATCCGTATCAAACCCGGAGAGCACCTTCAGCGCCGAGAGAACCTCGCTGTCACGATCGACCGCGCGCAGGGTGTGCGGCATCGCCCGGGCTGTCTCGGCGATGATGAACGCGTCACGGGCATCAGTCTTCGATTTCCCGGGATACAGGTCCGCCGCTTTGCGCATCGCCAGGCCCGGCAGATAGGCGACCTCGCAGCCGCAGTCCCGGGCCACTGCCACGGGCAGCGCGCCAATCGTGTTCGGCTGGTCCACGATCATCAGCACGTTCCCATGCTGCTGCAGCGTCATGAAAAGCTCCCGCAGCCGGGCTTCGTCCTGCGGCAGCGGCTTGTCAAAGAGACGTTCGCCGGCGCGGTTCAGCGCGGTGGCGTGGTGATCGCTCTTGCCAACATCGAGTCCGCAGTAAACGTCGAATCCCTCATCCATACCGGCGCTCCTTTGCACCACTATATGGCCGCAGTCACGACACCCGATGCCGGCACCCACGTTACAAAGAGACCTGGGCGCTACCGCCCGGCCGTGTCCCTATCAGCGGTCAACAAGTGCCTCCGAACCCGGCGACAACACCCCCCGGATCATCAGTGACAGGGCGAGAAAGTCATACCGGGTCCAGCGACCAAGTCCCCTGCGATCGGGGACCCAATAAATGTAACGGGGC
>NZ_JBFTIK010000019.1:0-69336 GCF_056394725.1 Arthrobacter sp. 10N418
TGGGCCTACAAGAACGCCTACGACTCCAGCGACCACCGCACCCAGACCCTCACCGGCTGGCTAGACTTCTACAACCACCGCCGCAACCACAGCGCCCTCGGAGGACGACCACCCATCAGCAGATGTAACCAACCTGCCGGCTGAGTACATCTAGCCCCCAACCCCAATGACCCTCCCTCAGGTCGCGCGGGTTTTTGGGTGACGCTCCCTCAGCTGACGCTCCCACACAGACCCTCCCTCACTTCTAGTGAGGGAGGGTCTGTGTCTTTGGGGCGAAAAGTGAGGGAGGGTCTGTGTGTTTGGGGCGAAAAGTGAGGGAGGGTCCGACTCTTGACCATTAGGCTGCCTAACTGTTAGGCTACCTAACTATGAACGCCATCGAACCGGACGCCGGCCTTGTCACTCTCGCCCAGGACTTCCGCGAGGCGCTCCGCCACAGCATCTATCTGGTGCGCCGCCTCGACGCCGACGGCGAACTCAGTGCCGCCCAGCTCAGCACGCTGAAGATGCTGCTGGACGACGGCGTGCGCGTGGGCGAAATCGCCCGGAACCTCGGGGTCAAGGTTCCGAGCGCCACCGAACAGATCATCAAACTCGAGCGCGCCGGTCTCGCGAGGCGGGAACCGGACCCGGATGATTCACGAGCCGTCCGGGTGACCGTCACCAAGGAAGGCCGTGCCGCCGTCGACTCCGCCAATGCGCGCCGCAACGCCGTCATGGCCGGTATCCTCGCCGCGCTCTCCGGGAGCGACCGGGACGCGCTGGCGGCCGCGCTGCCGGTGATCGGGAAGATCAACGCGACGCTTCAGGCCTGACAGACCCGGCCGTACACCGCAAACCCCGTCACCCCGCAGCGCTCAACCGCAGCGTTCAGCCCCAGCGCTCAACCACACACCGAACAACCAACACTTAGGAGCACCCTCCATGCACGGCCAGCCCGCCGATACACTGCCGGCAGCAGAACAAACCCTCGAAGCCGAAAAAGCCTCCTTGCTCAAGCAGCCCAAGGCGGTCTGGGCGACAGCCCTCGCGGCGGTGTTCGCGTTCATGGGGATCGGGCTGGTGGATCCGATCCTGCCCGCGATCGCCAAGAACCTGGCCGCGACGCCCAGTGAAGTGTCGCTGCTTTTCACCAGCTATTTCCTGGTGACCGCCGTCGCCATGCTGATCACCGGCTTCGTCTCGTCCCGGATCGGCGGCAAGAAGACGCTGCTGATCGGCCTCGCGATCATCGTCGTGTTCGCGTCGCTGTCGGGCACCTCCACAAGCGTGGGTGAACTCATCGGTTTCCGGGCCGGCTGGGGCCTGGGCAACGCCCTGTTCGTCGCCACGGCCCTGGCCGTCATCGTCGGCGTCGCGAGTGGCGGAGCCGGCACCGCGATCATCCTGTACGAGGCCGCACTTGGACTGGGCATTTCCCTCGGTCCGCTCCTGGGCGCCCTCCTGGGCGGCTGGCAGTGGCGCGCACCGTTCTTCGGCACCGCCGTGCTGATGGCGTCCGCATTCATCGCCCTCATTGCACTCCTTCCCAAGACCCCGCTGCCGGAGCGGAAGGTCCGGCTCCGGGACCCGCTGCTCGCCCTGGGGCACAAGGGGCTGCGGACGACGGCGGCCAGCGGCCTGTTCTACAACTACGGGTTCTTCACGATCCTGGCCTTCACGCCGTTCATCCTGGGCATGGATGCCTACGGGATCGGCGGGGTGTTCTTCGGCTGGGGCGTCGCTGTCGCGGTCTTCTCGGTGTTTGTCGCACCCGTCCTGCAGAACCGGTTCGGCGCTGTCCGGGTCCTCGGCGGCACCCTGGCCCTGCTGATGCTCGACCTCGTGGGACTGGGTCTTGCCGCCGGGCACTCGGTGCCTGCCGTTGTCGCACTCGTGGTGATCTCAGGGGCCCTGCTGGGCGTCAACAACACGATCTACACGGAACTGGCCATGGGTGTCTCCGATTCGCCGCGGCCGGTCGCGTCCGCGGGGTACAACTTCGTGCGCTGGATGGGCGGTGCCCTCGCGCCGTTCGCGGCCGCGAAGCTCGGCGAGCACTTCGGTGCGCAGGTGCCGTTCTTCGCCGCGGCCGCGGCCATGGTGATCGCGATCGCCGTGGTGTTCGGCGGCCGCCGGTACCTGGCTTCGCACGAGCCGCACGTGGTCTGAGGCTTCCAGCCCCTCCTTCCACCCGCCAGGGTGACAGCTAACCCCCATGCTTTCCTGAGCATGGGGGTTAGCTGTCGTCTCGAAACAGTGAAGGGCGAGCGGCTCAGGCCTTCGCGGAGGCCTTCGCGGAGCCCTTGGGGACGAACAGGGTCTCGGCCTGTTCGAGGGACATGCCGTTGGTCTCCGGCACCTTGAACATGACGAAGAAGAACGACGCCGCGGCGAACAACGCATACATGGCGTACGTCAGGGGCAGGGATGCCGCGGCCATGACGGGGAAGCTCAGGGTGATGGCGAAGTTGGCGATCCACTGCGCGGCGGCGGCCAGGCCCAGGGCGCGGGCACGGATCCGGGACGGGAAGATCTCGCCCAGGAGCACCCACACAAGCGGGCCCCACGAGGCGCCGAAGCTGATGACGAAGACGTTGGCGGCGACCAGCGCGGCCGGACCCCACGCGCCTGGCAGCGAGATCGCGTCCCCGGAACCGGTGGCCGAGCTGAAGGCCAGGGCCATGGTGCCGAGCGAGAGGGCCATGCCGATGGAGCCTGCCAGCATAATGGGGCGGCGGCCGATCCTGTCCACCAGGGCGATGGCCACCAGCGTCACCAGGATGTTGGTGATGGCCGTGGCCACCGAGATCGTGAGCGAGTCCTTCTCCTGGAAACCGACGGCCTTCCACAACGTGGTGGAGTAGTAGAAGATCACGTTGATGCCGACGAACTGCTGCAGCACGGACAGAATGATGCCGACCCAGACGACCGGCTGCAGGCCAAGGGCCTTGCCGCGCATCGATCCTTTCTTCCCTGCCAGCTTGTCCTCGTCGATGGCCTTCTTGATGTCGCGGAGGTGGCGGTCGGTGTCCTCGCCCGGTGCAATTGACTTGAAGACCTTGAGGGCTTCGGCGTCCTTGCCCTTGAAGACCAGGAAGCGCGGGGACTCGGGCAGGGTGAAAGCGATCCAGCCGTAGACGACGGCGGGCACGGCGCCCGCCAGGAACATCCAGCGCCAGGCCCCAAGGCCGAACCACAGGTTCTGTTCTGCGCCCCCGGCCGTGTTGGCAAACACGGCGTCCGAGAGCAGTGCGGCGAAGATGCCGGTGGTGATGGCGAGCTGCTGCAGCGAGGCCAGCCGCCCGCGGACATGACGCGGCGAAATCTCGGAGATGTAGGCCGGGGCGATCACGGAGGCCAGGCCAATACCCAGGCCGCCGATCAGCCGCCAGAAGATGAGGTCCCAGATGCCGAACGAGAAGCCCGTGCCGATGGCGCTGACCAGGAACAGCAGGGCGCCCAGCTTCATGGCGGGGATGCGGCCGTAGCGGTCTGCGACCTTGCCTGCCAGGTAGGCGCCGGCCGCGCAGCCGAGCAGGGCGACGGCCACGGCGAAGCCGGTCACGGCCTCGCTCAGCCCAAACTCCTGTTTGATGGCGTCGACCGCGCCGTTGACGACGGAGGAGTCGAAGCCGAAGAGAAAGCCTCCGACGGCCCCCGCCACGGCCAGCCAGATGACCCGCTTGGGGATCTTGGCGACGGACTGGTCTTGGGTGGTGGTCATAGGGCTCCCTCGGCAATTCGCGGTCCGCGGCCTGCGGCGCAACTACCAAGTGTTGCACCGCATACTGATCATTTCCTGCCACGGGGCCTGAAAGTGAGAGAAAACTTACACTCCGGGCGCCCCGCGGCGGCAGCGGGAAGCGAAACGGCAGCCAGTCTAAAAGACTGGCTGCCGTGGCGCGGGGGTCCCCGCAAACTGCCCAGACAACGCCCGAAGCAGCGCCCTAGTGGGCGGCGACGGCTGCTGCGTCGGCCTTCTGCGCTGCTGCCTTCGGGTCCGTGAGTTTCTTGTTCGGCAGGGCGAACGTGATCAGGAACGCGATGCCGGTCAGTACGGCGGCGGTGAGCATGACGGTGTCGATCGCCTGGGCGAAGCCCTCCGTGATGGGCCGGGTCAGGGCGGAGTTGGCCGTGTGCAGCCAGCTCGTGTCGTTGAGGGAGTCATTGGTGGCGCCGTTCTTGAAGAATCCGTAGAGCTTGGCATTGGCCGGATCAGAGGCGACGGCCGGGTCCTTCAGGACTTTGAGGTAGTCGGCGTTCTGCATCGCTTCCTTCATGCCGCTGGCGATCTTGTCTGCAGCCAGGCTGAACAGCATGGAAATGAACACGGCTGTACCCACGGCGCCGCCCATCGAGCGGAAGAACGCGGCGGAGGATGTCCCCACGCCCATGTCCTTCGCCGGCACGGAAACCTGCATGGCCAGGGTAAGCGGCTGCATGCAGAAGCCCAGGCCCAGGCCGAAGAACACCGCGATCAGGCCGGGGACCCAGAGGGGCGTGTCCACGCCCAGGGAGAGACCCATCACGACGGCGGCCGTGGTCAGGACCCCAGTGCCCAGGATGGGGAAGATCCGGTACGTGCCCGAGGACGAGATGGTGCGGCCGGCCGTGATGGAGCCGGTGAGAATGCCCACGGTGAAGGTAATCATCATCAGGCCGGCCTCGGTGGGGGTGAGGCCCTTGACCAGCTGCAGGTACATGGGGAGCATCGCGATCGCCCCGAACATGCCGATGCCGATGATGAAGTTCAGCAGCGAGGACAGGCCGAAGGTGATGTTCTGGAAGAGCCGGAGCGGGATCAGGGCGTAGTCGCCGGCGCGCTTCTCAGCCAGCAGGAAGGTTACGATGCCCAGCACGCCGAGCCCGTAGCAGAGGAAGGAATTCGCCGAGGTCCAGCCCCAGCTGCGGCCCTGTTCGGCCACGAGCAACAGCGGCACGATCGCCAGCGTGATGGCGGCGGCACCCCAGTAGTCGATCTTCTGCTTCGCATGCTTGGCCGGCAGGTGCAGGTACAGGAACACGACGGCGAGGGCCGCGAGGCCGATCGGCAGGTTGATGAAGAATACCCAGCGCCAGCCGTCGAAGCCCAGGATGTTGGCGGAACCGGCGAACGCGCCGCCGATCACCGGGCCCAGGACGGAGGAGATGCCGAAGACCGACATGAAGTAGCCCTGGAACTTCGCGCGGTCCTTCAGGGCCACGATGTCGCCGATGATGGTCAGGGCGAGGGCCAGCAGGCCGCCGGCGCCCATGCCCTGGATGCCGCGGGCAATGGCAAGTTCGGTCATTGAGTGGACTGAACCCGCGTAGAGGGAACCGGCCAGGAAGATGAGGATCGCGGCGAGGTACAGCGGGCGCCGCCCGAAGATGTCGCTGAGCTTGCCATAGAGCGGGGTGGTCACCGTGGACGTGATGAGGTAGGCCGTGGTGGCCCAGGCCTGCAGGGAAAGCCCGTCGAGGTCGTTGGCAATGGTGTAGATCGAGGTGGACACGATCGTCTGGTCCAGCGAGGACAGGAACATGCCGAGCATGAGGCCCACCATGACTGTGATGGTCTGACGGTGGGTCAGGACCTCTCCTGCCGCGCGCACGGAGGTGGTTTTGGACATGACTGCTCCAGGGGGAAGTTTTGGGATTAAGCTGATAGTTGCTTTCAGTAACTATGTTACTGGCTCATTTGTTCCCGCGGCCACATGTTTCCCCGGCAGCTTCAACGCTCGACCAGGATCCCGTCCGGGTCCCACCAGATCATTGCGCCGGGGCGGATCGTCACGCCGTCGATCTCCAGCTCCACATCGAGCTCCCCCGCGCCGTTCTTGGCGCTCTTGCGCGGGTTGCTGCCGAGCGCCTTCACGCCGCGGCGAGTTTGTCGCCGAACAACTGGAGGTTCAGGTGATCCCACAAGCCAAGGATGAATTCACGTGCCGCTCGTGTTTTCTGGTCAGGCCCCGCTCCGACTCGCCCGTGCAAAGAACCAGCCTTTTACTGCAATGAATGCGTTGGGCTAAGACGAACCCGCTCCCGATGCCCTAAGAAAAAGCGTCCTCAACGTCTTGAAGGGGGAACGATTGGAAACCCGGGGCGAACTCAGGCTCGCCATTAGGACCTGGATCGCATCGGTGCGGCCCTGTCCGGCGGCCGAAATTCAGGAGCTGGCTCTGGCGCGGTGCCCCCGGGGCCGCCGTGAAAGTCTGAAACCGCCGACTCTCTCATCGACTCGCAATGACCGCCTGTTCGCCATGGTGGCACGCCACCGCAGTGTTGGAGAGATTGGCTAGAGAAAGGTTTCGTAGCGGCGGCACAAGCGTGCGGCAATCATCGGTGGCCATCCAGCAGCGCGGATTAAAGCGACATCCTGCCGGAGGGTTGTTGGGCGAGGGCGGCTCTCCGCTAAGAATACGACGTTGCCCCAGTTTGCCCCGATCAGCCCTACTGGTGGACGGCGTGGCTGAGAGCAGAGCCTGGGTGTACGGATGAGAAGGCGTTTCGAACAGGGTCGTGGTGTCACCGATTTCTGCGATGCGGCCCAGGTACATGACGGCAACCCGGTCTGCAATGTGGCGCACGACGGAGAGGTCGTGGGCGATGAAAAGAATGGCGACGCCAAGCCGGTGCTGGATATCTCCGAGAAGATTGATGACCTGCGCTTGGACTGAAACATCAAGGGCTGAGACCGGCTCATCACAAATAAGCACATCGGGTTCGAGGGATAGGGCGCGTGCAATCCCAATGCGCTGGCGCTGACCGCCGGAGAACTGGTGTGGATACCTGCCCAACATGTCGGGCGCCAACCCCACCAGGCCAAGCAACTCCACGGCCCGATCCTTTCGATGCGATGCCGTAAAGCGGTGGGTTGCAGCCATGGGCTCCGTAATAATGTCCAGGACAGTCATCCTCGGGTCGAGGGATGTGTATGGATCCTGGAAGATCATCTGCACACCAGATCGCAACAGGCGCCGATCGGCAAGCCGGCCCGCCGTGACGTCCTTCCCGCGGTAGCTGAGAATGCCCGCATCCGGGCGGTCGAGCCCGACGAGCATCCTGGCCAGAGTGGATTTCCCGCAGCCGGACTCACCCACAATACCGAGGACCTCGCCCGCGTGAAGCTGGAGGCTGATTCCATCGACGGCGGACACCCTGCCCGGGTGTAATCGCGAACCGTTGGGGAATGTCTTGACCAGGCCGGCTGCGTCAAGCACGGTCTCGGGGCCAGTGACGGTGCCGGACACGTATGGCGCGGTACTAATTTGCGAATTCATGAAGCAGCTCCTCGGAGCGATGGCAGGCGGACCCTCGACCCGGTGCGACGTCAATAAGGTCGGGCCGGGCGGTCTGGCATTTATCTATGCGCATATGGCATCGGGGGTGGAACGGGCAGCCGATCGGAACCTGGGCCGGGTTTGGCGGGGATCCGGGAATTGTCAGTAGGTCGGCGCCGCGCATGGCGGCCTGTGGCACGGACCGAAGCAGGGCATCCGTGTAAGGATGTGCCGGCGTGTGCAGCACCGAATCGGCGTCGCCGCGTTCAACGATCCGTCCGGCATACATGACGAAGAGGCGGTCGGCTACTTCCATCACCACCCCGAGATCGTGGGTAATCAACAGAACGCCCATTCCCAGTTGTTCCCGCAATCTGTTCAACAGATCGAGGATCTGAGCCTGGACCGTAACGTCCAGTGCTGTGGTGGGTTCGTCCGCGATAAGCATTGCCGGTTCAAGTGCGATAGCCATGGCGATGAGAATGCGCTGGCGCATGCCGCCGGAAAACTGGTGCGGGTAATCGTCCACCCTGGCTTCCGGGGCAGGAATCCCAACAAGTCCCAGGAGTTCGATGGCGCGCGCGCGCCCCTGGCGGCGGGTCTCGCCCCGGTGGACCCGGAACAGCTCACCGATCTGCGCGCCGATGGTCATGACAGGGTTCAGAGACGATAGGGCGTCCTGGAGCACCATGCTCATCTGTTCCCCGCGCAGTCTGCGCCGGGCATCTTCATCCAGTGCCCGAAGATCAATTTGCCCAAGGCGCAATTCGTCCGCCTGGACCCGCATGTAATCGTCCGTGAGCCCCATGATGGCCCTGGCTGTAACGGACTTGCCCGACCCTGATTCTCCGAGGAGGGCGACAAACTCGCCATGTCCGACGTCCAGGTCGACACCATTCACGGCCCTTATATCCCGCTCTCCACCCAGAAAAGTGACTGAAAGGTTACGGACCTGCAGGGCAGGGGTTTTTGTGATCTTGGTTACGGTGTCCACGCAGCCATCCTGCCACAGGAAACACCACCGGAACATATCGCGAATGAATTATTTTTGCCGATTTTCGCCAAGACCATTGACATTTCCGCCGAATCACGGCGAACTGGTCCTGTTGAACCTTTTCCCTGAGGTCAACACCGCGCCATTTACTCTCGCAGAAGGAGACAGAGCGTGCTTGAACCCGCTAAGCGCTACACCGGATACACGGCGTACGACTACCTCGAAGCCGGCAAGGACTACCGCAATTTCGACTACGCAAAACAGATCAACCGCGTTCCCGAATACTCGGGACTGGAGTTGAGCGACTCCCAGGCAGAGCGCACCCAGCGGTTGCTCGAGCAGGAGACAGTGATCTCCCTGCACGACCACGTTCAGGTGTTTCCCGAAGACATGACCCAGTTGCGCGACCACATCCGGCAGGGGCGCGAACCCACCGGGTACGAGGGACTATCGCGTTCCGGCCTGACCGCTGTCTTTGACAACGGCATGGACGGCACATGCTGCATCAGCAGCGACGCCGGCTGGAAATACCAGGATGTCCTCTTCGACCTAGGGGTGCGCATGGCTGACCTGGCGCACCAGGATTTTGTGATCAAGGGCGAGACGGTGAAGGACATCGAGTACGCAGCGGCAACCGGACGCATCGCCCACGTTTTCGCTCTTGAAGCCGCCACCATGATCGAGAATGAAGTGGACCGCCTCGACGTACTATACGGATTTGGAGTCCGGCAGATGGGCATCGCCTATTCTGAGGCGAACACTCTCGGCAGCGGGCTGAAGGAACGCGGCGATGGTGGCCTTACATATTTTGGTGAGCGCGCCGTCGAGCGGATGAACAAATTGGGCATCGCCATCGATGTATCGCACAGTGGGGACCGCACATCGGTCGACGTAATCAGGGCTTCAAAAGTTCCGGTATTTATCACACACGCAGGTGCCCGCGCTGTGTGGCCGACGAACCGCATGAAGACGGACGAAACTATCAAGGAATGCGCGGCCCGCGGCGGTGTCATTGGCCTTGAGGCCGCACCGCATACGACCCTGTCGCCGGCACATCCGAGGCACTCCCTTGAGTCTGTGATGGACCATTTCAAGTACTGCGTGGATTTGGTCGGCATCGAGCACGTCAGCTTCGGCCCCGACACTTTGTTCGGTGACCACGTCGGCCTGCACGACGCCTTTTCGTCCAACCTCTCCCTCGGCCAGGCCCACGGCAAGGTCGAATACGAAAAGGTTCCGTACGTCGACGGCCTCGAAAATCCGGCCGAAGAGTTCCACAACATCATTGGCTGGTTGGTCAAACATGACTATTCGGACGACGAGATCCGGGCCGTAATCGGCGGCAACACTCTGCGTGTGCTGAATCAGGTGTGGGTCTGATGCAAACTCGAAAAATAGCTGCGGCCGCAGCTGCGGCCGCACTGGCGATGATCCTCAGCGCCTGTGCGCCAAGCGCCCCCCCGACGCCTGCGGGCGCCGGCGCCGTCCCCGGGAACGACACCTTAACGCTGGCTACGACCACGGACGTCGTGAACTACAACCCCCTGATCGGCAACAGCCGCAGCGACTACTGGATCACCAACCTGATGTATCCGCACCTGATGACCATCGCCAGCGACGGATCCAAGAAGCCCGAGGTAGCCACCAAATGGGGCTACGTCAACGACACAACAGGGTTTTACGAGATCCGCAGCGATCTGAAGTGGAGTGACGGACAGCCGTTAACGGCCGAGGACGTTGCCTGGACCATCAACGCTGTCAAGAAAGACAAACCCGCGGGAACGTTCTATGGCCAGCTGACAAACCTTGCGTCAGCCAAGGCCGTTTCCGCAACCCGCGTCGAGATGTCGCTCTCCAAGCCGGATTCATCGATTGTTGAAGAGATTGGGTTCTGGGGAAACGTGGTTCCTAAGCACGTCTTCGAAAAGGCTGCATCGGTGGCCAAGTTCGCGAACGACGGCAAAGACGGCGGCTGGGTCAGCGCCGGACCGTATGTGCTGACCACGGTCCAGGTGGGGCAGAGCTACTCCATGGACCGCGTCAAAGACTATCCCCTCGCCGACGGCGGCACTCCAAATTCGGCGAAGGTCGTCTTCCGCGTCTTCCCGGATATCAACACGGAGATCCTGGCCCTGCAAAGCAGCGAGGTGGACGTGATCGCAAATGCGCTGCCACCAGCCCAGGTGGCAAAACTCAAGAGCACGAGCGGCATCGCCGTGGAAGAAGCCTCCGGTCTAGGGTATGCCCACATGACTTACAACATGAAGAATCCGGCTCTCGCCAAGCTTGAGGTTCGCCAGGCGCTCGCTCATGCTGTCGACTACAACGCCATCCGCAGCGTGGTTTTGCAGGGACAGTCGGTGTCGTCCAGTTCCAGCCCGCTCATGCCGGTGCTAAAGACCTACTTTGATGACTCGATCAAGGAATACGCCTTTGACACTGACCTGGCACGTTCACTTATGCAGAAGGCAGGGTTCCAAGCCGACGCGAACGGTATGTTTTCCGGGAGCTTCCGCCTGATCTACTCACTCCAGGACAGTGTCACAAGCCAGTGGGTGGCTTTGGTGAAGGACAGCGCGGCGAAGGCCGGAATCTCGATTGAACCCCAGGGAATGGAGCGCAACACGTATCTTGCGAAGACTGCTGCCGGCGATTTCGACATCTATGCCGGGAACTTCGCAATCATGGATGACCCCGTCACCAATATGACGCTTGCGTACCTTCCCGGCGGAGCGATCAACTACACCTACGTCGACGACGCGAAGTTAAATGGCCTCATCACTCAAGGCCAGACAACGACAGATCAGGGTGCAAAGATTGATCTGATGCGCCAGGCGGCAAAGATTGTGCAGGCGAACGTTTACGACAACATCATGTACACGCAGAACCTGTATTTTGCCCACAGCGACAAGTGGACCGGATTTGTCAGTAAACCCAGCGAGCTTCTTTCAATCGTTAATCCGATTTCACTCGCCAACGCTCACAAGTCCCGGTAACTAGCCAACGCTTACAAGTCCCAGTAACAGGTAAGGAGGAGAACGTACCCATGTCGCGCCTGAAATTCATGCTTCCGCGCCTCGGCAGGGGAGTGCTCACGATCTGGTTCGCAGTGACCGTGACATTCCTCCTCCTCCGGCTGCTGCCCGGAGACCCGGCACTGGCGGTGGCGAGTCCAAACATGACGGAAAGTGCGAGGGCTGCCCTGCTCGAGCAATACGGTCTCAATCAACCGCTGATCGTGCAGTACTGGCTGTACCTCGAGCAGTTGCTCAGGGGCAATCTGGGTACATCCTTCACGCAGTCCATTCCGGTGCTGGATGTGCTCATGCAACGGCTGCCATGGACCTTGTTACTGACAGGCACCGCGCTTGTTGCGACGGTGGTCGTCGGCATCCCGCTGGGGGTGCTGGCGGCCGCCAGGCGTGGTCGCTTTTTGGACAAGATGGTCCAAATCGTCGGTGTCACGGGACAGTCGCTGTTCGTTCCGAGCATAGGGGTGTTTCTCCTGTTCACGTTTGGGCTCACGCTCAGGTGGCTTCCAATCGGCGGGGCCTACTCAACGGGATCGTATGGCATGGAATGGTACGGAAGCGTGCTGCTCCACCTCATCCTCCCCGCACTGTCGCTCATGCTGATCCAGCTCGGCTCCTATGTACTGACCCTGAGGTCCACGCTCATCGACGCATTGGGGGAGGATTACACGGTCCTGGCCCGAGCGAACGGACTGCCGTACCGGCGCATACTTTGGAGGCACGCGTTGCGGAATGCTCTCCTTCCGACCACGACTCTCATCGGCCTGCAGCTCGGGTTTTTGGTTGGGGGCGCCGTCCTGACTGAAACGGTCTTCGCGTATCCGGGTATCGGCCGCGGAATTTACGAGGCTGTTACTCAGCTGGACTTCCCCGTGCTGCAGGGAGCTTTCGTCATGCTGGCTGCGACAGTGGTTATCGCCAACATGATCACAGACATCGTCTACGGTTTCCTCGATCCAAGGGTTAGAACATCATGACCGTTGTTCCTGTAGTAACCACTCAGGTGGACGCAGAACCGGTGGCCACCGAGCGAGGGCGACCGGGACTGCAGACCTGGCACACCTTTCGCCGGGAACCTCTCGGTCTGGTCTCTTTGGCTATCTTGCTGGTCCTTGCACTGGCAGCTGTTGCTGCCCCACTCCTGGCCCCGTACCCGCCCAGCTACGGCACCGATGTGCTTAATCCGCCGGGCGGGACCTACCTCTTCGGAACGGACAGCCTTGGCAGGGACCTCTACGGCGAGGTGGTGTGGGGAGCCCAGCAGAGCATCCTTGTCGCCTTCGCCGCGTCGGCTATCGCCATCGCCATCGGCACCCTGGTCGCCGTGACCGGTGCCTACTTCCGCCGCCTCGACAGCATCATCAGCGTAGTTGTCGACCTAACGCTGTCACTGCCCGTGCTCCCGCTCATGATCCTCGTCGCTGCCCTCGTAGGACCAAGCACCACGACGATCATCCTGGTTGTGGCCGCGTTCTCTTGGCCCGAGGTCACCCGCTTGGTACGATCCCAAGCCCTGACGATCGTCCACCTTCCCTACGTAGACGCAGCGCGGCTCATGACAACATCACCAGCCTGGATCATAGCCAAACATGTAATTCCAGCGGTCACCCCCGTTGTCGTAGTCTCCGTCGTAGTCACCGCATCCAGGGCCGTGCTCTCGGCGGCGGGCCTTGCTTTCCTAGGCTTGGGAGACCCGAACACTTGGTCATGGGGCAGGATCCTCTACGAGGCCCAGCAGTCCGGGGCAATGTCCAGCGCCTGGTGGCTGACGCTGTTTCCCTCCATTGCCATTCTGTTACTGGTCCTGTCAGCGACGCTGCTCTCCATTGCCTACAGCGACGCCCGCAATCCACGCTCCCGCCACCGCTGAACAGGGAAACAAATGACAAGAGCCACCGCGGTGCGGTTTGACCAGCGCCTCGCTCCACATGTTTTCGACGCAATCCAGAACAACGTACGGGAACAGATGATTCAGGCTGGTTTGGACGCCGTCCTGACCGACTCACCGGAAGACGTTGCATACCTAACGGGGTTTTTCCACCACCCCTGCGAACGCCCTGTCGCTGTCTGGCTTGAGGCCGGCGGCGACTGCTACTTGCTGCTGCCGGAGCTGGAAGTGGCCCACGCCGAATCCCAACACGCCAGGGCCGGGATCGTGACCTATCCGGAGTACCCGGGTCTGCGAAGCCCCTTTTTCGCGCTATCGAACCATGTGCCGGGCAAGGGCCGACGCATTGGCCACGCCACGTCGATGAGCTACGCCAGACTGGTGAGCGCTCAAGCGGAATTCCCCGGCGACGAAATCCTGGCATCTGAGCTCGTCAGCCGTACGCGCTATGTCAAGCTTCCCGAGGAAATCGCCCTCCACGCCGAAGCGGCGCAGATCACAGACGTAATGCTTCAGGCGGGGGCTGATCTGGTGGCAGAGGCCGTTGTGGCAGGTGGCAAGCTGCCGTCCGAGGCTGAACTCGCAGCGTACGTCACCGGTGTCGGGGTGCAGACGATGTATTCCGAGCACGACAACGTTGTTGTGGTCTCGCCCCTGGCCGGGGGACTAGTCTACGCAGGCGCAAACTCTGCCTATCCGCACGGGTTGCCTTCCGCCTACAGGCTTCGGCCCGGAGATACTTTCATGCTCTCACTCGGATGTGCCGTCGGGGGCCGTTTCGTCGAAGGAGAGCGCACCTTCATTCTTGGCGAGCCGACAGCTGAGCAGCGGCTCTACCATGATGCGGTTCAGCTGGCGCAGCGGATTGGCGGGGAAGCCATCAGGCCCGGAACCGAGTGCCGACAGGCGAACGAAGTCTGCCTTGGGGTCATCCATGATGCCGGCTTGGGCCAGTATCTGCGCCACCGCCAGGGCCATGGAATTGGACTCGGCATGCACGAACCACCGTGGCTGGAAAGCGGTGATGCCACCATCCTGCAGGAGGGCATGATTGTCTCCAACGAACCGGGCATCTACATCCCGGGCCATGCTGGCTACAGGATCAGTGACAGCGTGTTGGTCACGGCCGACGGGGCTAAGCCCCTGACATCATTTGAACGCGGGCTGGACGCCTGCATAGTCCCGCTCTAACCACCATGAAGGAGAAGAATGTCCGAGAGTTCAGCGTTGGAAGTTTCGCCGGAATTTTCGGCTGCGACGTCACCCGCCCAGATGGTGGAGATCAACGGAAACCGGCTGGCGGTTGAAGTGCTTGGGCCCGAAGGCGCCCCCGTGATCATCACCCACCACGGCGCACCAGGGCTGGGCTCACGCGCCGAGCCGAGAGCGAGCTTCGGCCGGCTGGCTGATGAATACTGCGTCGTGGTGTTCGATGCTCGAGGATCCGGCCAAAGTGAAGGAAACGGCCCCATGAGCCACGAACAATGGGCAGCCGATATAGATGGACTGCGGGAGTGGATCGGTGTGCAGACAATCATCATGGCTGGTGGCTCGTACGGCGGCTTCATGTCCATGGAGTACGCAGTCCGGTATCCGGAACGGGTCAGTGCCCTGGTTCTCCGTGACACCTCGCCCGATAACTCGAACGCAGGGGTAGCCCGGAAAAATGCCCTGGCTTCCGACCGCGTCAGGGTCGACATGGAAAAATTCGACCGGATCGACCAGGGACGCGTCTGGGACGACGGGGACCTCCGTGACTGTTGGCGCGAGATCCTGCCCCTTTATGACTTCAACTACGACCCGTCGGCGGTCGAAAAGAAGGTGGCCGCAACCCCGTACCGTTTCCAGGCACATAATTATGCCTTCTCGCTGAATTTGCCCAAGTACGACTTGAAGGCCGACCTTCCTAAAGTGACGGCTCCCACTCTTATCACTGTAGGAAGGGTGGACTGGATAACGCCAGTGGCATGCAGTGAAATCATCGCGGAGCTCATACCCAATTCCACGCTTGCTGTTTTCGAGAAGTCGGGACACTCACCCCAGATCGAGGAGGCGGAAGCGTGGACGGCAACGGTGCGGAACTTCCTACACGAAGTTTGTCCTCCTCTGGGCCGGACCCAGACAGAGAACCATTGATGAGGAACCTTGACGCCCTCGATGATCTGGATCGGCGAATTATCGTGGCCATGCAACGCGATGGCCGGGCGAGCTGGACGGCCATCGCCGACATCGTCCAGAGTTCCGTCGCTACCGTCGCTAGGCGAGGACAGCAGCTCCTTGCCGACGGTGTCGTACGGGTCGCCGTCGTTCCTGCTCTAGGTAGCGCCGGCGAGGTGGATTCCTTCCTGATCCGGATCAACTGCAAACCGGGAACCCAGCTGGCAGTCGCGGCCACCTTGGTCAGGCACCAGGATGTACGGTTCGTAACCTTGGTGACAGGCCGCTTCGACATCATTGCGGAGCTGACGGTACGGGGCGGAGCGACGCACTATCCGCAACTGATCCAGCAGCTGCAGTCGATCGAAGGCATCAAGCGATGGCGCAGCGATCTGATCCTTCACGTCTACAAGGTCAGGCATGATTGGGGTCGGCAGCTTTTCGCAGAGACGATGGATCTTCCGGTGGAGGAAGTAGGGTCAATGGCCCTCGTGGATCCCGATTTGTGCGAGCCCGGCCATTTCGACGCCGCGGATTGGGAAATCCTCGCGGGGCTGCGTGACGACGGGCGCCTGACCTTTCAGTCTGTCGCCGACGGTTTAGGTATGAATGAGAGCAGCGTGCGGCGGCGCTTTGAAAAAATGCGGGCCAACCGCTGCCTCGACATTCTCACGTTGGTTCCGGCGCCCGCCCTCGGAATGGGCGCCGAGACACTGCTGATCGTCAAGGCGGACCCGTCCCGGCTGGAAGCGGTAGCCGAAGAGCTTTGCAAATACCCTGCCGTCCGCTATCTGGCAGCCACCCTCGATGACAACTCACTGTTCTGTGAAGTAATTACGCCCTCGACAGCGGACCTCTACAAGTTCATCACATCTACTCTTTCCACTTTAGATGGCGTGCAGGGATGGAGCGCGTCGATGGAACTATTGTTCCTCAAACGTGGCTTCGTGGAGACCCCCTGGTGGCGGGCCCAGGTCGGCTACTCTTCGGAGAACCAGTTGCGGCCGGACGCTTCACTTCCGCTTAGCCCTGGCGTGCCCTAGCTTGACGTATTATCCGTTCTCGGGTGAAACAGCCGGCGGAGAGGGTGTTTCGGTGCTTAACGGCCTTTGGGCCGTTTCGCTAAGCGAGGTGCGCACTCACCCCTTTGACGTTTTACGTCTCTCCGGGCCTTACGAGTCGCGCCCGAGAAAGCTGGCCATCGCCCATCAGATGGCGAAACAATAACGGAAAGAATCGCTCCGCGTGGCCGGCAGGTGCAATGCCCGGGGCATCCTGTCTCGTATCAGGAGACTGGGCCATGGCACTGAAGAGGAAATCCCACGATAGTCTGGCCCCACTCTGATCCATCTGCCTGATCGTCCGTTCCGGGGGAACCACATGAGCCTGTCCGATACGCCCGCCGCAGCGCCGGACCCTGCCATCAGCGGGAGGCACGGCGGAGAACGCACTGGACCAGCCGCCGTCGGGGTGGGCGTGGGTTCCGAAGCTCAGGCGCCTGCGCTCGCCGAACCGCAACGCGGCGTCCGTCCGGTCTGGACCGCGGGGGTGGTGCTGGTCAACGTCGGTATCAATGCGGCGTTCTTCGGCCCGATCCAGGTCCTCCTCGGCCAGCAGGCGGCCGCCTTCAGCGAACCGGACAAGGAGGCCATCTTCGCCCTCGTGACCGGCGCGGGCGCCGCCGTCTCGCTGGTGGCCAACCCCGTGTTCGGTGCGTTCAGTGACCGGACCACATCGCGCCGCGGCCGGAGGGTGCCGTGGGTGCTCTTCGGTGCCGTCCTTGGTGCGGCGGCCCTGATCGCGCTGGCAGGGGCGCCGAATGTAGCCGTCATGACGCTGCTCTGGTGCCTTGTGCAGGCAGGCTGCAACGGCGCGTATGCGGCCATCACCGCCGCCATACCGGACCGGGTGCCGGTGCGGCAGCGCGGCACAGTGGGGGGTCTCGCAGCCATGGGCCAGACGGCCGGGATCCTGATAGGCGCGGTGATCGCCGCCGCCGTCACAGGGAATTTCGCCGCCGGCTACCTGGTCTGCGCCGCGGCGCTGCTCGCCGGAGTCGTACTCTATTTCTTCAGGAACGACGACGTCCCGCTGCCTCCGGACGCGCGTCCGCCGTTCAGCCTGGCCGCCATGGTGAAGGGCTTCTGGATTTCCCCGGCGCTCCATCCGGACTTCGCGTGGGCCTGGCTGACCCGGCTGCTGGTGAACATCGGCAACCACATGGTGACCCTGTACCTCCTGTTCTTTCTCAAGGACGCAGTCCATATTCATGAGACCCAGGGGCTCGAGCCCGAGTTCGGGGTGCTGATCCTTACGGGCCTCTACGCGGTCATGGTGATCATCACCAGCGTGATCGGCGGCCCGCTAAGTGACCGCATGGGCAGGCGGAAACCCCTGGTCATCCTCTCCTCCGCCGTCATCGCCGCGGCCTCGCTCATTCTCGCCTTCGCCCCGACCTGGGCGGGTGCCCTGATTGGCGCCTCAGTGCTCGGCATCGGCTTCGGCTGCTACCTCGCGGTGGACTTCGCGCTCATCACGGAGGTGTTGCCCACCGCGCTGAACCGTGGCAAGGACCTGGGCGTCATCAACGTCGCCAATTCCCTGCCCCAAGTGCTCGCGCCGCTCATCGCGTTCCCGTTCGTGACCCTGTGGGGAGGCTACGTGTCGCTGTATGTGGCAGCCGCCGCCATCGGACTCCTTGGCGCCGTCTTCGTGGTCAAAATCAAGGGCGTCGACTGAGCTGCTGCGGTCCTGGGCGGACGGCTTCGGAGTCCCCTTTTGACTGGCCGGGCGCCCAACCCCGTGGCGTATAGTGGACGGGAATTGCCGCGGCAGCGCTGTGGGGGATCTCTCCCGGCTGCCGAGAAAAACGACCCCCGGAACGCTGCTGATGCCTGAATTTTACTCAGATCTTCCACCGATGGCCCCGCCGCCCACACTGCCCCGGCAACGGCTCCGTTACGCACGGATCCTCGAGGTTGCCGCCGGATTCGCCCGTAAAGGCCTGGACTCGGTGGTGCTCTCCGAGGTGGCGGCCAAGGCCGATGTCCCGCTGGGGACGCTGTACCGCTACTTTCCCTCGGCCACCCAGCTGGTGCTGGCGCTGTACCGCAAGCAGTTGGGGGAACTGCACGCGGGCAGCTCGCCGGCCGCCGGCAAAGTTCCGGCCCACGCGCTGGTCGGCGTCGTCATGGAGATCTTCCACATGCGCCTCATGCAGCCCGCCGTCGAGCAATGCCTGAACCGCGCGGTTTACGCCAAGGACACGGACACGACGCGGCTGCTGCGCGAGATCGACTCCGCTGCGGAGAAGGCAGTAACGGGCGTGAGCGGCGACGCCGCCATCTCCCGCGTCCTGCTGCTGACAGTTACCGGTCTGGTCCAGGCGGTCCGCTGCCGCCGGCTATCGCTGTTTGAAGCGGAAGAGGACCTCAAGAAGGCCTGCTCCCTGCTCCAGCGGGCGCGGCAACCCGCGTAACTGGTCTAGACCGGCGGGAGCCTTCATCGTGAAATTTCGGTGACCTGTGTCACTTAAATACCTGATGAAACGTTTTACCTGCACCCGGCTTGTGTCATCCGGAATGTAACCGGCAATCAGCGTTGCTTACCATGGCAGAACCGGAGCGGCCTGCAGCCAGCACCTCCGGGAGCTTCACCGCCGGCCCGCCACCCTTGGGTCGCCACCGACGTTCCCGCCAGACCATCTTGAGCATCTGACGTGCTTGAGCTTCCATGAGCCGTGTGCCCACGGCGAGCCCCAGGAGACAACGACGTGTCCACTGAAACGATCATTCCCGCCGACACCAATTCCCCCGCGGAGCCGGTAACCGTGCTCAGCGACGAGGAAATCTTCGCCTCCCACCAGGGCGGCAAGCTTTCGGTTTCCAGCACCGTCCCGCTCGCCAGCAAGCGCGATCTTTCCATCGCGTACACTCCGGGTGTGGCCCAGGTCAGCCGCGCGATCCACGCCAACCCGGAGCTTGCCCGCACCCTGACCTGGGCCCAGCGCCTCGTCGTCGTCGTCAGCGACGGCACAGCCGTCCTGGGCCTCGGCGACATCGGTCCCAGCGCCTCGCTGCCCGTGATGGAAGGCAAGTCCGCGCTGTTTAAGGCGTTCGGCGAGCTCGACTCCATCCCGCTCGTGCTCAACACCAAAGATGTCGACGAGATCGTCGAGACCCTGGTCCGGCTCCGCCCGAGCTTCGGCGCCGTCAACCTGGAGGACGTCTCGGCCCCGCGCTGCTTCGAGCTGGAGGAAAAGCTCATCGAGGCGCTCGACTGCCCGGTCATGCACGACGACCAGCACGGCACCGCCGTCGTGGTCCTCGCTGCCCTGACCGGTGCCGCCAAGGTGACCGGGCGTGACCTCGAAAGCCTGCGCGTGGTGATCTCCGGCGCCGGCGCGGCCGGCATCGCCGTCGCGGAAATCCTCCTCACCGCCGGCATCAGGGACGTCGTGCTGCTGGACTCCCGCGGCGTAATCAACCGCGACCGCGCGGACATCGCCGCCGACCCGGCCAGCAAGAAGGCCCAGCTGGCCCAGCGCAGCAACCCGCGCGGCGTCCGTGGCGGCCCGGGCGAGGCCCTGCTGGGGGCAGATGTGTTCATCGGGGTCTCCTCCTCCAAGCTGGAGGAGGAACACCTCAAGCTCATGAACCACAGCTCCATCGTCTTCGCCCTGTCCAACCCGGACCCGGAAGTCCTGCCGGAGGTCGCGCGCAAGTACGCGGCCGTCGTCGCCACCGGGCGCAGCGACTTCCCGAACCAGATCAACAATGTCCTGGCGTTCCCCGGCATCTTCCGCGGCGCCCTCGACGCCGGCGCCCGGCGGATCACCCCGGCCATGAAGCTGGCAGCCGCCCGCGCCATCGCCGCGCTGGCCGAGGACGAGCTGTCCGCCGACTACATCGTGCCCAGCCCGCTGGACCCGCGCGTGGCTCCGGCAGTCTCCGCAGCCGTCGCCGCGGCGGTTGAAGCGGGGTAGCCTCCTCATCGGCTGGTCCGAACGACGGCGGCGGCGCTTCCTTGGGGGAACGCCGCCGCCGCCGTTTCGGGATCGCCCTAGACTGGGGCCATGAATCCAGTCGTGACGGTGCTCTGCGGCCTGGCGATCCTGACGGGTGTGGCGGGAACCATCCTCCCCGTCCTGCCGGGCAGCATCCTGATCGGGCTGAGCCTGCTGGCGTGGGCCATCTGGGGCGGCGCCGGGATTACCGGCTGGGTGGTGTTCGGGACCGGCATGCTCTTTGTCCTTGCCGGGATGACGGCCGGGGCCGTCCTGACCGGCCGGAAGCTCAAACAACACAGCATCCCCGGCCGCTCCGTCGTCGCAGGGCTGGTCCTGGGGGTGGCGGGCATGTTCATCGTCCCTGTGGTGGGGCTGTTTGCAGGGTTTGCCGCCGGGCTTCTGCTCAGCGAGTTCCAGCGCACCCGCGTCCTGCGCGCCGCCGCGGCCTCCAGCTGGGCCGCGCTGAAGGCGACCGGACTGGGCATGATCGTCGAGTTCGGGCTGGCTTGCCTCGCTGCGAGCATCTGGGTGATCGGCCTCTGGGTGGGGGCAGCCGCCTAGGAATGCGCTCCGGTCTTAGGCGCTCACAAACTCCGCAAGTGCGCCCAGTTGCGCCCGCCGCGCCTCCGGGTTCAGGTACATCATGTGGCCGGCCTCGTGGTAGTGATGCGTGAAGCGTGCCAGCGCCTCCGGGGGCAGGTCCATGTGCGCCCAGACGTACTCCGCCGCGAAGTGCGGCGTGGCCCCGTCGTGGTAGCCGTAATCCACGTGGACGCGCAGCTCCGGGTTGTACGCGAGCAGGCGTTCCAGGTCCGCGCTGACGTCCACCGGGGCGCCTTCGAAGGTCTTGTAGCTCCAGGGCTGGACCCGCCCTGTCAGGATTTCGTAGGGCAGATCGTTCTCGTAACCGAGTTCGGCCCGGACGTAGTGGTTGATCGCGGCGGCGTACGGCCCGTTAATCGCCCTGAGCGAGGGGTCGTCCCAGTCCTCGGAGAGCTGCCGGTTGTCCGGCCGCTGGGTGAACCGGCCGTCGATCCTGCCCACGGTCAGGCCCTCCGCGCGCAGCAGTTCCGCGGCGAACTCGCCGTAGGTCCAGCGCAAGTTGGTCCGGCGGATGAACCCCTCGTCCAGGGTGGTGATGGCACTGAGGCGGGCCACGACGCCGTCGAGCTCCCCGGCAGTGAGCCGTGACCCCTGGCTCAGCGCATAGCCAAGTTCCCGCCCCGCGAACGCCTCCGCTTCCGCGACGACCTCGGCGAGTGCCCGGCCCGGATGGCGTCCGTGGTAGTGCGCAATCGCGGCGTAGGTGGGGATGTGAAGGGCATACGGGGTGTCATTGCCGGGCTGGAAGTACAGCGTGGACAGGTTCAGCACGGTGGAGATCAGGCCCAGGCCGTTGACCGACATGCCGTAGGCGTCGAACAGCCGTTTGGCCACAGCGACTGCCCGCAGCGTGCCGTAGGACTCGCCCACGAGGTACTTGGGGGCGAGCCAGCGGTTGTTGCGGGTGGTCCAGAGCCGGATGACCTCGGCCACCAGGTCCCGGTCCTCGACGAAAGCATGGAACTCCTCCGCGGGCCCGCCCTCCACGACGCGGGAGAAGCCGGTGTTGACCGGATCGATCATCACGAGGTCCGCGTGTTCCAGGATGGTCTCCGGATTGTCGACGACGCCGTAAGGCGCCGGAGTCAAGTTGCCGATGTCCCCGCTGTCCACCATCCGAGGCCCGAGCAGGCCCATGTGCAGCCACACGCTGGAGGAGCCCGGGCCGCCGTTGAACGCGAATACCACCGGACGCGGGTTCGCCGCGGCCCTGCCCGGCTTCTCGGCGGCGCCGTCTGCTGGCGCCGCGGGGTCCGCCACGTAGCTGACCACGAAGATCTCGGCCTTGGCCTTGAATCCGTCCGCCTTCCCGTCCTTCACTTCCTCCCGGCGCAGTACGAGCCGACCGGTCGTCGTCGTGTACTCAAGTCCGGACGCCAGCACGTGGCGCCGGTGGATGAAGTCGTCGCTGACCTCGGCCGCCTTCGCGTCGGGGCGGCCGGCGCCGGAAGGGGTTGAGGTGTTCGAGGAGGACGAGTCGTCATTGAGGTCAGCCATTCCCAGAGCCTACTAGCATGGGTGAATGAACGCCGGACCCCCAGAATCGGCATCCCCGCGCCGACTCCTGTACCACGACACCCGCGACCTGACTCCGTTTCGCAAGGTGGTGGTCCGGACGCCCGTGCGCGGAGTCGCGGAGGGCGTGGGCGGCCTGGTTGCCGGAGTGCTGGCCGGACGTAGCCGGGGCACGCTTGCCGCGGAGGGCAGCGTACCCAAGCTCGGAAGAGTGGCCGGCAGGATGCCCGGCAAGACGGCCAAAGCCGTGCATGGCGCCGTTTTCGGTTCCACCGACCCGGACCGGCTGATCACGCTGGCGCGTGCGAACCCCGGCTGGGCCGGGCTCTGCTCCCTCATGGCCGGGCTCCTGGCGTACTCGCAGGGCGGCCACCTGCGGGCCTCCGAGCTGCTGCAGCGCGGCCTGTCACTCCGGAACGACGACGATGCCAACCGTTATGCCGCCGACTACCTTGCCGGCGTGATCACCCGGGTGGAGGTGGCCGAACGGATCGAGCTTCCGGTCCTGTTCAGCGAGGAGGCCGTGTTCCTGGCCCTGTCCCACTCGCTGCGGGAGACCGGCCAGACGGAGGCCGCGCTGGCAGCGTTGACCGGCTTGCCGCCGTCGCTGCCCATGGCCCTGGCGCACTGCTCCCTGGCGGCCGCGCTGGGACGGGACGCGGAGGTGGTGGCGGACACCGACGGACTGCTGAACGCCGACGACCTCTCAGCGGCCCTGTTGCTGGTGCGCGCCCGCTCGCTGCGGAAACTCGGGGACTACGGCACCGCCCGCGCCGCGCTGCAGGAGGTCCTGCGCCGCCGGAAGACGGACTTTTCGCTGCGCAACGACGCCCTGACGGACCGTGCACTGCTCCTGCTGGACGCGGGCCGCAAAAACCTGAACCCGAGGGAATGGCAGCGGCGGAAGCCCGCGGAATTGGAAACGGTGAAGGCCATCCGGAAGGATGCGGAAATGCACGAATTGTGGGACCGCGAGTACGGCCGCGCCGACGGCGGCTGACGGCCTGGGTCGATGAACTCCCGTCCCAGCTCAGCGGGCCAATACACGTATCCACTACCCTTGCGGGGCCCCCGGCGCAAGGGGTACAAACGAGGCATGAGAGATGCAGCAGCCCGCTGGATGCAGCACTACATCACGGCGTGGCGGTCGAACGATCCGGAGGACATCCGGGCACTGTTCACTGAGGACGCCGTCTACGCCACGAGCCCGCAGGAGCCCGAACCGTGGAACGGGCGCGAACAAATCGTTGAGCACTGGCTGGCAGGGCGCGACGACCCCGATGACTGGACCTTCGAATGGAAGCTGCTGGGGGTCGACGGCGGACGTGCCTTCGTGCAGGGCCTGACCACCTACCGCGGCAATAGCCGCAGCTATGACAACCTGTGGATCATCCAATTGACGGCCGACGGCCGGGCCTCGTCCTTCACCGAGTGGTACATGCAGCGCAAGTAGGCCCCGCAGCCGGTGCAGGCAGGTTTTGGCCCTAGCTGTGCGTGATGGCTGCGCCCAGGACAGGAACGAGCTGTTCGGAGAGCAGCACGGTGCCCAGGACGAGCATGATGATCCCGCTGGCAAGCGTGACCCGGCGGGCGGCCCCGGGCCGGGAATGGAGAAGTTTCCGGGCCAGGAGCGCCACGCAGCTGTAGATGACCGCCACCAGCAGGACAAAGGTCAGACCCAGCAGCCCGGACTGGACCGGAACGGGAAGGGCCGCCTCGGGGCTGACAAACTGCGGCACCAGGGCCATGAAGAAGAGCAGGCCCTTCGGGTTGATCCCGCTGATCCCCATGCCCTGGAGGAAAGCCCGGAACTGGCTGGCGGCCGCCGGGGCCGGGATGCCACCGGTGCCGGTGTCGAAGCTGGCCCCGCGCCACGAACGGACTGTTCCGAAGCCGAGCCAGAGCAGGTAGAGGGCACCGGCAGCGGTCAGCCAGCCGAGCACACCGGGCACCCCGGTAATCAGGGCGGCCAGGCCAAGGACCAGGAGCGCGGTGTGGATGACGTAGCCGCCACAAAGTCCGGCGACGGCGGGGACGAAGCTGCGCTGCCTCAGTCCGGCCGCAATCGAATACGCCCAGTCAACGCCGGGGGTGCAGGCCAGGGCGACGGCAACGACCATGAAGGCGACAAAAAGCTGGGGGTTCACGGGGGGCTCCTGACATGCGGTACCTCCAGGCGGGTACAGGGAAAACTCTATGCAAATCCGCGCGGTAGGTGTTCCCTGATTTACTGAAGAATCACCAAAGGTCGGTAAGATTATTGCGTGATAGACCACATTGACAGAAATATTTTGCGCCACCTCAAAATCGACGGACGCATGACGGCCACTGCCCTGGCGGCGAAGGTCGGGCTGACGGTGGCTCCGTGCCACCGCAGGCTGCGGGATCTGGAAGCCTCCGGGGTCATCCGGGGATACCGGGCCGACATCGATCCGGCCGCCGTCGGGTTGGGGTTTGAGGCGATCGTGTTCGTGACTCTGCGGCAGGTTGACCGCTCCACCATGGAGATCTTCGAAAACCGAGTGGCGGACAATCCGAACATCGTGGAGGCCCAGCGGCTCTTCGGCTCGCCGGACTACCTGCTGAAGGTCATCGCCGAGGACCTCCCGGCCTACCAGCGCTTCTACGACAGCGAACTGACGTCCCTGCCCGGCGTGGAGCGGCTGACGTCGACGCTGGTGATGAAGAATCTGAAGGCGAACGCCGGCCCGCCCGTCTGAGTGTGGCGCACGGCGGTGCCGGCCCGTCGTTCAGGCGCCCAGCAGTCCGGTGGTCCGGTAAGGGATGACCTCGCGCAGGAACATGCTGGTGGACGTGCGCACAATCCCCGGGCACAGCCTGATTTCCTCTGAGACGCGGTAGAGATCGTCCGGGCTCCTGGCAACCACGCGGATCAGTAGGTCCGTGTCGCCCGCCGGGGCATGGCACTCGAGCACTTCCGGGATGTTCCGCAAGGCCGCGATGGCCTCATTGAGGTGGCTCTGGTCCAGCTCGGCGCTCACCGACGCGGCCACCCCCCGTCCCAGGGCGGACGGCAGCACGCGACTGCTGTTTGGCCGGAGCGCGCCCGACGCCGACATCCGCTCCAGGCGCGACTGCACGGTGCCGCGGGCCAGCCCCAACTTCTGGGCCAGCACCATGATCGGCACCCGGGGGTCTTCATCCAGCGCGGCGAGGATCCGCCGGTCCGTCGCGTCGAGTTCCTGCAAAATGACCACTTCCTGCTTATCAGGACGCCCGGGATTGGTCAGATTGACCAGCGTAAAGGGCGTGCGTTGCACCAACTGTAGGACTTCTGCTCAAATGATGACAACAAAGGGGCAAAGGCTACCGCCGGATCCCGAAGGCTACAGGCACCCCGGCACACCACCCGGACCCTGGATGAGGCTCCCCGCACGGAACCCGCCGCTGATTGGCACTTGTTCACGCATCGTCACTCCGCAAACACGATAAGAGCCCCTGAGCCACCGACGTCGGATTCCGAAGTCATCGGTAGCTGAGGGGCTCTTGTTGTCTGCCGCATAGGCTGGTCCCATGACGTCAGCAGGCCGCTTCGCCCCCAGTCCCTCCGGCGAACTGCACGTGGGCAACCTCCGGACGGCCATCCTGGCCTGGCTCTTTGCCCGATCCACGGGGCGGCGGTTCCTGATGCGCGTGGAGGACCTGGACCGCGCCCGGGCCGGTGCCGAGGCGGAGCAGCTCCGCGATCTCGCGGCGATCGGCGTGAACTGGGACGGCGGCGTCGTCCGCCAGACGGACCGTGAGCCACTCTATTCGGCGGCGATCGCCGGCCTGAGAGCAGCGGGCATGACCTACGAATGTTTCTGTACCCGCCGCGAAATCCAGGAGGCGCCGTCTGCGCCGCACGCCCCGCAGGGTGCGTATCCGGGGACGTGCCGGACGCTGACCCCCGCCGAGCGCGAGGCCAAACGGTCCGTCCGTCCCGCAGCGATCCGGCTTCGCGCCTCCGTGCAGGAGGCCACTGTGCAGGACGTGCTGCACGGAAGCTACACCGGAGTGGTGGACGACTTCGTGCTCCGCCGCAATGACGGCGTCGCCGCCTACAACCTGGCGGTGGTGGTCGACGACGCCGCGCAGGGCGTGGACCAGGTGGTCCGTGGCGACGACCTCTTACCCTCCACGCCCCGGCAGGCCCATCTGGCGTCGCTGTTGGATATTCCAATGCCGGAATATGCCCACGTACCGCTCGTGGTGAACACCCGGGGTGCCCGGCTGGCGAAGCGCGACGACGCCGTGACGCTCGCGGACCTGGCGCTGGCCGGCGTGTCAGTGGAGCACGTGCGCGATGCGCTGCTGGCGTCCCTCGGACTGCCCGGCGGGCCGCTGGCTGATGCGATCTCCGTCTTTGACCCCGCCTCGCTGCCGCGGGAGCCCTGGGTCTGGCCGGGCCTGGGCGCGCCCGGCGCGTAGGCTGGAACCATGTCAGAACCAGCACGCCCCCAGCCCCGATTCACCGTGGAGACAGCCAAGGTCCTGGCCGAGGTGGCCCACAACCGTCAGAAGGATAAGCTCAAGCGGCCGTACCGCGAGCACGTGCTCGCCGTCGGGGATGCCCTGGCGGATTTCGACGACGACATCCGGATCGCCGGCTACCTGCACGACATCGCCGAGGACACCCCGATGACGCGGCAGGCGCTGCTGGACATGGGTGTTTCCGAGCGGGCCGCGGACATCATTGAGCGCGTCACGAAGCGCCTGCACGAGAACCCGGACGACTACCAGGCCGGCATCCGGTACATCGCCGGGGACCATGACGCCACCTTGGTCAAAATTGCCGACAACGCGCACAATTCCCTGCCCGAACGAGTCAAAGCGCTGGCCGAGAAGTGGCCGGACAAGCCGCCTGTCACGCGCTACGACGATGCCCGGCCCGTCCTGTACGCGGCCGTCCCCGTCGAAGAGACCCGGAAAATCCTCGCCCGCGTCAACCCGTGGCTGCTGGATGAACTGGACGACATGCTCGACGAAGCCGATGACACCGACTACGAGAACCTGTCCTATGACTCACCGGAGGGCGGGTCCGAGGAGGGCGGGTCCGCGGTGGTCGCGGCTGTGGAGACCGAGGACGACTGACCGTGCGCGCCTTCGTGCTGACCCGCTACGGCGGCCCGGATGCCGTGGAACTCCGGGACGTGCCCGAGCCGCAGCCCGGGCCGGGCGAGGTCCGGATCCGGGTGGCAGCTGCAGGCTTGAACCCGGTGGACTACAAGATCCGCCAGGGCGGCCTCCGGGCCATCAACCCGCTCCGCCTGCCCGTGGTTGCCGGCAGTGAACTCGCCGGCACGGTGGACGCTGTCGGCCCCGGGCCGAGCCGGTTCGCCATCGGCGACCGCGTCTATGCCCGGGTGGACAAGGCCAGGCTCGGCGCGTTCGCCGAGTTCGTGTGCGTGCAGCAGGAACTGGCGGCAGTGATGCCGGCGTCGCTGGGCTTCGCCGAAGCAGCAGGGCTGCCGCTGGCCGGGCTGACAGCCTTGCAGTCGCTGCGCGATGAGCTTGGCGTCCACAAGGGCACGCGGTTGTTCATTTCCGGCGGCGCCGGCGGCGTGGGCACGCTGGCGATCCAGCTCGCGAGGCATTTGGGGGCGGAGGTGGCCACGACGGCCTCGCCCCGTGGGGAGGCTCTCGTGCGCAGGCTGGGGGCGGATCACGTCGTCGACTACACCCGGGAAGATTTCACCCGGGTCCTGAAGGACTATGACGCCGTGCTGGATCTGGTTGGGGGCGCCACGCTCAAGGCTTGTTTCCGCATCCTCAAACCGGGCGGTCGGGTGGTCTCGATCGCTGGTGTGCCGGAGCCGCTGACGGCGAAGAAGGATCTGGGTTCGCCGCCGTGGATCACAGCGGTTTTCTGGGCGATGAGCCTGGACCTCCGACGCCGGGCCCGGAAGGCGCGCGCGGGCTACCGGTACCTGTTCATGCACCCCAGCGGCGATGATTTGCGCATCCTCGGGGGCCTGGTGGAGGACGGGCAGCTGGAGCCGATCGTGGACAGCATCTTCCCGTTTGAAAGAATCGCCGAGGCCTTCGCAGCGCTCGAACAGGGCCGCGCCAAGGGCAAGATCGTCGTCACTCTCGCGTAGCCGCGCGGGACCTTCCCGCCCGCCACAGCAGCCCGACATAGCAAAGATCGAAGACGCTGCAAAGGACCCCGATGCCCAGGATGAGCGGCGAATTCCGGTAAACGCCGAAGACGATGGTGGGAGCCAGGGTCCCGATCCACTTGGCCAGGCCGATCAGGAGGGACTGCCCACGCATTCCGCCGCGGGCTGCGAACATGGCGATGAACAGCCCGGACATCAGGAGGTTCTGGAGGAAAGCCGAATAGCGGGCCGCGTTATCCCAGCCGAACTCTCCAACGAACAGCAGCTGCACGGCGAAGGACGTGACTCCCAGCAGGAGCGCCCAGCAGGTGAAGTGTGACCGCGTCACCCAGGCCGGCAGTTCGGATCTGCCGAACTTCAGGAATGTGTACACAATCACGACGTCGCTCAGGCCCCATGTGATGTTGAAGATGCCCTGGGCGGTAATTCCGGTGGCGACCGAGCGTGCGGCATAGATGGTTTCCCACCCGAAGTTCAGGCCGAGCGCGGCGGCAGGAATGGCGTAGCTCTTGTCCCTGAACCCGATCCGGATGGCGTCGACGTAGACCGCCGTCCAGGCAACGCCGCTCACGATCGTCAGGAACAGGACCACAGTTTCCTCCCCGCGTCAGCATCCAGGCAACGCTAGACGCGGCCGAGTGCGTCAATGTCCTCGAGGAACTCCCGATGGACTTCCTCGCTCACCGTCGTCCGGGTGTCCCGGATGGCATCCAGGTAATCATCGGTCCCGGGGCCCTTCCGGACGGCATCGCGGAGCGCGGCATCGCCCCCGGAGGCCGCTCCGCCGTCGTCGTAGACCGCCTTCTCCAGCGCCCGCTGGGAGGCGCGGCGGGCCGCGTACTCGATGTCCGCGGGGGAGAAGCCCTCGGTGCGGTCCACCAGGAGCTCGACGTCGACGTCGTCCACCACGGTGGCCGGGATGAAGCGCTGCCACATGGCCTCGCGCGCCTGGCGGTCGGGCAGGCCGATGGGGATGACGTAGTCGAACCGTCCGTGCCGCAGGAAGGCCGAATCCAGGGCGCGGATGAAGTTGGTGGCACAGACCAGGAGACGGCCGGGCTGTTCGCGGAAGGCGGGGATGATCTTGAGGAGCTCGTTGGTGACGCCCTGCAGCGGCGACGGCGGTTCGCCCGAGCGTTGGGAGGCGATCTCCTCGACCTCGTCGATGAACACAACGGCGTGCTCCAGCTCGGCGATCTCCAGGAAGGTCTCGCGGAGCGCCCCCGCCAGGCCTTTCGGGTCGGAGGCCAGGCGGGACGGGAAAACCTCAACGAACGGCCACTCGAGGCGCGACGCGATCGCCTTCGCGAACGTCGTCTTGCCGGTCCCGGGAGGACCGAACAGGACGACGGCGCGCGGGGGCACCACGCCGTACTCGTCGGCGAGGTCGGCCTCGGCCAGGGGGAGCACGAGGCGCCGTTCGAGGAGCTCCTTCTCGTTGCGCATGCCCGCGACGTTTTCCCAGAGGTCGCGGGCAAGGATGCGGCCGCCGAGCTGGCTCAGGGGCTCAAGCTCCTGGCGCTGGACCGGGATTTTACGTTCGAAGTAGCGCAGGTTCTTCTTGAGCACGAACCCGCGGCTGAGGAAGGCCTCCACGCGGGTCTCGGATTCCGGCATGAGTGCGGAGAGCTTGTTGAGCCCGTGCGGGGCCATCCGGTTCTCGACGGCGGCCAGCAGTGCGGTGCCGATCCCCCGGCCGCGGTACTCGGGGAGGGTGGCGAGGAAGACAATCCAGCCCTGGTCGTGCGCGGCCCGTCCGACGGCAGCGCCCACCACCTGTTCCCCCTGCACAGCGACGACGGCGTGGTCCTTCTCGCAGGAGGCGAGGACCTCGGAGAGTGCGTAGACGGGCTCCACGTTGGTCGCCTTGAGCGATTCCCACAGGTGCAGGATGCCGTCCAGATCGGCCGAGTGGAAATCCCTGATCCGCCAGTTGGTCATGTGGTCTCTCCCGGGTGCTTCGTCGCTGAGCCAGTGTGAGCTTGTGTGCTGAGCATATGCGAACCGCCCGGTGGTCGGGGCGCGGGGACGTTGCGTTACGGCGGGGGCGCCGCCATAGCGCAACGGACGGACCCTCCCCGGTCAATACAGCTAGTCCTCGTCACCTTCGGCGGCCCGTACCGCGCGGTTGGCTACCAGCGGCGAGGGGCCGGTGTATCCCTCGCGGACCGCGGCCAGCTCCAGGACGCGCTCACGGCAGAGGCGCCAGCCCAACATCAGCGCCGGGATAACCACCACCAGGGAGGCAACGGTCCAGGTGCCGACAGGGGAGTCGAAGGCCATCAGGACCACGACCGTCAGCAGGAACGCGAGCGTGATCCAACCGGTGACGGGTGCCCCGGGCATCCGGAACGCCGGACGCAGCAGTTCGCCTCGGGCGGCCAGCCGTGCCAGCTGCATCTGGCACATTACGATCATTGCCCAGGTGCTGATGATGCCAAGGGAGGCGACGTTTAGCACGATTTCGAACGCTTCGGCCGGGACGAGGGCGTTAAGCACGACCCCCAGGACTGCCACAGCCGCAGTGAGCGCGATGCCGCCGTAGGGGACGCCGGCCTTGTTCATGCGTGCCGCGAACTTCGGGGCTGAGCCGGTGACGGACATGGACCGCATGATGCGGCCGGTGGAGTACAGGCCGGCATTGAGCGAGGACAGTGCCGCGGTCAGGACCACCAGGTTCATGATGGCATCCACCCCGTCAACCCCGATCGAGCCGAAGAACGTGACGAACGGGCTCTCGCCGGCCTTGTAGGAGGTGTACGGCAGGAGCAGGGAGAGCAGGACCAGGGAGCCGACGTAGAACACAGCGATCCGCACGATCACCGTGTTGATGGCTTTGGGCATGATCTTTTCCGGGTTTTCGGTTTCACCGGCTGCGGTGCCGATCAATTCAATCGAGGCGTAGGCGAAGACCACGCCCTGCATCACAACGACGGCAGGCAGGAGACCGTTGGGAAACATGCCGCCGTTGTCGGCGATCAGGCTGAAGCCCGCTTCCTGGCCAGCCACGGGGGTGCCGAAGATGACGAAGTAAACGCCGACCAGCAAGAAGGTCACCAGGGCCGCTACTTTGATGAGCGCGAACCAGAACTCCAGTTCACCGAAGACCTTGACGGAGACCAGGTTCAGCCCGAGGACCAGGATCAGGGCCGTCAGCGCCCACGTCCACTGCGGCACGTCCGCGATGGGGGCCCAGTATTTCTTGAAGAAGTTCATGTAAAGCGCGACGGCGGTGATGTCCACGATCGCCGTCATGGCCCAGTTCAGCCAGTACAGCCAGCCGGTGCCGAAGGCGGCCTTCTCACCAAAGAATTCGCGGGCGTAGGAGACGAACGAACCTGAGGACGGGCGGTGCATCACCAGTTCGCCCAGCGCGCGAAGGATCATGAAGGCGAAGAAGCCGCAGATGGCGTAGCTGATGATCAGCGCAGGGCCGGCCGTGGCGAGGCGCCCGCCGGCGCCCATGAAGAGCCCGGTGCCGATTGCGCCTCCGATGGCGATCATCTGGACCTGCCGTGGCTTGAGGCCCTTGTGGTAGCCCTGGTCCTCCCGGTGGAGCGTTGCTTCCGAGGCATGCGCATGCGCCGGAATGGTGTGGTCGGTGATGGATCGTGTCTGTGCGGGTGCCTGCTTTTGGGCAGTGTCCTGCTGGGGCTGTGTCATGGGAGTCCTTTGTTTACTTGCTCAAGTTCGCGAGGCGCTGCGGGCTGAGAAGGTCCTCGAGCTGCTCAGCGCTGAGCAGTCCGTGTTCCAGCACAAGTTCGGCGACGCCCTTGCCGGTGGCGAGGGCTTCCTGGGCGATGGCGGTTGCGGTGGCGTAGCCAAGGTGGGGATTCAGGGCGGTGACCAGGCCGATTGACTGCTCCACGGTGAGGCGGAGCCGTTCGGTGTTGGCGGTGATGCCCCGGACGCAGCGTGCCGTGAGGGTGCGGCAGGCAGCTTCCAGGTGGGAGATGCTCTTGTGGAGGCTGTGGACAATGATGGGTTCGAACGCGTTGAGCTGCAGCTGCCCGGCTTCGGCGGCCATGGTGATGGTGACATCGTTGCCGATGACCTCGTAGGCGACTTGGCTGACCACTTCCGGGATCACCGGGTTGATCTTGCCGGGCATGATGGAGGAACCCGACTGCACCGCGGGGAGGTTTATTTCGCCGAAGCCCGCACGCGGGCCGGAGGAGAGCAGCCGGAGGTCGTTGCAGATCTTGGAGAGCTTGACGGCGACCCGCTTGAGCACGCCGGAGAGGTGCACGAAGGCGCCCACGTCCTGGGTGGCCTCGATGAGGTCGGCGGCGGTGACCAGCGGCAGGCCCGTGATCTCGGCCAGGTGCCGGCACGCCGCCCCGGCGTATCCGGCGGGGGCGTTCAGGCCGGTGCCGATTGCCGTGGCGCCGAGGTTGATTTCATGGATGAGCAGGTCCGCCTCGGCAAGACGGAGCCGGTCCTCGCCGATGGTGACGGCGTAGGTACCGAATTCCTGGCCCAGGGTCATGGGGACGGCGTCCTGAAGCTGGGTGCGGCCCATTTTCACCACGGTCCGGAACTCAAGGGCCTTGGCGGCGAAGGCCTCCTCCAGCTCGGCGAGGGCTGCCAGGAGTTCCCGAGCGGCGAAGATGGTGCCCAGCTTCACGGCGGTGGGGTAGACATCGTTGGTGGACTGGCTGAGGTTCACGTGGTCATTCGGGTGAAGGCTGGCGTAATCACCCTTGGGTCGGCCCAGGATCTCCAGCGCACGGTTGGCGATGACTTCGTTCGCGTTCATGTTCGACGACGTTCCGGCGCCGCCCTGGATGACGTCCACCACGAACTGATCGCTGAGCTTGCCGTTCAGAACGTCCGCACACGCATCCTCGATGGCCTGCGCACGCTCGTTGTCCAGGAGCCCGAGGTCGCGGTTGGTGCGGGCGGCGGCCAGCTTCACGGCGGCCAGTCCGCGGACCAGGTACAGGTTAGTGGAGAGCGGCTGGCCGGTGATGGGGAAGTTCTCCACTGCCCGGAGGGTGTGGACGCCCCAGTACGCGGCGGCAGGAACATCCCTGTCGCCCAGGAGGTCGTGTTCGGTGCGGAAGTCTGGGTGTTCGTCGATCGGGGTCATGGCTGTCCTTACAGGGCGTCGGGGGCGTTGGAGGTCTCGGCGGCAGCGAGGAAATCGGTGGGCCGCAGCAGCCCGACGGGCCGGCCGCCGCCCAGCACAGGGGCCGCCGCGAGGCCCGCCAGGGGCGGGGTGCCGACGTCGAGCGCGGCCAGCAACCGCACGGTGACGGGCATGCGGGCGCGGTCCCCGCCGTCGGAGATCTTCACGGCGACGGCGCGGCCGTCGGGGAGTCCCACGAGCTGGACGCCCTCGAAGCCGTCCTTGGCCAACAATCCCGGGACGAGGCGCATCAGCTCAGTGACATCCCGGTTCTCGCCCGCAACCATCTGCGGGTGCCGGCGCATGGCGCCGGCGACGGCGGCTTCCGCGCTAGTCCCGGATGCTGCAGCCAGCTTGCCGAACGCACGGGCCATGCCGCGCAGCGTGAGGGCGAAGAGTGGGGTGCCGCAGCCGTCAGTGGAGGTGCGTTCCGGTTCCTCGCCCGTCAGCTCCACGACGGTTCGCGCCACCAGCTGCTGCAGCGGATGCGCCGGATCCAGGTAACCACGCACCGGCCAGCCGTTGACGACGCAGGTGGCAGCCATCGCGGCGTGTTTCCCCGAGCAGTTCTGGGCCAGCCGGGTGGCCTGCCCGCCGCCGCCAAGCCATTCCTCGCGCTCACGGGCGCCGTAGGGGAGGTCGGTGCTGTTCTCCAGATCCTCCGGGGTCAGCCCATGCAGGTCCAGGATGCGCCGCGCACCCTCACGGTGGCCGGCGCCGCCGGAATGGCTGGCGGCCGCGAGGGCGAGGAGCTCCTCCGGAAGGTCCAGGCCGGCGCGGACCATGGCGACGGCCTGCAGGGGCTTCAGGGCGGACCGCGGGTAGAACGGGGCGAGGGGCTCGCCGGCGGCCAGGAGGATCCGGCCCTCCGCTGCCGTGGCGATTGCCGAGCCGTAGTGGACACTCTCCACCAGGCCGTCGCGGGTCTGGACCGCGAGCGGTACATGGGCCGGGAACCGATCCGGGGCCAGCGGGGCCGGGATGTGCGCGGGGGCAGGAAAAATCATTGCGTCCTTTGGCGGTGGTGTTGGCTGCTGCTGACAGGGGCATAGGGCGCCTGCCGTCAAGGGCTAAGAATCGAGTCGAGGGCCACACCAACGGCGTGGAGGTGCTGGCTCATGGCGATGCCCGCCGTCGCCGCGTCGCCGGCTTCGATGGCGGCCAGGATGCGCCGGTGCTCCTCGTCCGAGGCGTGCTGGCGGTCTGCCACCATGTTCAGGGTCTCGGACTGGTGGGCCAGGGCCTCGCGGATGTCCGCGACGACGTTTTCAAACACTTTGTTGCGGCTGGCCCGCGCGATCAATGCATGGAAACTGGAGTCCAGGCCCACCCACACTTCGGGGTCGTCCTCGGCAGTCATCGCGGCGACGATGTCCCGCATGGTCTCCAGTTCCTCGGGCGAACGGCGCTCCGCGGCCAGCCCGGCGGCAGGAACCTCGATGTGGGGACGTGCCTCGGTGAGGTCGCGTGCGGAGTACTGGCCAAGGACCAGGTCCTTGGCCACGTGGTTGGCGACGACGAACGTGCCCCGCCCGGTCCTGGTGACGGTCAGGCCCAGCGCGGTGCACGAGCGCAAGGCCTCGCGGACCACGGAGCGGCTCACGCCATACTGCTGTGCGAGCGTGGCCTCGGAGCTCAGCTTGGCGCCGACGCCGAGCCTGCCGGATTCGATGTCGGACCGAAGGACATTGAATACTGCCTCGGCCGCGCTGAGGCGGACGAGCGGCTGTCCGGCTGTCCGGCTGTCTGACAGGTTCATGCCTTAAAACATGGCACGGGTCACACTTGAGTGTCAACTGTGACGGGGCCTGTTCAGATCCCCAGCGTTGCCAGGCTCTGCTGCAGTGTTTCCGCCGAGCGGTGCAGGGAGGCCAGCTCGCCTTCGTCCATCGGGGTGTCCAGTACTTTGCTGACGCCGCCGTTTCCCACGATGCTCGGCAGGGATAGCGCCACACCGGAGATTCCGTATTGGCCGTCCAGCACGGTGGAAACCGGGAGTACCGCGTTTTCCGCTCGCAGCAGGGCCTCCACGATACGCGCCCCGGAGAGCCCGATGGCGTAGTTGGTCGCGCCCTTGCCGGCAATCACCTTGTAAGCTGCCTGCGTCACTTCCCTGGCGGTCTCGGCCAGGTAGCCGGGCGTGAAGATCCGTTCGCCCTCCGCCTGCCAGCTGCGGATGGGGACCGGGCCGATGGTGGCGCCGGACCAGACGGGGAATTCGGTGTCGCCGTGCTCGCCCACCATGCTGGCGTGGACGCTCGCGAGCGAAACGCCGGCCCGCCGTGCCAGCAGCCAGCGGAGCCGGGAAGTGTCCAGCACGGTGCCCGAAGAGAAAATGCGTTGCGGCGGCAGCCCGGAAATCTTCTGCGCGGCGACCGTCAGGACATCGCAGGGGTTAGTGACCAGCACATAGACGGCGTGGGGGGCATGCATCAGCAGTTGCGGCATGAGCGCTTCGAGGATGCGGACGTTCGTGCCGGCAAGATCAAGGCGTGCCTGGCCGGGCGCCTGTTTTGCCCCGGCCGTGATGACGACGACGCCGGCGCCTTCCGTCGCAGAGATGTCCCCGCCGCCTGTGACAGTTGCGGCCGCGGCCGCGAACTGAGTCCCGTGGGCGAGATCCAGGACTTCGGCCTCCGCCTTGATCGCGTTGACGTCGAACAGGGCGACGTGCCCGGCCGATCCGCGGATCAGTGCCGCGTAGGCGAGGGAGGTTCCGACACTGCCGGCGCCGATGATCGCCAATTTCGAGCCCCGGTTCTCCGACATGGTCTTCCTCTTCCCCGGACCCCGCTGGCAGGGCCCCGCTCACTGTGTTGGCCCGGATCCTTCGGCACGGTCTGCAGCGCCCTGCCTGGTCAGCGGCCCGCGAGGGGGTGATGAAGTCGGATCCGGTGGCCCCTCAAGCTTCGTTGCGGGTCGCCGGTATGTGGAGGGCCGTTGGACCCTAATGCCCGCATGACAAGCCCGGCACGAACGTACCGAATCTACCTTTTTCACCGCCCGTCCGCGGGGCTAGACTGGATAGTGGCGCAAAACGGCACGATCGTTCCTATTTAAAGGGGTCCCCATGTCGGAGTCTTTCGCGGATCAACTGGCCGCCGGCGTGCGCGCGCGCCGCGGGGCGCTTCGGCTGAGTCAACGGGACGTGGCCGAGCTCGCCGGGGTCTCTGAACGCTTTGTGCGGTTCGTTGAGCAGGGCAAGCGCAGCGTGCAGCTGGACTCGTTGATTGCGCTCCTGGGGACGCTCGGGCTCGAACTCCAGCTGGGGACCCGGACGAGCCCGGCCGCCCGGGCACTCGCCGGCGCACCCGAACACCGCCAGGAACCCCGGCCATGAGGCACCGGATCGCGGACATCTACAAGGCCGGAGTGCTGGCGGCGCGGCTGGAGCGGCACGGCGGCGGCACGAGGTTCACCTACCTGCCGGACTATCTGGCGTCCGGCGGACCCGCCGTCGCGAGCTCCCTGCCGCTGTCCGCGGAGCCGGTGCTGTGCGCCGCAGGCGCCGCCCCGCCGTATTTCACCGGTCTGTTGCCCGAAGGCCGACGGCTGAACGCGCTCCGCCGGTCGGTCAAGACAAGCGTGGATGACGAACTGTCGCTGCTCATCGCCTTTGGGGCGAACCCGGTGGGCGACGTGCAGATCGTCGGGCACGGGGAAAAACTGGACCCGGTCGAGCACGCCGTTGAGCTCGATGCGCAGACGCCGGTGGACTTCGACGCGCTGCTGGGGGACCCGGGGTTGATCGACCCGGTAGCGCTCGCGGGCGTCCAGGACAAGCTGTCCGCCGGAATGATCTCGATGCCGGTGGCGAGTGCTGGCCGGCGGTACATCCTCAAGCTCAACGCGCCCGAGTTCCCGCATGTGGTGGAGAACGAGTTCGTAATGTTCCGCTACGCGGCCCGGCTGCGGATTCCCCTGAGCCGTGTGCACCTTATTCGCGACGTCGCGGGCCGGCCGGGGCTGCTGGTGGAGCGCTTTGATCGTATTCCCCTTGCGGAATATGAGGCGGGAGGGGCGCCAAACGCGGTAAGGCGGCTCGCCGTCGAGGACGGGGCCCAAGTGCTGGGGCTGTACCCCGCGGACAAATACAACGTCGGCTACGGGCGGGTGTGCCAGGCGCTGGCGGCCTATTGTGCGGCGCGGCTGCCGGCGCTGCGGAACCTGGCCATCCAGGCGGCGTTCGCGTGGCTCAGCGGAAACGGCGACCTGCACGCCAAGAATGTGTCCATGGTGCAGCAGTCGTCGGGGGAGTGGTCTATCGCCCCGGTATACGACATCCCCTCCACAGTGGTGTACGGGGACAGAACGCTCGCCCTCATGCTGGACGGCAAGCGCACCGGGATCTCACGGAGGCATTTCCTGGGGTGGGCCGCCGGGCTGGGATTGACCGAGCGGGCCGCGGTCCAGGTCCTGGAGCTCGGGCTGAAGGCGTCCGGACCGCTGCTGGCGGACCTGGAGGCGGGGACGGCATTCGGTGCCACGAACGAGGACGGCGCCTCACCGTTCCCGGCGATGGTGACCAGGAACTGGGTCAAGGAACTCAAGCACCGGCGGAGGCTGCTGGAGGGGTGAGATTCGCGCCGTCGGCAGATGCCGGCGCCGGGTGTTCCGCAGGAGGGTTTTATCACCGGCCGCGGGTCAGAGGTGCTGGATGCCCGCCCGCTGCATGGCGTCCTTGTAGACGTCCACGTTCTTGGCGAGGAGTTCGTCCTGCTTCGCTGCCGAGACGGCGAAAGCGCGGCCCCCAAGGGCAGTGGCCTTGTAGATTTTGACGCCGTGGTTCTTCAGCGAGGAGTGGTAGGTCTTCTCGAAGAGCGTCAGGAAAGCATTAGCGTCCGCGCCGTGGGCGATCACAGCGGAAACGCGCTTGTTGATCTTCAGGAACTGGCGGAAGGGCCGGAGGCCGTCCGTCTTCTCCTGGACGTTGAGGGCGGAGGGAAGCTCGGGATCGCGGACCCACGGGTAGGCATTCCACGGCATCACGTAACGGGGATCAAGCTCCGCGGCTTCGTAGATGGACGTGGCACGGCGGGCGGCTTCGTCGTCATTGAAATGGGAGACGAAGCCCGACTCGGTGCCCTTGCCCGGGCTGACATGGAGGCTGACGATCCGGCACTCGTCCTCGTCATGGACGGGATCGATGTAGGGGACCACGGACCCCGGCTTCTTCTCCATGAGTTCGTCGCAAAGCTGCGTCACAGCGGCGATGTTCGGTTCCTGCAGCAGGGCCTTTTTTTCGTCCCAGTCAATCGTCACGATTTCTCCCTCGGCACACGGCGTCCAGAATCAGGCGTCTTGTTCCACTCTACGCGTTTGGCGGAGGTGTCGCTTTCTTGGAGGTCGGTTTGTGGCCAGAGGCCATCGGCCCCTAGTCACGGCCGACGGCCGGACGTACGCTTAAAGCGCCTGCAGGTAACCATCTGATGTACGCCGGGTCGTTCAGGACATGCAAATGTCCGAGCCATCTCATAGCGAGATCGCGAAGGTACCTGCAGGTCTCTGTGTCCACGACCGCCGACGCCGCTTCCGCCGCGGACGCTCCCGCGGCCCCGGCCCTGCGCTTGCCGCGTTTGAGCATCTCGGCGGCGAACGCCTTGGCCAAGCCAGGTTCCGGCGGCTTCTGCGAAGCCGATCCGGGCCCCCGGCCGCCGTCCATACTTTAAGTGTCCCTGCGACCCCCGACATGAAAGCGGCCGCGGAACCTGCGGTTTCGTAGGCTTCGACGGAACGCCCCGATCCAAGGAACCTATGCCGCTCAACAGACAGACACTGAAGCAGGACGGGTTCACCGGATTCCGGCCACTCGCGGACCTTGACACCAACCGGATCCCGCAACGCACCGGAATCTTTGCCGTACTGCGTCCCGAGGGCTTCGAACCGCGGTTTCTGTCCAAGAGCACGGCGGGAGTCTTCAAGAAGAAGGATCCCTCCCTGGCGGCGACCGCCCTGGCCGCCGAATGGGTCGACGGCGCCGACGTCCTCTACGTGGGCAAGGCCGGCCCCGGGAGCAAAGGCAACCGCGGGCTGCGCCGGCAGATCCAGGAGTTCGTCGATTTCGGCAAAGGCAAACCGCCGGGTCACTGGGACGGCCGGCTCGTCTGGCAGCTCGCCGCGGCAGGGTCGCTGGTCATCGCGTGGCAGGAGCTGCCCGTGGAGCAACTTAACGCAACCGAAGCCGGGTATCACGCCACGTTCGTGGAAGTCTACGGCCGGCTGCCGTACGCCAACCTCGTCCAGGCGCGGGTCAGAGGCGACTGACGCCGTCGTGCGTGAATCTCCCGCCCACCAGGGTGGCCGCCACCGGCATCGCGGCGAATGCGCCGTCTGAGACCGTGAACGGGTCACCGTCGAGCACCGCGACATCTGCCGGGTCGCCGACGCGGATCCGGCCGCGCCCCCGGGCCGAAGCCGCCAGGGCCTCCTGCCGGGTAAGCGCCTGCTCCGGATGCCAGGGGCCGCGGCCGTCCTGCCGCGACCGCGTGGTGGCGGCCGACATTGCGGTCCAGGGTTCCAGCGGCGCCACCGGCGCATCGGAGCCCAGCGCCAGGGTGGCCCCGGCGGCCAGCAGGGACCGCAGCGGGAAGGCCCGGTCGGTGCGCCCGGCCCAGTTCGCGTCGGCGGCATCGCGGTCGTCGAGGGCATGCGCCGGCTGGACGCTCGCTGTGAGGCCGAGCTGGCCGAAGCGGGCGAAGTCCTGCCGACGGACAAACTGGGCATGCTCGATCCTTCCGGAGATTCCGGCTGCGGCAAACGCGTTCAGCGCCACCTCGTTGGCGCCGTCGCCGATCGCGTGGACGGCCGGAACAAGGCCGGCCTCCCGGGCCCGAACCAGCAGGTCCAGCAGCTCGTCCTCGCTCACGGTGAGCAGGCCCCGTCCGCCGTGCGGATACGGATCGACACAGTATGCCGTGCGGGTGTTAAGCGATCCATCGATAAGGACTTTGAGAGGCCCCACCCTGAGGAGTCCGGCCCCGCCGTCGAGCACCAGCCCTGTGCGCATCCCCTCGGCAGCCGCACGGTCCAAATCCTGGGGGTAGACCCCCGCGTCCACCCGGAGGGCATCGAATCCACCGGCGATCCGGCGCTGCCAGACGTCCCGGTTCCACGTCATCTCGAAGTCGACAATTCCCACGACGCCGCGCGCTGCGGCCGCGCGGCCGGCCTCCCGCACCCAGCCATCGACGATAGCGTCGGGCAGCCTGCCGAGCTCGCGGGTCAGGTTGAAGGCCGGCTCCTCCCGGAGGAGCCCGCTCGGGTCCACGGATACGCCGTACCGTTCCGCCGCCGCGCTGTTCAGCCAGACGCAGTGGAGATCGTGGCTTAGGAGGGCGGCCGGCAGTCCGGGCGTCGCGGCGTCGAGCATGTCCAGGGCGGGCACGTCCGGCCAGACGGCGTCCCGGAACCCCACTCCCACGAGTGTCCGGCCGCCGCCGCCGGCCGCGCCGCCCACGCCGGCGTCGGCAAGGTGGGCGCGGACGGCGTCGGCTGCGTCCTGCGCAGAGGCTGCACGCGAGAGGTCAACCCGGTTGGCGGCCAACGCCCACTGGGTCATGTGGACATGCTCATCCCACAGCCCGGGAATAACGTAGCGTCCCGCAAGGTCAGCTACAGGTACGCCCGGAACGCCAGCGGAAGCGGCCCCCGCCGGAGTGATCCGCGAGACCGCGCCGTCGGCCGGGTGGATGTCAGAAAGGGCGGCATCACCGGGCTGCCTAACGGAGGCCAGCACGAGGTTAGGCGCAGCCGGGAGATCATCTGTTGTAGGCATAGGAAACAGGCTAGGGCCGGAATGACCAAGCAACAATCCGGGCCCGCCAGCACTACCAGGGACTTTCGCCCCTTACCCCCGAATCATGTACTCGCCAAGCTGTATTTGGGGGTTCCCGCACGGCCTTGGGGAGATGAACTGCGTCAAGGAACTCAACACCGGTCTCGCTCAGCATTGGGGAAGGAAATGGCGCTTTGCACTTTCCAGCTTCCGCAGGAAAAGGCAGGAGACCACGGCCGTATGAGCAAATTCATCCCAGTTCTTGGAATCCACTCACTGCCGGCACCCGTCAGGGAGCTCTGAGGGGTCAATGCATCACCACGTTCCGGACCCCCGACTCAAAGTCCTTATCCGCATCGACGCCGACGCCGAATCCACCCGCGTCGAAGTCCGGGGCGTTGTCACAGCGGCAAACGTCCGGGCCCTTTTCGTGGTCGCTCGCCGGGTAAGCGCCAAGTTGCCCGGGCACGAAATCGTCATTGACTTGGCCCACGCCCGCGTGTCAGCCGCCGCCATCAACGAACTCCGCGAACGTGCGCAACTCTCGTCGCTGTACTCGGGGATCGATGCCTCAGAGACCCCGTGCCGGCTGCGCCTCGTGGACCCGCTAGTCATCCTCAAAACCAAGGAGCACGCATGAAAGCCCTCGTCTACGGCGGTCCCGGAGAAAAATCCTGGACGGACGTCCCCGATCCCAAGATCCAGACTCCCAGCGACGTCATCGTCAAAGTGGACACCACCACCATCTGCGGGACGGACCTCCACATCCTCAAAGGCGACGTTCCCGCCGTGACAAAAGGCAGGATCCTGGGTCACGAAGGCGTTGGAACCATCACGGAGATCGGCTCATCCGTGACCAGCCTCAAAGTCGGGGACCGCGTCATCATCTCCTGCATCAAGTCCTGCGGGCACTGCGCCAACTGCAAGACCGGCCTCTACTCCCACTGTCTGGGCGAAGAAGGCAAGTCCGGCATTGGCTGGGTCTTCGGGCACCTGATCGACGGCACCCAGGCCGAGTACGTCCGCGTCCCGTACGCCGAAAACTCCCTCCACCTGCTGCCGGACGGCGTCAGTGACGAGCAGGCCGTGATGCTTTCCGACATCCTCCCCACCGGATTTGAGATCGGCGTGCAGTACGGCCGGGTCAAGCCCGGCGACACGGTCGCCGTCATCGGTGCCGGGCCAGTCGGCCTGGCCGCGATCGCCACCGCGGGCCTCTACGGCGCCGCCACGATCATCGCCATAGACCTCGACGCGAACCGGCTGGAGAAATCCCGCGAATTCGGTGCCACGGACGTCGTCTTGTCCAGCGCCGCGGACTGGAAGGAGCAGGTGCTGGCCCTGACCGACGGGCAGGGCGTGGATGTGGCCATCGAAGCCGTCGGGATCCCCGCGACCTTCGACATGTGCACCCACATCGTCCGGCCCGGAGGCAACGTGGCCAACGTAGGCGTACACGGCAAGTCCGTGGAACTTCATGTGGAAAACCTCTGGATCCAGAACATCAACATCAGCATGGGCCTGGTCAACACCAACACCACCCCCATGCTGCTCAAGCTCGTGGCGCAGCAGAAAGTTCCGGCTGACACCTTCGCCACCCACCACTTCAGCTTCGATGAGTTCATGGAGGCCTACGACACCTTCGCCCGGGCCGCGGAAACGAAAGCGCTCAAAGTAGTGATCACCGCGTGAAAGCCGGAAGCCGGGCGCAACCCTGCTGAGATCGGTGGGCCGGTGAACGGCAGGTCCACGCACGCGCGCTGGACCGGAGTCTTGAAATGGACCATCTGAAAGGACGGCGGCCATGAAACCAGGCCGGATTGTCATGCTGGTGCTGGGTACGCTGGGCGCCCTCGTGGGCCTGGGGCTGCTGGCGGGCGCGGGCGCGACGGGGTGGGCCAACTACCAGCAGCGCGACGGCGGGTACTTCACTTCGCCGTTGGAGCGTTTCTCGGGGGATTCCTACGCCCTGACGTCCCCGCGCCTGGACATCATGACCGGACGCGGCATGCCCGAGGGGACTCCCGTGGACATACCCGGGAGCGTTGTGCTCCGCGGGTCCGCCGCCGACCCCGGGAAGAATATCTTCATTGGGATCGCCCCCCGCGACGACGCGGCAGCGTACCTGGCAGGCGTCAAGCACACCGAGATCATCGACGTCAGGTTTGATCCCTTCCGGGCGCAGTACGGCGAGATCGCCGGCACCAAGGCCCCGGCGCGGCCCGAGCAACAGGGCTTCTGGGTAGCGTCCGCCACAGGTCCCGGGCAGCAGGAGCTCAAGTGGGACCTGCGCTCCGGAGACTGGGCCGTGATCATCATGAATGCCGATGCCAGCACTCCCGTCGCCGTTGATCTGCAGGCCGGCGCCCGCTCCGATCTGCTCTGGCCGATCTTCGTCGGGCTGCTGATCGGCGGCCTTGTCCTCCTGGCGGTCGGCGTGCCACTGATCGTGGCCGGGGCCGCGGGACTCGGCCGCGGTGGCCCGCAGTCGTCCCCGCCCCGTCACCCCGGCCAGCCCTACGGAAACCAGCCGTACGGAAGCCAGCCCTATCCCATGCAGGCCCAGGCTGCCCCGGCCTACCCCGGGCTACCCGGGCCGCCGCAACCTTATGCGGCCCCGCCGTATGGCGCGACGCCGTACTCTCCGGGGAACCATCCTGCCTGGGCGGGGGCGCCTCCGGGGGGCGGCGGCAGAGCCTACCCGGCCCGGCTCAGCGGCTATCTGGACCCCAACCTGTCCCGCTGGCTGTGGCTGGTGAAGTGGCTCCTGGCTATTCCGCACTACATCATCTTGTTCTTCCTGTGGTTCGCCTTCGTCGTCACCACCATCGTGGCCGGGTTCGCGATCCTGTTCACGGGACACTATCCGCGCTCGCTGTTCAACTTCAACGTCGGGGTGATCCGCTGGAACTGGCGGGTGGCTTTCTACTCCTACAGCGCGCTCGGCACGGACATCTACCCGCCCTTCACGCTGGCCCGGACGGACTACCCGGCGGATTTCGACGTCGACTATCCCGAGAGGCTGTCCCACGGGCTGGTGCTCGTGAAGTCCTGGCTGTTGGCCATTCCCCACCTGCTCATCATCGGCGTGCTGACCGGTACGGCGCGGACCTGGACCATGCGCGACGGTAACTGGGTGCAGGAAGGAGTGGGCGTTTCCCTCATAGGGCTGCTGGTATTCATTGCCGGAGTCGTCCTGCTGTTCACCGGCCGGTATTGGCAAGGCCTGTTCGACTTCCTGCTTGGCCTGAACCGCTGGATCTACCGGGTGATCACCTACGTGTCCCTAATGCGCGACGAATACCCGCCGTTCCATCTGGACATGGGGCCGAGCGACCCGGGCGACGCGCCGGCGATCGCCTACGGTGACCCTCCGCCGCCCGAAGCGGCGACTGCACCTCCTGCGTACCCGCCGCCCGGCGGTGGCCCGCTCGACGGCGGTCCTGCCGGGGACCTCCCGTCAGCCTCACCGGGCGCGCCTGGCGGTCCGGCAGGCTTCTACGGCATCGGCGGCCCGGCCGCCTCCATCGCCCCCGACAGCCACGAAGACACGGGTGGCCAGGCTGGTCCACCTGAGCCGGGACCGGGAGCCGCGCCGCGCCCCTAGGGCCTCGTGCCCTCTTGCCACCTGCCCTCCGCAAGAACATAGTTGAGGGAATTCACGACTCCTCGGCAGGAGGCAGGCGAACATGCTGAATAACGGAATCCCGGACAACGGCCTGCTGGCCGGCAAGACCGCACTGATCTACGGCGGGGGCGGCGCGATCGGCGGGGCCGTGGCGAGGGCGTTCGCGGCCGAAGGTGCGCTCGTCCACCTCGCGGGACGGACGGAGTCCCGGCTGGAGAAAGTAGCCCGGGACATCCAAAAGGCGGGCGGCAAGGCCGTGACCGCCGTCGTCGATGCCCTGGACGAAGAACAGGTGGATGCCTTCGTGGACCGGGTGGCGAAGAAGAACCGGATCGATATCTCCTTCAACGTGATCTCCTTTGGCGACGTGCAGGAGCCGTTAATGAAAATCGACGTCGATGACTTCACCCGCCCCATCGCCCTGGCCACGCGCACCCATTTCCTCACCACCCGTGCGGCGGCCGCGCACATGATCAAGCAGCGCTCCGGCGTCGTGCTGATGTTCGGCGGTTCGGGCCCGCAGACGCTGCCCGGACTTGGCGGGTTCAAGGTCGCACTGGACGCGATGGAGGGCCTGCGCCGTCAGTGGGCGCTTGAGCTGGGGAAGAACGGTATTCGGGTGGTCACCATGGTGACCGGCGGCATTGTCGAGACCATTCCCTGGCAGACCGAGGGACGGGAGGAGATTGTGGTGGAGATCGCCAAGGCCGCGCACCTGAACCGTACCGCCACCCTGGCCGACGTCGGGAACGTGGCGTCGTTCATCGTGTCGGACAAGGCGGCCGCCATCACTGACGCCACCATCAACATCTCCAGCGGCGCGATCGTGGACTACTAGGAGGCACCAGCAGGGTCGGCGCGGTCCGGGACAGCCAACCAGCCGGTCCCCGGCAATACCGATGTAACACTCGAAAGAGGACAATGGCTGGAGCAGGCGCCGGACCCGGCGCCTACGAACCCTAGGCAGGAGGCGGCAGCCATGCGGATCAGCCCGCCGCCACGGGAGCGCCACAGCCGGCTTGCCGCGGCGGGAGTCGTGACCTGCCTCCTGGCGGCAGCAGCGGCCAGCACGGCGCAGCCGGTTGTCACTTCAGCCCCGGCAGTTCGAGTGGTGGTTGTCGGGGATTCGCTGAGCACCGGGCACGGCACTTCACCCGCGCACGCCTGGCCTGCCCTGATCCGGACGGACCCCGTCCTCGCCGGATTCCAGGTGCTCAACGCCGCCGAGAACGGCAGCGGTTACCTCAGGCCCGGCGATCTTGACGGCACCTTCGGCACCCAGGTGGACCAGTTTGTCACCGGAGATACTGGCGTCGTGGTCTTCTTCGGCTCCGAGAACGACCTCGGCTACGCCGCGAGTGCCGTCGGCGACGCGGCGTCGGCGGCGATCACCCGCGCGGAGGCTTTGGCCCCCGCTGCGAAGATCATCGTGGTTGGCCCGCCGTCGTATTCGACCGACCCTGATCCCGGACTTCTGGACATCCGTGGGCAACTGAAGTCCGCGGCCCAGGCGACAGGCGCCGAGTTTGTCGATCCGATCGCGGAAGGATGGATCAGCAACGACGTCGGGGACCTGATCGGCCCCGACGGCGACCATCCCACCGTCGCCGGGCAGCAGTACCTCCTCGAGCACATCGCCGCCGTCATCGAGCAGGCGTCGCCGGAGCCCGCCGCCGAATGGGAACGGGCTGCGGAGTGACCCGCCGGCCGGGCGCCCTCCAAGGAAGAGCGGCTATCATGAGCCGGTGCCGCCTCTCGACGTCGTTATCACTGCCTGGCAGATTGACTGGACCGCCTTAGCCATCATCATTGCCTCGGGCGTGCTGTACGGCCTCGGACTCAAAGCTGCGGCGGCCAAGGAGCACCGCTGGCCCGTGTGGAGGACCGTGGCTTTCTACGTCCTTGGCCTCGGATCCCTGGCTGTCCTCACATGCGGATTCCCCGGCGCCTACAGTTCCCAGCTCCGGTGGGCCTTCACCCTGAAGATTACGCTGATGCTCTTCGTGGTGCCGCTGCTGATCGGCCTGGGGAAGCCCATTTCCCTTGCCCGCGCGGCGCTCGCGGAACGGGGCATCGCACGGCTGGACGGCGTGCTCTCCAACCGCATGGTGCGGTTTGTGAGCAACTCCATGGCAGCCCCGCTGCTGGGGCTGGCGCTCTTCTCCACGTTCCTCACACCGGCGTTCTACACGCTGCGCACGGACCCAGTGGCCGAAGCGCTCCTGACCATCGGCATACCCCTGCTCGGCATGCTCATGGCGCTTCCAATCATCGAAGAAGCGGACTTCCACCGTTCCAGCGCGTTCATCACGCTGGAATTCGTCTTCGTCTTCATTGAGCTGCTCATCGACGCGGTACCCGGAATCCTGTTGCGCCTCAACGGCCAGGTCCTCGACCACGTGACTACGCGGCAGTCGGCCGTGGGCTGGTTCCCGGATGCCCTGCGCGACCAGCAACTGGCGGGAGACGTCCTGTGGTTCATCTGCGAAATCGTCGACCTGCCCCTGATCATCCTGATGTTCATGCGCTTTTCCCGGAGCGACAAACGCGAGGCCCGCGGCTTCGATGACCTCACGGACGACCAACTCGACGAACTGAACGCGGAGCACCTGCGGCGGGCCCGCTAGCGCCTATTCGACGCTGACTTTCACCCGCTGCACCACATTGTTGCCCATGCCCTGGTAGTTCCAGGCCTGCTCCAGGGGCTGGGCGGCGCCGCTGGCGTCCGCGGCACGGCACGCCAGCTCGTGTTCGCCGGGATCGGCCACCCACGGCAGCGACCAGGCACACCAGGCGAAGGGAGCGGCCGGTTGCTCCAGATGGGCCGGCGCCCACTTGCCGTCGATCCCCACCTCGACCCGCTGCACCGCGCCTTCCCCGGACCACGCGCGCCCAGTCAGCATTACCGGTCCGGCGGGCAGGACCCGGCGCCTGGTGAAGAAGTCCGGGACACCCGGCGGGACCATGAGCGAGCGGACCTTCATCCACGTGACCGGCGTGCCGGCGTCGTCCGCGTCCTGCTGGTAACGGTACGCGACCGCCTGCTGGAAGCCGTCGAACGGCCTGGTCACCACCTTGATCGAGGACAGCCACTTCACGCTGGCCATGCCGTACCAGCCGGGGACCACGAGACGGAGCGGGTAGCCATGCTGTGGCGGAAGGTCGGCACCGTTCATCTGGTAGGCCAGCACGACGTCGGGCCGCAGCGCCTCGGAGACCGGCAGGCTCCGGGCGAACTGCTGGCTTACCTCGCCCTGGATCCCGGCATCGGCGCCCGTGAACACCACCTCAACGGCGTCAGCCTCGACTCCCGCCTGGGTCAGCAGATAGGCCAGCGGAACGCCGGTCCACGTCGCCGTGCCGATGCCCTCCAGCATCCACGGCTGGCTCAGCGGCCGGGGACGTAGCAGGGACCGCCCGTTGCCGGCGCATTCCAGGGTGACGGGCACGCTAATGACCGGAGCCCGCCGCAGGGCACGGAGGTTCAGCTCCAGGGACCTCTGGACGGCGCCGCCGATCCGCAGATGCCAGTGGTCCGCGTCGATGAACGGGATGTCGAAGTGGTTGAGCACATAATGCAATCCGGGCGGCGTGGTCTCACGCTGCAAGGCTTCCAGCGGCATCGAGTGGTTCCGCGCGGCGAGCTGGAGTTCCTCGGCTGTGAGCGGACCGTGGCTCGGCTCGCCGGGGTGTGCCGTGAGCCGCTGCGTCTGCCGGCGCAGGACCCCAGGGGTACGTTTGGACATTTGCTTTGGCATGGCGCTGCCGTTCTGCTCCAAACCAGGCCGGATTTGGCCGGTTTCCCTGCGTTTAGGTCTACGCCGCAGCCCGCAGACCGTCAATACCGGGCCTGCCGCCGCTACAGCCGATGCGCCTCCGCCAGGAACTCCGCCAGGCCCACGGGCTCCCGGCCGGTCAACTCGTGCACCGCCGAGGTCGGCCCGGAGAACTCGCCGGCGGCGATTGCCGTGTACGTGCTTACCCACGCGTCAACCTGCCATGACGGTGCGCCATAGGACGCCCGGGACGCGTAGGCCTCCTGGAGCGTCTCGTTCTCGAATCTGATGGTCCTCCCGGTCCCGGCGGTCAGGAGCTCCGCGGCCCGGACCAGCGAAATGTCCTCCGGCCCGGTCAGGTCGTAGGTCTTCCCGACATGCAGGGCCGGATCGCGGAGCACCACGACCGCGGAGCGGGCAATGTCCGCCCGCGCCACTGCGGCCATCACGCCGTCCCCTGCCGGCCCGCGGATGACGCCGTCCGCGCCGGCCAGGAGCGGCAGGAAGTCCAGATAAAAGTTGTCCCGCAGGAAGGTGTAGTCCATGCCGGAGGCCTTGATGCGTTCCTCCGTGGCGAAGTGGTCGCGTGCCAGCGTGAACGTCGCGTCCGGCGCGGCACCGAAGAACGAGGTGTACACAATGTGCTGGACGCCGGCTTCGGCCGCGGCATCAACGAAAGTGTAATGCTGCTGCCGGCGGTCCTCGGCCTCCGCGGCGGAGACCATGAACAGCGTCTTCACCCCGTCCACGGAGGACCGCGCCAGCATGGGGTCGCCGTAGCTGACAACCACTGGAACCGCGCCCGGGAGCTCCGGAGCGCGGCCGGCGTCCCGGACCAGGAGCCGCTGCGGACTGCCAGCCTTGGCCAGCAGGCCGGCCACCAGCCCGCCCAGGTACCCGGTGGAACCGGTGACGGCGAGCTCGGGCCCGGCAGCCATGGGCCCTACGCCTCCCGCGCTGCGGGCGATTTGGTCTGCCCCGGGTCGCGCTCGGCCAAGGAGCCGATGGCCGCATCGATCTTGTCCATGATGACTTCGTCCAGCTTCACGCCCGCAGCGGCCACGTTGCCGGCGATCTGCTCGGGGCGGGACGCGCCCATGATGGCCGAGGCCACGTTCTTGTTCTGCAGCACCCACGCGATGCTCAGCTGGGCCATGGTCAGCCCGGCCTCCTCCGCGATCGGCTTGAGCTGCTGGACCCCGGTGAGGACTTCGCTGGACATCCAGCGCTCGATCATTTTCGAACCGCCCTTGGCATCCGTCGCGCGGCTGCCCTCCGGGGCCGGCTTACCCGGGTGGTACTTGCCGCTCAGGACGCCCTGTGCCATCGGGGACCAGACGATCTGGGACAGGCCCAGCTCTTCCGACGTCGGAACCACCTCGGCCTCAATGACCCGCCACAGCATGGAGTACTGCGGCTGGTTGGAGATCAGCTGGAAGCCCAGTTCCCTGGCGAGGGCATGGCCTTCGCGGATCTGGTTGGCGGTCCACTCGCTGACGCCGATGTAGAGCGCCTTGCCCTGCCGGACGATGTCCGCGAAGGCCTGCATGGTCTCTTCCAGCGGTGTCTCGAAGTCGTAGCGGTGGGCCTGGTACAGATCCACGTAGTCGGTCTGGAGCCGGGTCAGGGAGCCGTCGATGGACTCCATGATGTGTTTGCGCGACAGCCCGAGATCGTTGTGTCCCTTGGGCCCGGTGGGGCCGAAGACCTTGGTGAAAATTTCCAGCGACTGCCGGCGCTCACCTTTCAGGGCTTCGCCGAGGACCGTTTCCGCCGCCGTGTTCGCGTAGACATCCGCCGTGTCAAAGGTGCTGATACCGGCGTCGAGTGCTGCCCGGACACACTGGGTGGCGACGTCGTTTTCCACTTGCGAACCGTGGGTCAGCCAGTTGCCGAACGTGATTTCCGAAATCTTAAAGCCGCTGTTCCCGAGGTATCTGAATTCCATGGGTTTCACCGTAGCGGACTTGCCTTCCCGGAGTAAGGGCCTCAGCCGGCTTTGCGTTCGTGGACCTGCGGTTTGTCCTTCACGAGCGGCAGCCGGCCGGGCAGCGAAACAAGCGATCCGGTGTCAAGCAGGGACTTCGCTGCAGGCATCGGGGGTTTCTGGAAGGCGCGGGCGGGGGTGCCGGGCTTGCCGTTCTGGTCCGTGGCCGACTCCACGAGTGGTGACACCTCTTTGATGTCCTGCACCGGAGCCTTGGGGCTCGGCAGGTTCCGGACGGAGACCTTGACGGGCGGTGCTGCTTCGGATTTGGCCTTGGCGGCCGCGCGTGCGTCTGCCCGGGCCACGGCAGCGGCCCATTCCGGGGCGAGCGCGGGTTCGTTCCTGGCGGCCTTGCCGGCGCGGGCCGGCTTCGCCGGTTTGGGGGTCTTTTCCGGCTGGCGCTCGGGACTCTTGCCGAGGACCCGGGCGAGGGCCATGGCCGTGACGGCCACCAGCCGCCCGACACCTGCGATCACGAGGGTGGCGACAAAAACGACGAAGAGCCCGAGGAACATGACGAGCGCCACTCCCAGGGTCCCGAAAAAGGTCAGGTTCAGCGCGATGGTTGTCGGATCTTCCATTTCACCTCTCCTGGCCAGCCTGCAGCGGGGTCCCTGCCGCAATGATCTTGGCCGGCGGGAACCTTCTTAACAATACGGACTTTTCGGCGCGGACACGCAGGCATCGGCGGCCCCGGGGAAGATGTGTCAAAGCTGTTACCGCGCAGCACGCGTCAGCGCTGCGGAGGCAGCCGTCTATAGTCGGAAGCAGCCCCGCCGGCGCCGTCCGGCCCGCCGGAAGGACACAGAGTGACGCACGCCGCAGCAGCCGGTTTTGAGCCGGAAAACCATCCGTCCGGCACGGCGTATGAGGGACGGTGCCCGTGCCTCTCGGGTGAGCAGTACGCCGACTGCTGCGGCCGGTTCCACCGCGGTGATGCGCAGGCGCCGACGGCGGAGCAACTCATGCGCTCCCGGTACAGCGCCTTCGTGGTGCTGGACGCCGGCTACCTGCTTCGGACGTGGCATCCGGACACCCGGCCGCCGGTGCTGGAGTTCGATCCGGCCATGCAGTGGCGCCGCCTGGATATCCTCTCGACGAGCAGGGGCGGTCCGCTGGACGGCGACGGAATTGTGGAGTTCGCGGCGCATTTCCGGCACGACGGCGAACGCGGCGTCCATCACGAAACCAGTCGATTCGTGCGCCAGGACCGCCGCTGGTACTACCTGGACGCCGTCGCGCCGGGCTAGCCAGCCGTTCTTGGGTTCCCCGGCCTAGCGGTCCTCGATGGTTTCGACCGGTGTGAATCCGGCGCGGTCCACCTTGCGGTGGAAGTGCATGCCCGCGAGGCCGCCAAGCACAGCGCCGATCAGGGCGACGACAGCCACCACGACGGCTGCGATGATGCTCATGGTATTCAGCTGGCCCTCATTGACCGGGATGCGCGGGAAGCTGTTCAGGTTCGCGAGGATGTTGTAGCGCTGTCCGGCGACCAGGCCGAGCACGGCGACGACGATCGCAGCGATGATCGCCCAGATCCAGACCATGAAGCCCTGGCGGGCGCCGTTGAAGCGGGCCATCCGCCCGGCGACGTAGCCGCCGCAGTAGTAGGCGACGAACAAGATGACGAGCAACACGATCACGCCGACGAGTCCCACCGTCTGGTTGTTGGACGCCTGGTTCACCGCCGCGTTGACATCGGTGTTGGTGGCGAGCCCCACGGCCGTGCCGGCGGCCGCGACCAGCGCGGTCAACAGGACAGCGGTGCCGGTGGCTGCGAGCCAGCCGAAGAAGGCGGAACCGATTTTGATGCCGCCGAACTGCTCCTTCTCGCGGGCCACCACGGATTCGCGGGTGGGAACCTCGTCAACGACGCTCTCGCGGACGGGCGCGTTGACCGGCTCGCCGTGGCGCACAGCTGTTACGGGCGCCTCGTTGGTGACGTGGGCGTGGGCCCGGGTCGCCGCCGGTCCCTCAGTCGCCGGAACCCCGGTGGCCGGGACTTCAGTGGTCGCGGTCGGAATGGCCTGCGTTTCGTCCGCCCGGTGACCGCGCACCGGCTCCCGCGCCGCGTCCTGGCGTGCGTCGTGGATGCGGGCCTCCTGGGCGGCAGTCCCCTCCTCGCCGGGGGCGCGTCGGGGTGTGCGGTCTTCGGGGCCTGTTGTGCTGCTCATGGAACTGCTCACTTTCACTGAATGACCCGAACTCATTGTCTGAGCCGGGCACCGCAAGACGGAGACCAGCATGCCGGCCTCGCGTCCACCTAACCACGGCCTGAACGCGGTTAGCAAGGATGCTTACTATCCATTCCGTGCCGTGCCGGCGCCGGATCGGTCGGCGTGGGAGCCGATCCGGTAGGCGGCGGGACTCCCTGGGCGGCCGGTCAGCGGTAGTTCCGGTGCAGGTCCTCCTTCACCGATGCCCGGGGACTCGTGTCGGCAATCCACGGACCGGTACCTTCCGACTGGTCCAGCACTCCGGCTTCAAGCCACTCGTACTCGCCCGCCAGGACCTTGCGGGTGAGGACGTGGTCGCCGTCGTCGGTGTTCCTCCAGAGCTGGTCGAAATATTCCTCCACGCGGACGCGGGCCTGTTCGCAGTAGGCCTCGGCGAGCTCGAAGGCCGACGCGCCCTGTTCAGGCGCGGTCCGCAGCAGCATCTCCGCCCGCGAGCAACAGGCCGCCATGGCGAACAGCTCGGCGCCGATGTCCACGATCCGGCCCAGGAACGCCTGCTTGTGCTCGAGCTTGGCCTGCCAGCGTCCCATGCCGTAAAAGGTCTGCCGGGCGAGCCGGCGGGACGAGCGTTCGACGAACCGCAACTGCCTGGCCAACCGGCCGAAGCCACCGTAGGAACGCGGATCCATGCCGGCCCCAGCCACAAGCTTAGGCAGCCACTTCGCGTAGAAACCGGACGCGCCGAGCGCGGCCTTGGCCTTGTCCGACAGGCTGGCGTCCTCCGAGGCAAGATCGCCCGCGACGGCCAAGTGGGCGTCCACGGCCTCCCTGGCGATCAGCAGCTTCATGATTTCCGAGGACCCCTCAAAGATCCGGTTGATCCGCAGATCGCGGAGCTGTTGCTCGGCCGGGACCGCGCGCTCTCCGCGGGCCTCGAGGGAATCTGCCGTTTCAAAGCCGCGGCCGCCGCGGATCTGCACGAGCTCATCGGCAATCCGGCAGCTGATCTCCGTGGACCATAACTTGGCGAGGGCCGCCTCGATCCGGACGTCTTTCTGCCCGGCGTCGGCCATTTCGGCAGACAACTCAAATACGGCGTCCAGGGCGAAGGCGCTGGCCGCGATGAAGGCGATTTTCTTGCCAACGGCCTCGTGCTCGCCGATAGGGCGGCCCCACTGGGTTCGGGCGTTGGACCATTCGCGGGCGATCTTCAGGCTCCACCGTCCGGAGGCGACGCAGAGGGCGGGAATCGAAAGCCGGCCGGTGTTGAGCGTGGTGAGGGCAATCTTGAGGCCCTGGCCCTCCCGCCCGAGCCGGTTGGCCGCCGGGACCCTGACCTGGTGAAAGCGGGTCACGCCGTTTTCGATGCCGCGGAGCCCCATGAAGGCATTGCGGTTCTCCACCGTGATACCGGGGGAGTCCATTTCCACCACAAACGCGCTGATGCCGCCTTTGTGGACCGTGCCGTCGGCGCCGGTGTGTGCCGGGACCAGGGCCATGACGACGACGAGTTCCGCGATCACTCCATTCGTGGTCCAGAGCTTCACACCGTCCAGGACGTACGATTCGCCGTCGTCTGCAGGGACAGCGGTGCTGCCCATCCGGGCGGGGTCGCTGCCGACGTCGGGCTCGGTGAGGAGGAACGCGGTGATGGCGCCCGCGGCGCAGCGCGGCAAGTACTCCTGCTTCTGGGCCGGCGTGCCGAAGACTTTGACGGGCTCCGGAACGCCGATGGACTGGTGCGCGGACAGGAGGGCGCCGAGGCTTGGATGGACGGAACCCAGGAGGGCCAGCGCGCGGCCGTAGTACACCAGCGAGAGGCCCAGGCCGCCATATTCCCGGGGAATCTTCATCCCAAACGTGCCAAGCGCCGCGAGCCCCTGGAGGTATTTGTCGGGAATCCGGGCGTCCCGTTCGATCGTGCGCCCCGACATCGTGCGGCAGAGTTCAGTCAGCCGGGCCAGGAAAGCCTCGCCGCGTTCGACGTCGTCCGCGGGGGCTTCGGGCCAGGGGTGGATCAGCGTCAGATCGAAGCTGCCAAGATAGAGCCCCTTGGCGAAGCTGGGCCGGTCCCACACGGTCTCACGGGCGGCCTCGGCGACGGCCCGGGCATCGGCGGCGGTGGCGTCGTGGCCGAAGTGTTCCGATGTCGCCGGAACGGCCGCGGCTGGATTATCGGTGGCTGGATCTTCAATGGCGGAGCTCATCGGGCATCTCCTCTAACCGGTTAGCCGGCAGTTCGAGCCCTGGGTCCGCCGTGGGTGGAGAACCCTTCAGCTGTCCCGCAATACTACCCGCGGGTAGGTGCCTGTACTAGGGGACGGCTGCCCTGAAAAGTCGCCCGGAAGCTCCACCGTGGACGCGTGGTGGACCAACCGGTCCCACGCGTGATTGATACCGTGCACCAGCCCCACGAGGCTGCGCGCCACGACGAGCCACGCGAGCCGGGCGGCGCCCACCAGCAGCAGCGCCCCGACGGCCGCCGTCGTCATGAAAAGGGTTATCACCAAGCCGAACACGAGAGTTCCGATGAACACCATGGTTCCCGTTTCCACTGCGCTTAGGTCGAGCTGCATTCTTCCCCCTGGCACCATTGCTTCGGCTGATTCAGTAGCCCGAGCGTAGGGTGCCGGAGGCAGGCTCAACCAGAGTCCAAGGGGCGCGCCGGGGCTCTTGATATGGGATCGAAATGCTACCGGAGCGTAGGTCACGGAGCGGTTGCGGAAACCTCACCAACCACGTGCGTCACAGGAGAATGACGGCGTCAGTCGCGTACGGAGGCGCCGGCGTTCGGGATCTGGAAGTCGGCTCCAAGCGCCACGTCGATTTCTGACCCGTCGGGCAGCCGTACCTCCACTTGGTAGGTGGAGCCCGAGTCCCCGTCCCGTTCGACCTCGGTGACGCGTCCAGGGCCGACCATGGCCAGCGCGGCCCTGGTCGCCTTCTCCCGGTCACCCCTGCCGAGCTGGTCGGAGCCGTCAAGGTAGTCTTCCAGTTCGAAGCCGCCCACCGTGACGACGAGCGCGTTTGGGCTCAGCCGATCGCGCGCGGGCTGTTGGACGGCGGCGACCGCGACCCAGGCACCGCCCAGCACCACGGCTGCCGACGCCGCCCCGGTGACCCACTCCATTTTTCTGCGCATGGCGGCCTCCGCTCCCGTTGTGGTTCCAGTGTGCTCGGGAACCAGGGTGCAGACAACGACTAATGCGGACTGAGCCTGCGTTAACCTTGTAGCTGGCAGTTTTCTTCGAATCCGCTGCCCACCAACATCCCCAAGGCAGCCGAAGGAGAGCGCGTGTCCCGTTCCGCTGTGTCCTCGGCCGACGCCATCAGTGCCCGTCTCCGCGATCTCGAACTCCTCACCAAGGGACCGGCCTGGGCGCTCACCCGTTCCGCGCCGTGGGTGATTGCCGTGCTCCAGGCCTCCTTCACCCGCACCCGGCCGCAGTTGCCGCTGGAGCAGTTCCACGCCGACGTCGACGCCTTCCTTGAGCAGCTCCGCCGCCAGGCCCCCGGCGCGGGAGAGCAGCAGGGCGGGTCGGCCAGCGGCGCACCCTCCGGAAAGAAATACGCGGACGAATGGACCCGCAAGAACTTCCTGACCCGTCGCAACCAGTCGGGCCAGATCGTCTACGAGGTTACCGAGCCCGCGGCCCGCGTCCTCGCCTTCCTCGACAGTCTTTCCAGCGAACGGTCCACCCTCAACGGCTCCCGGCTCGGGACCCTGCTGGGCGACGTCGAAAAACTCGCCAATGAGACGAACCCGGACCGGAGCGCCCGGCTCGAGTCCCTCGAAGAGGAGATCGGCGAAAGGCGCCAGCTGATCGAGGACATCAGCGCCGGTGACTTCGACGGCTTGCTTGACGACGACGAGGCCGTTGAGGCCGCCGGCAACATCCTCGACCTCGCCGCCAGCCTGCCGGCCGACTACAAGAAGATGCGTGACCGGATTGAAGAGCTCGTGGGGGAGCTCCGCAACCAGATCATCGAGGAGTCCCTCAGTAAGGGCGCCACGATGGCACAGGTGCTCGAGGCGGACAAACGGCTCCGGCAAAGCCCCGAGGGCAGGACATTCCGCTCCTTCACCGCGTTCCTGGAGGACCCGCAGCAGCAGCTCCGGTTCCGGTCCGCGATCGGCGAGGTCCTGGGCCGGCAGTTCGCGGACGAGCTCACCCACGAGGACCGCGAAACGCTGAAGAACCTCGTCGCGGAGCTCCGAACCCAGCACAGCCAGATCCAGAGGATCTACGGCAAGCTCAGCGAAAGCTTGAACACCTACGTCCAGAGCGACGACTTCCGCCAGTCCGTCAGGCTCCGCAAGGTGCTTCGCGAAGCCGAACAAGCGATCCGGTCCCTGCCGTACGAGCGCGAACGCCCCGGCCTGGTCCGCGGCCCTGTCCTCTTCAACGCAGGCTTCGAATCCCTGGCGATGGTGAAGCTGTTCGATCCGGACGAATTCGCGGCACCACCCAAGCTCGCAGACCCGATCGCATTCTCCGACTCGGACCGCGCGCGCTCGCCGCGGACCGGCAAGGCTAAGCCGGAGCTCCTCCGGGCTGCGCTCGCGGGCGCCTCGTCCCTCGCCGAGGCGTGGGGGCAGCTGCCGGCCGAGGAACGCCACATCAATTCCATCCGGGCACTGCTCTCGCATGCCCTCCACGATGGCGCCGGCTTCGACCGCGACGCCTGGGGCCCCCTCGACTTCGAACAGATAGACGGCACCACCCGCACGGCGTACCTGCCGGTGGTCACGCTGAAGAAGGACTGAACATGACTGAACTTTCCGAAGAAGCGCGCGGCGCGTTGCACACTGGCGAGGCATCCGCTGGCGAGGCTGCCCACGCGCACGCCGACCCCTTCACTGTCACCCCGCGGGACACTTTCGTGGACGGTGCCGCACTGTTCCCCGGTGACACCGGCGTGCTTCCGATGAAGGTCCGCCAGGCGCTCGTGAAACTGCTCAAAGGCCCGTACATCGACGGCGGCCGCGACGAGAAGCTGTGGACCACGCTGCTGGACAACCAACTCATCCTCCGCAGCCGTCTCTCCGAGCTGTTCCTGACCCTCCAGCTGGACCACGAACGCAAAGTCGCCGTGCTCCGTCCGGTGGACCCCGAGGCGATCGGCGGCAGCACCCGGTCCAGCATCCTGCGCCAACAGCGTGCCCTGAGCCGTGTCGAAACCATCGTGCTGCTCCGACTCCGGCTGCTGCTGGACCGCCATGTCACAGCCCAGACCGACCCCACCATCACGCGCGAGGAAATCGCCGAGCTGGTGGCCCATTACCAGCCGTCCGGCCAGCAGGACGCCCTGCGCGATTCCGACGCCGTCACCCGTGCCATCACCAAGCTCCTGGCCCGCCAGTTGCTCATCACCACCGGACTGGACGAGGTCTACACAATCTCCAACGCCCTCCCCCTGGCCCTCCCGTTCGAGAACATCGGCGACATCCCGGCCCAGATCGAAGCCCTGGTCGCCGCCAGCACCGACCAGTCAGGCACCGAGCCCTTGTTGGAGTTTGACGGCGACAGTTCTGCGGAAGAGGACGGCGACGACGCCGATGCCGCCCCCGCCCCTCCGCCGGGCGGCCCCGCTGCAAGCAGCGAGCCGCCCGGCTCCGACAGGCCCGATGCCACTCCCTGGGCGGCACCGGCGTCGTCGCGCCTGAGCGCTGAAGGCGACCACACTGAGGAAGCAGGGGGCGCCCAGTGAGCATCGCGACCATGCTCCCGATGGGTGAGCTCACCAATCCCGGCCAAATGCGCCTCGCCCTCGTCCAAGTGGTCAACTGGGGGACATTCCACGGAGCCCACACGATGCACGTGGACCGCAACGGTACCCTGTTGACCGGCAATTCCGGCGTCGGCAAGTCCACGCTGTTCGACGCCATGCTGCGGGTGTTCGACGCCCGGCCGCGTTCCAACGAGGCTGCCGCCCAGCGGGCCGGGGGTGCGGTGGAGGACAAGCGCACCACGTTTACGTACATGCGCGGCAAGGTGGGGGACAAGGCCGTCGGCGAGGGCTCGGCCAGTGCCTTCCAGCGCCCCGGCGCCACCTGGTCCGCCGTCGCGCTGACCTTCGACAACGCCGCGGGCACGAAGGTGACCGTTTCGGCACTGTTCGATCTCCCCAAGAACGGCACGGAATCCAGCGTCGGCCGCTACTACCTGATCGACAACAAGCCGCTGGACCTCCCGGCCATCGAGGGCATCGCGGATAAGCGGTTCACCAAGTCCGCCCTGGACACGCTCTTCCCTGACGCACAGGTCTTCGACGTCCACAAAGCCTTCGCCGAACGCTTCCGGCGCCTGCTCGGGATCAACTCGGACCAGGCCCTCCCGTTGCTTCGGGTGATCCAGGCAGGCAAGGGCCTTGGCGGCAGCGTCAATACTTTCTTCCGCGACCAGGTCCTCGATGCGCCCGCCACCCTGGCCGCCGCCGATGACGTGGTGGAGGAATTCAGCAACCTCATGTCCATCCGGCAGCGTCTCGAGGACGTCAGGCAACAGCGCGACCAGCTGGCGCCGGTCCCCGGGCTGAACCGGGAATATGCCCAGTCCCTGCTGGATGCCAACCGGCTGCGGGACCTGGGCGGCGAGGAATTTGAAGCCTACAGGCAGCAACTGGCCGTCACGGTCCACGAGAAAACGCTGGAGCGCTTCCGCGGGCTGGCCCAGGCCAAGGCCAAGGAACTTGGCACGGAACGAAGCGTCCGTGACGGTCTCGCCAAGGAACTCCGCCAGCTCGAGTCGGACTACAACAACCAGGGCGGGAACGCGATTTCGGCGATCGAACAGTCGCTCGAAAACGCCAAGGTGGGGCTCAAGCTTCGCCAACAGGTGGAGGAATCGGCACGCAAGGCGCTCTCGGACGCGGGGCTGGAACTCCAATGGTCGGCGGCCGGCTGGGACCAGGCCCACGAACACGCGGCGGCACGATCTGCCGAACTGAAGGATGATTCGGAGGCGCTTAAGGAGCTCCGCTTCGAGGCGTTCGACGGCCATGCGACCAGAAAGCGGGAGCTTGCCGCGGCCCAGCAGGAGCTCGTCTCGCTGAAGACGCGCAAGTCCCTGCTGCCGCCGTCGAGCATTGACAACCGGGCCGCGATCGCGGCGGCCACCGGCGTGCCTGAGGAGCACATGCCTTTCGGCGGTGAGCTGATCGACCTCGCCGAAGGCCAGGAGCAGTGGCGCCCCGCCGCAGAGCGCGCCCTGCGCAGCCTGGCCACGACGCTGCTGGTCCCGGGCGAGCACTTCGCCGCCGTTACCCGCTACCTCAACGACCATTCCGTCCGGGGGGCGCTGCGCGCGGTGGACGTGTCCAAGACGCTGTCCGGCGGCGCCCTGGCCGTGGAGGACGCCGCCGACGGCGAACTGCTGACCAAACTGAGCTTCCTCACCGACGTCGCCCCCCACGCGGACGCGCTGGCCGAGGCCAGCACCTGGATCCGCGAGCGGATTGCCCTCGATTTCGCCTACCCCTGCGTGGAGGACCCGGACGAGCTCGCTGGTCTGGACAAGGGCCTCAGCCTGGGCGGTGTGGTCAAGCGCAACCGTCACACGGTGGAAAAAGACGACCGTTTCACGGGCCGCCAGGACTATGTGCTCGGGTTCGACAACGCCGCGAAGCTCGACCTTGTGGCGGCGCAGGTGGCTGACCTGGAGCAGGAACTGGCCAAGGCGGCCGAACTCGCCCGGAGCCGCGAAGAATCGCACCAGGGCATGACCCGGCAGCTGGAGGCCCTGCGCAGGGTCGCCGAGGACCACCGCCCCTGGGAACAGGTTTCGGCGGCGGTCGCGGCGGACGAGCTCGCGAAGATCGGGCAGCGGCTCAAGGATGCCCTCGCGGCGCAGGCGGACCTTGAGCCACTGCGCGCCAACATCGAGGCCGCCCGGCAGAAGCACCAGTCGAGCACCGAGGCCGCGGCAGTGCTGCAGAGCGAATACAAGTCCCTCGATTCCCAGCTGATGGCTGCCGATTCCCTGCTGGACGCCGCGCGCGCCCGCCTGGAGCAGTCGCCGCCGTCGGAATCCACCGCCGCTGCCCTGGAGCCGTACTTCGCCGCCTTCGGCGATGTCCTTCAAATGCACGAGCTCGACAACCTCGCCAACCAGGTGCGCACCCGGCTCCTGGCCGAGCTCCATGCGGCCGAGTCGCGCGGGCAGGCCACCTCGGAGCGGCTGACGCGCATCTTCGAGGGCTTTGTCCGGGAATGGGGCACGGCGATCTCCGCGGACCACGGCACCTCGATCGGCGCCGCGGGGGAGTTCGAATCCCGCTACCACGCGATCGTCAGCGACGGGCTACCCGCCCAGGAGGCCGAGTTCCGGCAATTCTTCAATCAGCGCACGCACGAATCCTTCAGCACGCTGCTGCACCTGCTGGACGAGGAACGCCGCTCGATCACGAGCCGCATCCTGCCGCTCAACGGCATCCTGTCCGCGGTAAATTTCCACGAAGGCAGCTTCCTGGAACTGGACATCAAACAGACGCTCCCCGCCACGGCGAAGCAGTTCAAGGACGCCATCCAGAACGCGCTCAAGGTCCGGCACGCGCGGCCCGGGAAAGCCGCGGCGGCGTCCGGGGCGGAGACAGACGACGACGCCGAACTCACCAACCGCTACAAGTCCCTTGAAACGCTGGTGAAGCGGCTCGGCTCGCAAACACCGGAGGACCGGCGCTGGCGTGCGGAAGTCCTGGACGTCCGCGGGCACCTGTTCATCCAGTGCAAGGAACACCGTGAAGTGCCGGGGCCGAAGAAGGGCTCCCGGAAGGCTGAAGTCTTCATGCACGCGGACACCGGCTCCATGTCCGGCGGCGAGCGGCAGCGCTTCACCGCCTTCATCATGGCCGCGGCGCTGAGTTACCAGCTGGGCATCGCGGAGCAGGGCTTCACCACATACGGCACCGTGATGATGGACGAGGCGTTCGTGCTGGCCTCCGAGGAATTCGCCGGCGCGGGCATCAAGGCGCTGCACGAGTTCGGCTTCCAGCTGCTCCTGGCCGCGCCGGAGAACGTGATCGACCTCAGCCGGCACCTCGGCTCCGTCACGGAGATCCTGCGCGACAAGCGCACCAACCGCTCCGGCGTCCTCACGGCGCCGGTGATCGGTCCGCGCCCGGGCACCGAGGGCAGCTGGCGGTCCGAGGCGAATCCGGTGGACATAGTCCTCCGCTGACCGGCCAAACCACAGCAACGCGGGGTCACCTTGCGCCCAAAACCCCCGCCGGGATGGGCCGAAAGCGACCCCGCGTTTACCCTGTCGTTGCCTGCCAGCCGTTTGGGCTCGGTAGCGTGCCGGGGTGGCCGACAATCCTTTACTTCCTGACAGGGACGGACGACGCCGGTTCGTCGCGTTGGGCGATTCGTTCACCGAAGGCGTTGGCGACTACAACAAGCGCCTGCCGAACGGGGTGCGGGGTTGGGCGGACCGGGTCGCGGAGAAGCTGGCCAAGGCGCAGCCTGGCTGGGAGTACGCCAACCTCGCCATTCGCAGCAAAAGGCTGCGCCACGTCATCGATGAACAGCTGGAGCCGGCACTCGCCATGGAGCCGACGTTGATCACGCTGTATGCCGGCGGTAACGACATCATGGATTTCGGCACCGACATGGACCAGCTCATGTCCCGCTACGAGGCCCTCGTGGCTGCTCTGGCCGGCAGCGGAGCGACGCTGGTGCTGTTCACCGGGTTCGACGTCAAGGTATCGGTGCTCCTGGAGCCGCTGAAGAAGCGGAACGCCTTCTACAACCGGCGCGTCCGTGAGATTGCCGACAGCTACGGGGCCGTCCTGGTGGATTACTGGTGCTTCGAAGCCTTCCACGACCCCCGGATGTGGGACTCGGACCGTCTGCACATGTCCAAGGCGGGCCACAAATATCTCGCGGCGCAGGTCCTGGATCACCTCGGGGTGCCGCACACGATCCGGCCCAAGGAATGGGATCCGCCCGCCAGGGCCGGTCTCAGGGAGTGGGAGCGCCGTCAGCGGCGGTGGGTGCACGACTGGGTGCTGCCGCTCTTCGGCCGCAAGGTGCGCGGTGTCACGCTCGGTGACCGGCTCGGACCGCGCTGGCCCGAACCGGTACGGGTCCCATGCAAGGGCGGCCTCAAGAAACTGCCTGCAGGCTGACGCCGGTCAGGAATCAGCTGTCCAGGAGGTTCTCGTAGCCCGGGGCCACACGATTGGCGTGGAATTCCATGACCTCGAAATCGGCCACGCCGTTGATGTAAAACGGGTCCTTGGACAGGGCTGCGTCCAGGCTGGCCCGGTCCGCGTTGGACAGCAGCAACCCGCCCGTGCGGGGGATTTTCCGCCCTGCGACCAGGAAGACACCGGCGTCGAAGGCGTCCTGCAGCCACGTCACGTGCGCAGGGAGGTGGAAGTCCACGATCTCTTCGGGGACCTTGTAGGTCAAGGAGACAACGTACATACGGTCAGCCTACCGGTAGCCCGCGGCGGACAGAGGGAATCTTCCCGGGGAGGAAGCGCGAAGTTGAACCGTCAAGCTTCAAGTCTCCTAGAATGGTGCCATGACTGAACCGCGCTGGCTCAATGCCGACGAACGCCGCGCCTGGCTGGCACAGCTGAGCATCAACACCCTCTTGCCGGCAGCCCTGGACACCCAGCTGCACGCAGCTGGCAAGCTCTCCCTGTTCGACTACAACGTCCTGGCGATGCTTTCCGAGGCCGAGGGCCGGTTCCTGCCCATGAGCGAACTCGCTGCGCGCACGAGCGCCTCCCTGTCCCGGCTGTCGCACGTGGTCACCAAGCTGCAGAACCGCGGATGGCTCGAACGGCAGCCCCACCCCGGCGATGCGCGCGTAACCACGGCGCACCTTACTAACGCGGGAATGGCCACCATCGAAAAACTCGCCCCCGGCCATGTCGAAGCGGTGCGGTCCCTGTTTCTCGACGCCTTGAGCCCGGCTGACGTCGCGAACCTGGCGCGCATTAGCGAGAAGATCGTGGGCCGCCTGGACGAGGATCACTGGATCCTGCGCGACAGCTGAGCCCCGTCACAGACCGCCGGCCGCTGCCACGGCCCGCCTTTGTTGCCCGCGGCAACTGCTGGCAGACTGGGTGCATGGATTTCACTTCCCGCTTCGTGGCCCTTGGCGATTCCTTCACGGAAGGTGTCGGCGACGACGATCCGGCCCGCCCCAACGGTGTCCGCGGTTGGGCAGACCGGGTGGCAGAGCAGCTGGGAGCGGCGGATCCGACTTTCGGCTACGCCAACCTCGCCATCCGCGGCAAGAAGTTGCGCCAGATCATGGCCGAGCAGGTGGATGCCGCCGTCGCACTCAAACCCACCCTGGTGACCATTTATGCGGGGGCCAATGACATCCTCCGCCCCAGGATCGACATCGACGACCTGCTGGTGGATTATGACGCCGCCATCCGCAAGCTCAAGGACACCGGCGCCACCGTGGTGATGTTCACGGGCTTCGACGCCCGGAGCTCCAAGATCTTCGGGACCATGCGCGGCCGCACCGCAATCTACAACGAACTCGTGCGGGGCATCGCGGGCGACCACGGCGCCCTCGTCGTGGACTACTGGCGTTTCAGCGAGTACTACGACTGGGGTATGTGGGCCACGGACAGAATGCACATGTCCGCAGCCGGCCATGCCAACATGGCCAAGCGCGTCCTCACGGTCCTGGAACACGAGCACTCGATCGACGTACCGCCCATGACTCCGGTCCCGGAGCTGGGCCGGGCCGACTCCATCCGCGCGAATGCCCGCTGGGTGCGCGAATTCGCCGGCCCATGGGTCGTGCGGCGCGTCACCGGCAAGTCCTCAGGCGACGGCCTCCAGCCACGGTACGGCCAGCTCACACACCTTTAGGCCGGAAAGCTAGGCCCGGAATCCCGGCGTAGCGAGCAGTTCGCCGCCGCAGCGGACGGCGAGCACGTCGATGTCCCACCTTGCTGTAGCCCGGTTCAACATGGCAGTGCCGCCAGCGACAATCGCCGTCGCCAGCACGTCTGCGGCGACAATATCCGCTGCTGCAACGGACACCTGGCGGAACTCGGAGCCGCCGGTGCTGACGGTCCAGATATGATCACCCCGTTCGGCGGAGCCGGAGGTGGCCAGGGCCCGCTTCGAGCAGGAACCGCCCAGCGGGTGTCCGGCCAGCAGCGCTTCGCGGTCCCCGGGGTCCACGATTCCGGCCTGCCAGGGGTCCCCGGAGCCCGGCATCGGCGAACCGCCGACCAGCACGTCGCCGCCGGCGTTCAGGCACCAGTCCTCGATCCCCAGTGCCAGTAGTGCGTCGCCTGCCTGCTGGATCGCGTAGCCCTTGATGATTCCGGACAGGTCCAGTACACCGTCAGGCCGCTCGGGCGAGAAGGCACCGTCGGTCAGGAGCCGCCAGCTGGCGGCCTCCGCGTACCGGTTCCGCATGTCCGCCGACGCGTCCCGGAGCGTGGCTTCACCGCGCGCCAGCCTGCTGGCCTCGGAATCGGGGCGGTACAGGCTAAATCTCTGGTCGAGTGCCGTGAAAACCCGTTCGACGGCAACCGCTGCCGCCGCCAACGCGACGCCGTCCCCGGATTGTGGGTCGGCCGGCACGGTAAGGCTGACGGCCGTTCCCATGCAGCCGAAAGTCCGGGACCGCAGCACAGGCTCAGAGATGCGCTGCATCGAGGGCCGACTGGAGGGATGTGAGGTATCCGTCGCTCGTGACAGTGGCACCGCTGATGGATTGCACATTCGCAGACTGGGCCTGGAGGACTTCCGACCTCAGCAAGGGCGCCGCCCGGTTGCTGATGGAGACGGACCGGCGGTCTTCATCCGTGAGCTGGAGGGCCGTTACCTCGGTGATCTTTCCTGAACTGACCGTGATCTGCACCTGGACATTCCCGAACCGGGTCCGGGACACGGAGCCGGCGAAGGTGCCGCCCCCATTCCCGGAGGCGGCCGTTGAGCTCGTGGTTCCCGTCGAACCGGCCGTCCCGGTTCCTGATGCCGCTCCCGAGGTGCTGCCGGTGGAAGTACCCCCGGACGTGCCACCCGCGGCGGCGGACGCGCCGTTCGTTCCGGCAGAGGTGCCGATGGAGGAACCTGCCGCCGGAGTCACGTGGCTGCCGGACTGCCATCCGACCAGGAGGATGCCGGCGGAAGCCAGGGTTGCTGAAACTGCTGCGCGGATTCTCACCAGTCAAACCTTTCGTAGTGAAGCTGATCTTCCCGCACGCCGGCCGCGCGTGCGTCGTGGAGGACGTTTTGGGCCCAGGCTGCCGGTCCACAGACGTAGACGTCGGCCTCGGCGATGTGTGGTGCGTAGCTCGCCAGCCGGTATCCCGAGCGGGCGGCGTCGGCGGGCAGCCAAGTCTGGACGCCCGCCGGGCGTCGCCCGGTGAGGTGGAACAGCGTTGCGCCGCGGCGTTGGCAAAGGTCCAGGATCTCCTTGCCCAAGTACAGTTCCTTTTCGCTGTGGCCACGCAGAATCACGGTGGCGTTGCCCGGGGTGATGGGGGTGCTTTCCAGCAGCGCCCGGATGGGGGTGATCCCAATGCCGGCACCAATCATCACGACGTGGTTCCGGCTCCGGGCCGCGGTGCTGAAGAGTCCGTAGGGGCCCTCAATGGCTACCTTTGTGCCGCGTTTCAGTCGGGCCAACTGCGACGAGCCCTTACCGAGGTTGCGGACGGTGATCCGCAGGGAGCCACTGGCGCCGTATTGGAGGGGCTCTGCGGAGAGGCTGAAAGGGTGCGGGTGCCACCACATGCCGGGGGCGAGGAACCGCCAGATGAAGAACCTGCCGCCGGTTCCCGCGAGTTCGTCAAGGTGGTGCCCTGTCATCTCAATACTGACGACGCCGGGAGCTTCCCTCACGACGCGGCTGACGGTCAGTTTGTGCCGGGTCGTGGCCACGATCGGTTCCAGGACCCGGTAGTGCAGGAGTGCTGCGCCGGTGCCGATGCAGGCAGCCAGCCAGTACCAGCGCTGCCAGGTGCCCTCGGCGAAGAGGCCTCCGACGCTGAACTGGTGCGGAATGGAGGTCACCACGGCAGCATAGGTGAGCAGGTGGACGGCATACCAGAATTCGTAAGCGAATCGACGCCGGACGGCCACCAGCGAAGTCACGACGACGGCGATGAATAGGGCCATTCCCACGTAAGCCAGCCACATGTCGGGGACTTGGACCCATAAGTTCACGGCCTCGCTGACGGGGTTGATTCCATCGATCATGCCGTAGCCGATGGCGATGAGAATACCGTGCGCCAGCAGGAGGTAGAGCGCCGGCTTGCCCAGCTTGCGGTGGAACTCCAAGGCGCGGTCATGGCCGACTGCCCCGTCAATGAACGGAAGGCGGGCGGCCAGAAGCAGCATGAGGAGTACGAGGTCCATGCCCGTCAGGCCGGCGATGATTCCCAGCGCCGTGACGGCGCCTGCCGGCGTCGAAAAGCCGCTGGCACCGCCGTCGGCCAGCCACAGCGCGAGGGCTGCAGCCACGGATGCCCACGCAACTACCGTGAGCAGATCGGCTCGCAAAAGCCGCCTGCGGTGCTGCCCCCTGAAAGGGTTCTTGGCTCCGGGAGCGCGCCGGGGAGCCGCGGGCCGGGCCGCCAGGAGTTGTGTGTTCATGGCTCCAGACTGTCCCGCTTGCCTATTATTTCGCTGTGAAAATGCTACGGCGGGAGTATGACATTCCCGTCGGGTCCTGAAAGCCTTATACACCCTGCGCTACAGGATTGGTCTTTAATTCACCAAGCTCGTAGACTTGGTAGGCGCTAGGTGGCGCGGAGCATGCGCAATTGCTCCGGTGGACGGAAGCTGTCTGAGAAATCGACGGTACCGGCGGCCGGTAGTTAGGGGCTCAAGTTGCGTGCACTCCTGTATTCGCCCAGCATCCCGGCACTTCGTAGTGGCCTGCCCCAAGCTAGCCGCTTCCCGGTGCCCGTGGCCCACAATCTTCGCCGCAGTGAGGAAAGCAACCGGTCTTTGGCCGTCTGCCTGATTCCTGCGGACTTACCGGAGGTGGGTGGGAGCCGGATGCGGACGCTGCCTAACGCACGGTTAAGCGGGAACTCCGCCAACCGTTTCATTTATTTTGAGGAGAGTCGTCATGGCAGCACACTGCCAGGTGACCGGAGCCGAGCCGGGCTTTGGACACAGCATTTCGCACTCGCACCGACGCAACAAGCGCCGGTTCGACCCGAACATCCAGAAGAAGCGCTACTGGGTTCCGTCCCTGCGCCGTAACGTCACGCTGCAGGTCTCTGCACGTGGCATCAAGACCATCGACGTGCGTGGCATCGACGTAGTCGTAGCCGCCATCCTGGCACGAGGAGTGAAGCTCTAGTGGCAAAGGACAAGGACGTACGTCCGATCATCAAGCTCAAGTCGACTGCGGGCACGGGTTACACCTACGTGACGCGCAAGAACCGTCGTAACGACCCGGACCGTATGGTCCTGAAGAAGTACGACCCCAAAATCCGCCAGCACGTCGAATTCCGAGAGGAGCGCTAAACACATGGCTAAGAAGTCAATGATCGCTAAGAACGAACAGCGTAAAGTCATCGTCGAGCGTTATGCTGCAAAGCGCCTCGAGCTGAAGAAGGCCCTGGTTGACCCCAACTCAACCGACGAAGCACGCGAAGCTGCACGCCTCGGCCTGCAGAAGCTGCCCCGTAACGCATCGCCGGTCCGTCTGCGTAACCGCGACATCATCGACGGCCGTCCCCGCGGTACGTTCCAGAAGTTCGGTATCTCCCGTGTTCGCTTCCGCGACATGGCTCACCGCGGTGAGCTCCCGGGCATCACCAAGTCTTCCTGGTAATTCAGCACTCCTGAAACCAGCGGATTGAGAAGGGCCGGCAACCACATGGTTGCCGGCTCTTCTTGCGTTAAGCCGCCGACTAGCCGCAGCGGCGGGCGCCCCGCCGCCGGGTGACGCACCACACAGAAGCCGGCTACGACGCCGGCGGCCCGCCTTCTCCCTTAGCGGTGCGGTTGTGCGCGGATTCCCGGGGATCTTTCCCCCTTCCGGGGTGGATTTGCGTGGGATGCCGGGCGCGTGTAAAGTAATTCGAGTCGCCGCCGCTGATGCGGAAAGATTGCGACCGACCCCCTTCTGAACGGCCTGGAAAATGGCGCACTTTGTGTGTGCCGGAGCCGGGTGGGGGCCTTCCCGTGGGAATGTGAGGCGCAGGAATGCGGATTTGCAAAGACTTCCGGGGTCGGGTAAGTTTGGGAAGTTGCTCCGGAGCGATCTGTGACCGTGTGGTTGTGGTGGTGCCGGGTGTGTCTGTTGTTTGAGAACTCAATAGTGTGCCAAGTTTGTTGATACCAATT